>DAIOUL010000001.1:0-93179 GCA_036759545.1 Rhodanobacteraceae bacterium
CGCGTTACACCGACCACGACAACTGGTCGCTGGGCAACAACATGCTGATGCTCAATCAGCCCAACACGCAGCCGATCGGATTGACCTACACGCAGGGCGGCCAGACTTACGTGATCGCGAATCCGCAGGGCTTCTGGAACTTCAACGGCAACTTCAACATCGTCGAGGCCGGCACCGGCACCAACAAGGCTTTCTATCTCGCCGACTCGTGGAAGATCGGGCCGTGGCTGATCGAAGCCGCCGGCCGCGTCGAGAATATCGACGTCCACCAGCGCACCTGCAACCGCTCCAACGTCGATCTGGACGGCAATCCGAACACGCTGTACGACAACGCCACGCCGGTCTGCAACGGCACCTGGGACATGGAGGACTACAACAAGACCCACCCGTCGTTCACGGCTGGCGTGAACTATGAAATCACGCCGCACATGAGCGCCTACGTGCGCGCCAACACCGGCGGACATTTCGACGACTTCGACAACGGCATCCGCGGCGCCGGCGGCGACTTCGCGCCGATGCAGAAGATCGAGAACATGGAAGCCGGCTTCAAGTATCAGTCGAAGGTCCTTTTCGTGGACTTGAGCGTCTATCACCGCTTGTTCACCGGCTTGCAGTACCAGGAAACCGATACCAACGGACGGCCGATCGGGAAGATCTCGACCTATGGTTCCGATTCCAAGGGTCTCGATCTGAACGTCACGTGGTCGCCGATCGACAACCTGAGATTCGCGCTGATCGGCGCCTACATGGACGGCCACTACTCGCACTTCAACGGTTGCGCCGAGTACACCGACATCAACGGCAACACGCAGTGCATCAGCATTACCGGTGCGCCGCTGCAGCGCCAGCCCAAGATCCGCTACATGTTCACCCCGAGCTACACCCTGCCGACCACGTGGGGCAGCCTCACGGGTTTCCTGACCTACACCTACGTCGGCCAGCATTACCAGGATCAGTCGGGCCTGCAGCCGCTGGGCACGTATCACACGCTGGACGGCGGCATCATCGCCGACGTCGGCGAGAACTGGCAGTTCCGCCTGCAGGGCACCAATCTCACCAACGAACTGGGTCTGACCGAAGGCAACTCGCGCGTGTTCGGCGTCAACACCGGCATCGGCGGCGTGATCATGGCGCGCCCGCTGTTCGGGCGCGAGGTGTACGTGCAGGCCAAGTACCAGTTCTGAGGTGCGGTTGCGAACACCCGGTGCTTTGCAAATCAGCGACATCCGCAGCCGCACCCTGAGTGCGGCTCGCGGGTGCCGTCGCGCTGCCGGTCACGCGCGCCCGGGAGCATCGCAATGAAGCTACGCGCATTCGGAATTTTTCTTGCGTTCATACTGGCGGTCGGCGCACCGGCAGCCGGCTATTGCACGAGTGATCCGAGTTTCCTTCTGACCGCCACGTCGAAGGACTTCAGTTCCTATTTCCCGTCCTATCTTGCCAACGGCTATTTTTCCACCATGACTTCGGTGCGCGGCACCGAGCCCGACCGCGCGTACATGGTCGCCCTGATGGATTACACGAACGGCGACATTTCGCGTCCCGCGGCGATCCCCGGCTGGAGCGAGATCGACTACAACGCCGGGGCGGGTTGGCTGAATTCGACGCGTCTCGATCCGGAGATCTTCGCCGGCTATTCGCAGGCGCTGGACATGCACGACGGCACGCTGACGACCACCTATCGTTTCACCTACGGCAACAAGGCGACGGACGTGAATGTCTTCACCTTCGTCAGCCAGGCCGATCCGCATCTCGCCGCGACACGGTTCTCGATCACGCCGCAATTCGACGGCACCGTGCAACTCAGCTTTCCGTTCCGCCTGTGGTCCGGACACCAGCCGCGCTTTCCGATCGCGAGTCTGACCGGCGACCAGATGATCGACGCGGTGATCGCCAGCGGGCAGAACCTCAACGACAAACCCGTTCCCACGCCTGACCGCGCGCCGGTCTGGTATCCCGGCACGGTGCGCATCATCGACGACGGCGGCGACGCGAAGGAATTGACTTTGTGGCTCGATGGCCAGGCCGTGAACGGCCCGGCGATGGCAGAGGCTGCGGCGATCGAACTGCCCAAGGGTCTGAAAATCGAAAGCGTGAAGCTTGAGAAAACGTCCGACAAGTTGTCGTTGAATCTGATCGCCGACGTGCGCAAGGGCGAGCACTACACCTTCACCAAATACATCGCTGCATCGCGTCAGAACTGGGGCGGCAACGCGCAAGACGACAGGGCGTTGGCCCTGCGGGCGCGCAAGACCGGTTTCGACAAATTGCTTGCGCGCCACGTCGCGGCGTGGCACGAGCTGTGGAAAGCCGACATCGTGATCGACCACGATGAGGCGGTACAACGCGCGCTGCATTCGGATCTCTATTACCTGTTGTCCAACACCACCGTCGGCACCTCGTGGGCGATGGGCGCCTGCGCGCTGACGCCGAACTACGCCGGGCACGTGTTCTGGGATTCCGACTCCTGGGTGTTTCCCGCGCTGCTGCTGCTGCATCCCGAGCGCGCGAAATCGATCGTGATGTTCCGGCATCGCACCATGCAGGGCGCGCGCGAGCGCGCCAAACAATACGGTGCGAAGGGACTGATGTATCCGTGGGAATCCGATCCGCAAAAAGGCGTCGACGTGACGCCGTATTTCGCCTACGGCGTGTTCCGCGAGATCCACGTCAACGCCGACATCGCCATCGCGCAGTGGCAGTACTACCTCGCGACCGGCGATCTGAACTGGTTGAAACAATACGGCTGGCCGGTGATCGAAGGCATTGCGACGTTCTGGAAAAGTCGCGTGACCTGGGACAAGGCGAAGGGTCGCTACGAAATCCTGCACGTCACTTCGCCCGATGAAGCCTACGACGACGTGCCGAACGACTCGTTCACCAACGCCGCGGCGCGCAAGGCGCTGGAGATCGCAACCAGGGCGGCGGCGCTGGTCGGTGCGCAGCCCGATCCGCAGTGGAACGAGATCGCATCGAAGATGTACATCCCGTTCGACGAGAAAAACCAGCGGCATTACGACTTCGATCCTTCCGTGCCGCACGACAAGATCACCTGGATGGGTTCGTCGCTCGCATGGTTGATGTATCCCAATCTCGACCTGCAGATGACGCCGCAGGTGCGCCGCAACGATTTCGATTTCCAGTTGCACGAGCTGAAGGCGCACGGCGACAACCCCAACGAGATGATGATGGTGATGCTCACGGTCGGCGCCGCCGAGCTGGGCGATGCCAGGGCCGCCGGCGACTGGATCGACCGCAACCTGGTCGGATTCCTTAAAGGCCCGTTCAACGTGCGCACCGAAACCGCGACCAACAACGCGGGCTACATCCTCGCGACTTCGGCGGGCTACGTGCAGAGTTTCATCTACGGCCTGAGCGGATTGCGCATCGATGACAAGGGGCTGGATCAGGCATACGCACCCGTGCTGCCGCCGGCGTGGAAATCGGTGACTTTGAAGAACGTTACTTTTCGCGGCAAGCACTACGACCTCACCATCGGTCGGGGCGCCGACGGCAAGACCGTGTTGACCCGCAAGGAGGAGTGAGGCGCGGTGGAATACGAGCTGTCACTTGGAGATGCTGATGTGTTTTGTCGTCATTCCGGGGACGCGCGGAGCGCGTAACCCGGAATCCAGCTTTTGCTTTTCCTGATGCCCTCAAACTGGATTCCGGGTTCCGCCGCGATGAAGCCGCGGCGGCCCCGGAATGACGAAAAGAAGGGCTTTCATGAAACACCCGATGATCAAATTTCAGGTTTTGATCCTGCTGGCGCTGACATGCCTCGCGCCGGTCGCTGCCGGCGCAACGGATTCGAGTTTTCTGCTCACCGCCACCGCGAAGAATTTCGACTCGTATTTCCCGGGTGAACTGGCCAACGGCTATCTTTCGACCTTCACCTCGCCGCGCGGTACCGAGAGCAATTTGTCGTACGTGGTCGCGTTGATGGACTACGGCAAGGACGACATCGCGCGCCCCGCCGCGATCCCCGGCTGGAGCGGCATCGATTTTCGCGCGGGAGCCGACGGCGCCTGGTTGAACCAGGCCGCTCTGGAACCTGCCACGTTTCAGAACTACAGCCAGATCCTCAACCTGCACGACGCGACGCTGACGACGAACTATCGCTACGTCGAGCACGGCAAGGCGACCCGCATCGAAGTGATCAGCTTGGTCAGCGAAGCGGCGCCCCATCTCGCTGCCGCGCGGATGACAATCACGCCGGAATTCGACGGCGTGATCGATCTGTCGTTTCCACTGGCGTTGTGGGCGCCGTATCAACCGCGTCTTCCGCTCGCCACATTGCCGGGCGACACCGGTCTGTCGGGTGATCGCTTCCGTCAGGCGCTCGAAGCGCACGGTCTGGATTTGAAACCGGAGCCACCGGCTGAAGCCGACCGCGCTGCGATCTGGTATCGCGGCGACACGCGGATACTCGACGCCGGCGGCGACGCCTCGAAATTGACATTGTGGCTGGACGGCAGAGCCACCCACGGCGCCCGCATGGGCGAAGCCGTGACGGTGCAACTGCCCGACGGCATGCGTCCGGTCGAAGCAAAACTCGATCGCAACGAATATCGCCTGGCCCTGAATCTGCGCGTGCAGGTGCGGAAAGGCCGGACCTACACGTTCGCAAAATACATCGCGATTTCGCGCGAAGGTTGGGGCGGCGATGCAAAGTTCGATCTCGCGCTGGCCGAGTCGGCGCGCCACAGCGGTTTCGATGCATTGCTCGATGCGCAACGCGCGGTATGGGCGAAGCTGTGGCAATCGGACATCCGCATCGACGGCGACCCGCAAGCGCAGCTCGCGGTGCATGCGGATCTGTATTACCTGTTGTCCAATGTCGCACCGGATGTTTCGTGGGGTGTCGGCGCCTGCGCCTTGACCACCGGCTACGTCGGCCACGTGTTCTGGGACAGCGATACCTGGCTGTTTCCGGCGCTGCTGTTGTTCCACCCGCAGCGCGCACGTTCGATCGTGATGTTTCGCGATCGCACGCTGCCCGCCGCGCAGCAACGCGCGCGCGAGGCGGGACTCGCCGGCGCCAAATATCCCTGGGAAGCCGATCCCGACAACGGCAGCGAACAGATCCTGTACGCGGCGCACCGGCTAAGCATCGGCGAGATCCATGTCAATGCCGACATCGCCATCGCGCAGTGGCAATACTGGCTGGCGACGCACGATCTCCAATGGCTGCGCCAGGATGGCTGGCCGGTGATCCGCGATGTCGCGCGGTTCTGGGTCAGCCGCGCGACGTACGATGTGGCGAAGCGTCGTTACGAAATCCGCGATGTCGTCTCGGTGATGGAGCCTTACGCGCACGTCGACAACGACACTTTCACCAACGCCTCGGCACGCAAGGCGCTGCAAATCGCCGGTGCCGCGGCAACAGTTGTGGGCGAGGTGCCCGATCCGCGCTGGGCGGAGGTCGCGGCGGGGTTGTACATCCCGTTCTCGGATGCGAACCAGCATCATCTCGCCCTCGATCCGGACGAGAAATTGCACGATCCGCACGACAGCGATCTGGCCTTCCTGGTGTTTCCGTCGCTCGATCTGGAGATGAACGAAGCCGTGCGCCGTAACGACTACGCGACCGAAGCCGCGCCGCTCGAGCGATCCGGCAAGATACCGCCCAGCATGGGACTCGCCCCGCTCTCGATCGCCGCCGCAGCACTCGGCGACGTCGGCGAAACGACGCGCTGGCTGCAAGCGAATATCAGCGAAGACATGCTTAAAGCCCCGTTCGACGTGCGCACCGAAACGCCGCACAACAATACCGGTTATTTCCTCACCGGTTCCGCTGGTTTCGTGCAGAGCCTCGTCTTCGGGCTCACCGGATTGCGCATCGAGGAGAACGGCTTGGTCGAAGCCTACCCACCGGTACTGCCTGCCGGCTGGAAATCGCTGACATTGAAGAATGTGATATTTCGCGGCCGGCGCTACGACATTACCGTTGAGCGGAATGCCGATGGCACACCGCGATTGCGGCGTCGGGCGCTATGATCTTTGCGCATGATTTCCCAGGCGCCCATCGATGCGATGCGGCGGATCGAGGGTTTGCTGCGATCCGGTGATTTCCGTACCGCGCTCGAGCAACTCGAACGCGTCATCGAAGAAAATCCCCGCTTCGCCGAGGCGCGGCGCCTGCTGGCCGGCACCCGGCTGGCGCTGGGTGACGCCGCAGGAGCGGAGCGGGTTCTGCGCGACGCGATTGCGCTCGATCCCGGTTGGACGCCCACGCTGACGATGCTGGGCGAGCTGCTGCTCAACAGCGGCAAACACTCCGAAGCCGAACAATTCCTGCAGCGCGCCGCCGGCGGAACCGCTGCCGATCCACGTGCGGCGTTGGTGCTGGCCCGCTTTTACAACGACTCGCAGCGGCCGGCGCAGGCACTCGCGGCCGTCGCGCCTTTCTGCGCCAACGGCGACGCCGCACCGGAGCTGGCGGCCCAGAACGTGACCGCCTTGGCCGCGCTCGGCCGCAAGGACGAGGCCGTTGCGTTCTATCAGCGCATACACATGGCTTCTCCGGATAACGTCGCCGCCGCACACGCGCTGGCGGTCGCGTTGCAGGCGTCCGGTCAGCACGAAGAGGCAGAACGTGTCGCGACACGTGCGTTGAAGCGAGGTCATCCAACAGCGGGGTTGAGCTACACGCAGGCGCGGAGCTTGATCGAATTGGGCGAATTCCAGCGCGCCGAGGCCGCGCTGTGCGATTGCCTGCGGCTGGAACCGCAGCACCTGGAGGCGCACAACGATCTTGCGAAACTGGTGTGGATGCGCAGCGGCGACAGCGCGGAAGCGACAGCAATGCTCGATCAGGCGCTGCGCACCTTTTCCAACAACGACGCGTTGTGGGCCGCGAAGGCCGCCGTGCTGCAGGGCGCGGGCGATCCGCGCGCTGCATACGCGTGCCTCGTTCCGCGGATCGGGCGGCCGCAATCCCCGCCCGCGTTGTTGGTGCGCGCCGGCCTCTCCGCACTGGAATTCGATCCACGGGCCGCACTGGAGCTCGCGCAGCGCGCGTTGCGCATCGTGCCGGGTGATGTGCCCGCGCTAAAACTGCAGGTGGCCGCGCTGCTCGGCATTGGTGATGCGCAAGCCGCGCTGCCCGCGTGCGAAACGTTGCTGAGCGAGACGAAGGACGATCAATATCTGATCGCGTTGCAGACCACCGCGTGGCGGATGCTGGGCGACGAACGTTATGCGCGGCTGTGCGATTACCGCAACCTGGTTGTGCCGTATCGGCTCGAGACGCCGCCGCAATGGCGCAATCTTGGCGATTTTCTCCGCGATTTGAAGAGCAGCCTGGAAGCGCTGCATGCACGGTATCTGCATCCGCTGTTGTTCCAATCGCTGCGCCATGGAACCGAGACCACCGAAGACCTGACGCGCAGTGAAGATCCTGCGATCCGCGCGTTGTTCGTGGCCTTCGACGCTCCGATCCGCGATTACATGACGCGCATGGGTCGCGGTACCGACCCGTTGCGACGGCGGAACAACGGTACGTATCGATTCAACGGGAGCTGGTCGGTGAAATTGCGCAGCCACGGTTTTCACCAGAATCACGTGCATCCGCGCGGCTGGATTTCGTCCGCGTGCTACATCGATCTGCCGGAAACGACGAGCGATCCACGCAGCAGGGAGGGTGCGCTGACCTTCGCCGAGCCGGGAATCGTCACGACGCCGGCGTTGCACCCCGAATACGAAATCCGGCCCGGCACAGGCATGCTGGTGCTGTTCCCTTCGTACTTCTGGCACGGCACGGTTCCGTTTTCCAGCGAGCGGACCCGGCTGACCGTCGCATTCGATGCGGTGCCGGACAGGCCGGCCTGAGCGCTAAGGCGCAGCCGATCGCCATTCGATCTCGATTCGATCGCGGATGCCGTGCGCCGGAACCGTCACGGACGCCGTTGCAGTGCCGGCCTCCCACGACCAATGTTCGACCTGCTCGCCATTCACAGCGATCGACACCGGTTTCCCGATACCGTGCAACAGCACGGTATACGAGCGCCGTTGCACCTGACCACCGAACGCGCCGCGCGTGGGGCCGATCACGATCCGGTGAGAGCCGTGGCGGTCCGTCGTGTTCGAAATCGGTGTGAGCGCGTGATGTTGTTGGTAATCCAGCGAATCGCCACTGTCTTCGTACAAAGTGAAAGCGTCGTTGCCCGATCCGTACACGTTGACGATCAGATGCTCTAGCGGCTTTTCATCGGACCAGGCGTAGTCCGCCGGTTGTTCCGGGATGATCGCGCCCTCGCGCACGAATACGGGCGTATCTTCAACCGCGTAGTGCGCGGTGAACGTGCCGTTTTGGTAGTGCTTGCCGTCGAAGAAGCCGATCCATTCGCCGGGCGGCAAATAGATCCTGCGATTGCCCGAGGCATCGAACACCGGCGCGACCAGCATCGCATCGCCCAGCCAGTATTCGTGCGGATGTCGGTACGACTCTTCGGAATCGAGATCGTGCAGATACAACGGCCGCAGGATAGGCAATGATTGCTCGTGCGCGATCCATGCATAGGTGTAGAGGTAAGGAATCAATTGCGTGTGCAGCGTGAAGTACTTGCGGGCCAGTGCAATACCGCGTTCGCCATAAGTCCAAGGCGTGCGCAGATTGCCCTCGCGCGGATTCTCGTGCGCGCTGTGCAGACGCAGGATCGGACCGAACGCGCCGAACTCCAGCCAGCGCGCGTACAAATCGAAATCGATCTTGCCGCCGTGGAATCCGCCGACGTCGTGGCTGATGTAAGGGATCAGCACGTTGCCGCCGCGCACGCTGTAGGCGATTTCGTAGCGCAGCACCGGCCATTCGGAATACGTATCGCCGGTGAAGTAGGCCGGATACCGTTCGCTGCCCCAGCCTCCGTAGCGCGCGAGGATGAAGCCGCGCTTCGCCGTTGTCGCCTGAGTGCTTTCGTAGAACACGCGATTGGTCCACAACTGCGGATCCAGTCCGGGCATGTCCGCCGCGCCGCTGCCGCCATCCACCCACCAGAAGTCCGCGCCTTGCCGCAGCAGCGGGTCGTGCAGAATGCGCATCGAAACTTCCGCCTGCTTCTTGTTGGATAGATCGAAATAGATCCGCGGCGGCGGTTGCACGTCACGGATCGCGATCAGCCCGCGCAGGAAACCGCTGCCGTATTCGCTCGGCTTCAGCCGCAGCGCGATCTGCGCCGCCTGCCCCGCGCGTACGTAAGGCGCGATGTCGGCGACAGTCAGCCGTTGCGGCCAGTGCGTCCGGCTGTGTTCGACCGGACGGCCGTCGATCCAGAGCTGGTAATCGCGGCTTTGCTGGCTGAGATAGAGGTAGAGATGCGGCGGCAAATGCGCGGGCAAAGTCACTTGGCGGCGATACCAGACGACGCCCGTGTTCTTGCCGTAACCCTGTTCGGCCGGCGAAGCGTCGGTACGAACGGGCTGCCATTTCGAATCATCGTAGTCGCCCGCGAACCACTGTTCGCGCGTGCCTCGATCGCGAGGATCGGGGGCGAATCGCCAGCCTTGCGACAGATCCAGATCGAACGACGGCTTGGGCGGCAGCGCCTGCCCCAACGCTTCAAGCGCCGCCGGCGCGTGGCTGTCATCGTGGGAGAGGATGTTTTCCTGCGTGTTGGCGTAACCCGGATGATCGTTCAATTCCACTTTGAGGCCGCGTTCGTGCAACCATTTCAGCAACGAATCGGGATGCGGAATCAACGGGCTCCAGTCGTAGCCGCCGTTCCAGCCGTAGTTGTGCCAGGCGAAATCCAGCACCAGCGTGTCCAGCGGGATATGGTTTTGCCGGAAACGGGTCGCTTCGTCTTCCAGATGTTCTTCGCCGTAACGCTGGAATTCCGGTGTCTTCGTTTGCGCGCTACCCGGGAAATATTCGAAGTTCAAATCCGTGATCATCGGCCCCAACACATAACGCGGGATCATCGGGATCGGCCCGCACAGTTCCGCGTATTCTTGAAGCGCCTTGCGGTAGTCGCGGCCGTAGGCGAACAGATACCAGTCCTGTCCATCGTGCGGTTCGCGCGGCTCGATCCATTGCGCCTTCGCGTTCCAGAGCGGTGTGGCGCTGTCGTCGATGAAGGCGTAGCCGTTGCGGCTCAGCAGTCCGGAATGCGCGCTGGGTAACAACACGTCGATGCCAGGGATGAGGTCGTTGACCGGACTCGCCAGATCCTTGCCGTCGGCGGGCAGATTCCTGGCGCTGACGTTGTCCAACGAATAGGTCAGTCCGCCGAGATTTCGGCCATCGACCTGTCCCGGATGCCAGGAGTGTGTTTCACCATGATCCGTCCAGGTCACCTCGAGATTGGCCGCGGTGAAAGCGCCGGAGCGCAGGCGATAACGCAACGTCACCGCGCCGGTGCTCGCGGTCAACCAGCCGCTTTCGGTCTTCTGAATCACTTGGACATTCGGCCAGTCCCGCCTTGCGACGATGGCAGTCGGCACATCGACGAATCGGCCGGACGGCGCGTATTCCATCCTCACCAGCGTCGGCGTCAGGAATTCGAAACGTGCATTGCCGGCGCGCACCATGGTCGTCGCACAGGCACACCACGGCGCCAGCAGCGCGACGACGAGCAGGAGCGAAGCAATCGATTCGACGCGGATACGCATGTTCACGTACCGAGTACCGCATTGAACGCGATGGTGATGCGCGGAACATCGTTGTCGTGCGGCTCGACGAAGTGTTCCATCCAGCACGGAAACAACACCAGCAGTCCGGCTTCCGGTGTCAGGCGGATGTCGCTGTAGCCATTCGGCACCGCGCCCTTGACATAGCCCAGCACCACGCCCGGACGCGGATCGCGGAACACGAACTTGCCGGAGCCCGGCGGCACCTGCAGATAGAACGAACCCGACAGCAGGCAGCCTTCGTGCACGTGCAGGAAATTGAAACCGCCGCGGTCGTGCAGGTTCACCCACGATTGCAGGTCGAAGGGAATTTCGGGCACGCCCATTTCGCGCAGCACGTTGGCGCACGCGGCACGCACCGAGTCGCGCAGCGGCGCGAACAACGGATGCTCCAGCACGCTCATGTCTTCGCTGTTCCAGCCCTGGCGATTGGTGCGCCCCGCGGGTTTCGGATTCGCGGCGCGCATACGCATTACCGCCTGCACCCACGAATCGAATTGCGGACGCAAGGCAGGCAACCGCGCCTGCCAGATGCGCGTGGGAAAAAGATCGAAAGCTTGCAGGACGGGCGCGGCCATGCAGAGAGCGAATGTTCCTCGTCTGAGGCGCCCGCCGCAACTGCGGCGAGGAGTGTGGCGCATCACCTCGCGGAACGGGAATCGCTCACCGGATCCTCTCGATCACCACCAATTCCGAAGAATCGGGCAGCGGCAGCGAAACCGTGAAACCGGTGTGCATCAGCTCGGCGCCGCTCGCCGTGAGATCGGGCGACGAGCCGTCCCGGAAGTGCAGCTTGTACCAGTCGCCGGCACGCAGGCCTTTCAGGCGGAAAGCATGAGAGGCGGGCGTGGCATCATTGCCGTGGAACGCGTAGAGCACACCGGCCCCGCGTCCCGCGTCGAAATATTCCATGCCGTCCCAATCCTTGCCATCGGGACGCGGACCTACGTGATAGAGATCGGCTTCGCGAATCAGCGGGCGCAGCGTCGACTTGTAGAACGCGATCTCGCGGGCGGCCGCGGCGTGTTGTTCGCGTGTCCACTTGCTGGTGTCGATCATCACCGTGAACCAGCCCAGCATGCCGCTGCGGAGCATGTAGCGGAAGTTCTCGATGCGCGGCGCGGGGACCGCCATGACGTAGGTCTCCAGCATCGCCGGCGGTAACACGTGGCTGGCGTCGTAGAACGCCTTGCGATTGGACACGGGATCGTACGCATCCACGATCGAGAAATAATCGCCGTGCGCGGCGCTGCCGAAATCGACCATGCGTCCGCCGTCGTTGCAGATCTCAAGCAACAGACCGGGATGCCGGCGCTTCAATCCGGACTGGATGGCGTAGTAGGCGCGCGTCGCGTGCAGGCTGACGTCGCTGGAATTGCTGCTGTCGATCCAGAGGAAATCATCGTCGTGATACCGATGCGTTTTCGCCGGATCGATCGGCAGATGCGGATGATCTTCGCGGTCGCAGCCCTGGGCCACGACATAGCCGTCGTGTTCGAGCATGTCGACGCGGTAGTCGCGCACGATACGCTCGGTTTCGCGCGCCGCCCACGCTTGAGCCTCCGGCACGCCGAGATCGACGGTGATGCCCTTGAAATCACGGGACTTCCAATTCGCCGGCGGGTCCGTGGTCAGCCAGTCGCGCACGCGTGGATCGTCGGCGTTCAGCGCGCCCTTGGCGCTGCTGTCGCCGGCTTCGCTCCATGCCGCCCACAGTCCGAACTTCATGCCACGCCGGTGCGCATCGTCGGCGAGCGCAGCAAGTCCGTGCGGAAATTTCTTCGGATCCGGGCGCCAGTCGCCCACCGCGCGGAACCAGCCCGCATCGAGGTGAAACATTTCGAAGCCCAGCGCGCTCGCGTCGGCGATCATGTGCTGCGCCTGCTTTTCATCGATCGCCATCGCGCTGCCCCAACTGTTGTTGGTGACCAGCGGATAGTGCGGATCGCGCAATGTGGCTGGGTCGTTCAACACCGCGCGCACCCAACGCCGCAAGGTATTGCCGGTATCGTCGAGGTCGCCATTGCCGGCTCCGACGAACACCGTGGGCGTGGCGAACGTCGCGTGCGGTGCTATGCGAGTGCGAAACGGTCCGGGTTGCGGATCGAGTCCGACTGCGCCCGTGAGTTCGTCGCCGTGCCGCTGCAGCGTCAGCGCGACGCGCCCGCTGAACTCCACGCCGACGTACCACCCGCTCGTCTTCGCGTCCGTTGCACGCACCAGAAAATATGGAATGATCTCGCGCGACTGTCCCGCGCGCGGGTGCGCAAAGGTGCTGGATCGCCCTCGCCAGTCGTAGCCATCCGGCACCGAAACCATATGCGTGCCGACCGGCGGCGCCTCGCCAGCGCCCTTGTCGATCCACATCTGCTGCAACGGCCGCCGCGCGTCCACCTGCCAGCGGAAATCGAAACTGTCCTGCAGCGGAATCTGCACCTCGTGTGCGCTGCGATTCTCGATGAAGATCGTGTGCTCGATCGGTCCGTGCGCCGATCTCGCCTGCCAGGTCCAGCGCAGGCGCAAATCGGGATCGTGCGTGACGTAAACCAGGCTCGTGTGAGTCTTGCCCACGCGGCTGCGATCGGAATCGAAGCGCCAGTGCAACGCAACGGTCTTGCCGTCCACGATCGCGGTATCGATCAATTGCGCATCGCCTGCACCGATCCAGTCTTCATCACCGCCGCGGGTCAAGCGCAACACGCGCGGCGCCGCTGCGCCAGCCTCCACGACGATTCGATTATCGGTATTGCCGATCGTGATCCGCGATTCTGCCGCCGCAAACGAGATCGATGGAATCGATGCGGCAAGCAGCAGTCCCGGCAGGGTGATGCGCACTGCGCGACGGATGGCCGCGATCGTCCGGTCAACCGCGCAGCAATCCGGCCTGCGAGTGCCCATCGGCGAAAGCGCGAGCATGAGGCGGCGACTCCGGTGGCGAAGGTGTATCGTAACCTCGAGCTTTCTATTGGACTCGACGCAGCAGCGAAGCGCGAATGGCGAAACCTAGCTCACCCAACGCATGGTTCGTGATCGTCTTGTTGTTGCTGGTCAGCAGCGGCGTGCAAGCCCGTCCGCCGCCGCCGCAACATTGGCGGGCGGAAATCGATACGCTGGTCGCCAACGACTGCGTGCACCCGCCGCCGCAACACGGTGTGCTGTTCGTGGGCAGTTCCTCGATCCGCATGTGGGCGACATTGGCGCGGGATTTTCCCGGCGTGCCGGTGATCAACCGCGGCTTCGGCGGCTCCGCGATCGCCGACAGCACTTACTACGCGGATCGGATCATCGTGCCGTATCACCCGCGACTGATCGTGCTATACGCCGGCGACAACGATATCGACGAAGGCGACACGCCCGCGCAGGTCCTGGATGAATTCGAGGGGTTCGTTGCGTGCGTACGTCGATCATTGCCGGGCGTCGCGATCGCGTACATCTCGATCAAGCCAAGCATTGCGCGCGCAGTGGAATGGCCGCGGATGCGCGAAGCCAATCGCGAGATCGAAAACTGGGCGCGCACGCAGCGACGGATCACCTACGTCGATGTCGTCACGAAAATGCTGGGTGCGAATGGAAAACCGCGGCCTGAACTGTTCCGCGAAGACGGCCTGCACATGTCGCGAGCAGGCTATGCGATCTGGATCGAAGCATTGAAACCCGTGCTGGCGCGCAACGGCTTCGCAGTGCAATGAATCACTGCTACTCCACTGTGACGGACTTTGCGAGATTTCTCGGCTGATCCACATCGGTGCCGCGCAGCACGGCCACGTGATAGGCGAGCAACTGCAGCGGCACTGTGAACACCGCCGGCGCGATCAGATTGCCGCCGGTAGCCACGCGCAGCAGATGGCCATTGCCGCCGTCGGGCAATGCCGCGGCGGCATCGGCGAACACATACAACTCGCCGCCGCGCGCGCGCACCTCTTCCAGATTGGACTTCAGTTTTTCCAGCAATTGATTGTTGGGCGCGACCGCGATCACCGGCATGTTTTCGTCCACCAGCGCCAGTGGTCCATGCTTCAGCTCGCCCGCCGGATAGGCTTCGGCGTGGATGTAGGAAATTTCCTTGAGTTTCAGCGCGCCTTCCATCGCCACCGGATATTGCGATCCCCGGCCGAGGAACAGCGCATGGCGCTTGTGCACGAATTGCTGCGCGAGTTGCGCGATGGCGGGCTCCATCGACAGCGCTTCACCCAGTGCGCGCGGCAGGTGCGCCAGCTCCGCGGTCAACTCTTCCAGCTTGCGCGCGTCCGCTCCGTAGAGCCGGGCGAGTTCCAGCACCAGCAGCGCCAGCGCGGCGAGCTGCGTGGTGAAGGCCTTGGTCGAGGCCACGCCGATCTCGGGACCGGCGCGCGTCATCAGCACCAGATCCGATTCACGCACCAGGCTGGATTCGGGAACGTTGCAGACAGCAAGGGAACCGAGATAGCCCTGCTGTCTGCCTTCGCGCAACGCCGCAAGCGTGTCGGCGGTTTCGCCGGATTGCGAAACCGCGACGAACAAGGTGTCCGGCGGCACCACCACGTCGCGATAGCGATACTCGCTGGCGACTTCCACATTGCATGGCAGACCCGCAATGCCTTCCAGCCAGTAGCGCGCCACCAGACCCGCATGAAAGCTGGTGCCGCAGGCCACGATCTGCACGCGCTTCACCTTGCGCAGCAGGGCGTCGGCATCCACGCCGAAAATGTTGGGCAGCACGCGGTGGTCGCTGATGCGGCCTTCCAGCGTATTGGCCACCGCGGTCGGCTGCTCGTGGATTTCCTTCAGCATGTAATGGCGGTATTCGCCGCGTTCCACCGCATCCGCCGACAATTCGCTGTCGCGCACAGGCCGCGTTACCTCATTGCCGTCCGCGGCGTACACCTGCATCGCCTCGCGGCGGATCTCCACCACGTCGCCTTCCTCGAGGTAGACGATTCGATGCGTCACCTGGATCAGCGCCTGCACATCCGAACCCAGGAAGTGCTCGCCGATGCCGATGCCCACGCACAGCGGGCTGCCGCGGCGGGCGCCGACCACGTGGCCCGGTTCTTCGCGCGAAATCGCCGCGATCGCATAAGCACCGTGCAGTCGCCGCGTCGCGGCGATCACGGCTTCGCGAAGAGTGTCGCCGTGCGACATGCGGTGATGGATCAGATGAGCGATGACCTCGGTATCGGTTTGCGAATCGAACCGATAGCCGTCGCGCGCCAACTCGTCGCGCAACTCGGCATGGTTCTCGATGATGCCGTTGTGCACCACGGCCACGGCTTCGCGCGAGACGTGCGGATGCGCGTTGAGTTCGTTGGGAACCCCGTGGGTCGCCCAGCGCGTATGCGCGATGCCGGTGTGGCCGGCCACCGGCTGCGAGCGGTACAGCGTTTCCAGCTCGCGCACCTTGCCGGGCATGCGCAGGCGTTCCAGTCCGGCGCCGTCGAGCACGCACAGGCCGGCTGAGTCGTAACCGCGGTATTCGAGCGCCTTCAACCCGGCGATCAGGATCGGCACTACATCGCGCTGGGCAGCGGCGGCAACGATTCCACACATGCTGGATGCGCCTTGGGGCTCGACGGGGACCCGTCATGATACGTGCCAGCTCTGACCGCGAGAATACCGCCGCGTTCCATGCGCCGGCGTAGGGCGGCACCTACATGGATTTCGGTCGCTGGCCGTTTCAAAATGTTTGCGGAAGAGAGACAATGGACGTCCTGCGGCGAAGAACGTGAGCCAGAGGGGCACTGGAGGTAGGGAATGCCAAGTGTGGTCCGCATCGCCAACGCAGCCAAAAACACCATCTTCAAATAATTGAGCCGCGCCGGCGCGCACGCGCCAGCCGATATCCTGAGCGCCCGCAAACGTCATTTGGCGGATGGCGCCGCGGATGCTCCGGCATGGATCCTGCTTCGGATCTTGCCGTGCGGGATTTCAATTGCCGATTCCGCGCGAGGCACGGCCCTTCATCGAATCGAAACACATCTGCGCCGTAATGGCGTGGAGACGGACGGGAGTCGCGTGGTGTTCAGGCTGTTGAGACAACGAGCCTTGCGCTGGCAGTTGCTGCTTGCCGGTTGCGAATTCCTGTTGCTGTTTGCCTGCGTTTTCTTCGCGGTGCACCTGCGCTTCTGGAACGATCCTGGATATCAGGTCGCTTTTGGCCACGCTCTGCGTCTGCGTGCCTTGCTGGTTGCGCTGATGATCGTGCTCGGCATGGCTGCGCTCGGGCTTTATCAGAATCAATTGCGCGCCAATTGGCGTGGGCTGCTGGTCCGCCAGGCGCTGGGTTTCGCGATGGGCGGCGTTTCGCTGCTGATCCTCTACTACGGCATTCCGGCAACCTACATCGGCCGCGGTGTGTTGGGACTTGCGCTGGTTACCGGCTTCGTGGCGGTAACGGCATTCCGCATGTTGTTCCTGCAGGTAGTGGATGCCGAGCTGTTCAAGCGCCGCGTGGTGGTGCTGGGCGCGGGCCATCGCGCTGCGCTGATTTCGCAGCGCATGCGCCGGCGCTCGGATTCGCGCGGGTTCCGCGTGATCGGTTATGTGCCGATGGGCGACGAGCCCATCGCGGTGCCGCAGAACATGGTGTTGCGCCCGGATCGGCCATTCCGCGAATGGACCCGGCTGATGCAGGTCGACGAGCTGGTGGTCGGGCCGGATGATCGCCGCGGCGGTTTGCCGATGGCTGAACTGCTGGAATGCAAACAGAGCGGCGTGATCGTCACGGAGCTGGCCGCGTTCTTCGAACGGGAATCCGGGCAGATCAAGATGAGTCTGGTCAATCCGTCCTGGCTGGTGTTCTCCGATGGATTCGACACCTCACCCGTGCGCCGGCTGACCAAGCGCGCCTTCGACATCGCCGCCGCGCTGCTGGTGCTGGCAGTGACATGGCCTCTCATGCTGCTGGTGGCGCTGGCGATCCGGATCGAATCGGGCCGGGGCGCGCCGATCTTCTACCGGCAAGACCGGGTCGGCGAACACGGCCAGGTATTTCCGCTGATCAAATTCCGCAGCATGCGCACAGATGCCGAACGCGACGGCGTGGCCCGCTGGGCGAGCAAGGATGATGACCGCGTCACCCGCGTCGGCCGCTTCATCCGCAAGGGTCGTCTGGACGAGCTTCCGCAATTGTGGAACGTGCTGCACGGAGACATGAGCTTCATCGGGCCTCGTCCCGAACGGCCGCAGTTCGTGGACGATTTCAATGCCAAGATCCGCTATTACCCGCTGCGCCACTGCGTGAAACCGGGACTCACCGGCTGGGCGCAGTTGCGGTACCCATACGGATCATCGGCGGAGGACGCAGAGGAAAAGCTGAAGTTCGACCTGTTCTACGTCAAGAACCACAATCTGCTGTTCGATCTGATGATCCTGATCCAGACGGTCGAGGTGGTGCTGTTCCGGCGCGGCGCGCGCTGAGGCGCCGGGTCGTTGCTCATTGCGCGATCGTTCCCCACCCCCAAAGCGCCCACGCCAGCGCCAGCAGTATCAGCAGCGCCAGCAGCACGCGTTTGCGCAGCGACTTCGGCTCCGGAGCAGTGGACACCGGCTCGCGGCGCAGATTGGACAGGCTCACTGCGGAATGCCCGCTGGGCGGAGTGGCAACGCTGTTGCGGCGAGCTCCGGCAGGATCCGCGCCCGGAAGCCGCCCGAAACGACGCTCGAACGCGATGGCGGCGCCGTAGAGGGTATTGAGATGCTGGATGGACTCGGACGTGCTACCGGCAGCCGAGGCGCAGTTGCGATCAGGATGCAGCAATGCGACGCGTCGGCGATAGGCCTGCTTCAACTGGTCCAGGCTGCAGCGTTCCGGCGACAGTCCGAGCTCCTGATAAAGAGCGAGAAAATCGATGTCGTTGGACATGAGCCAGTTCCCCCTCCGGGTGACATATTAACCCCTGCCAGGCATCCGCGCTGATGGCGTCGGAACGCCCCGTCCTGCAGACAAATTCCTTCACTAGCGCCCTGACATCGCCGCCCGGCTGAAGACAAAGCCGCGGTACTTTTCCACAGTGCAATCGGGATGGAAAGGGATATCGCAGCGGCGGTCCGGTTGATCCCAGTGATCGCGCGTTTCATAACCCCGCCGCTTCAGTTCGTCCATGAATTCGCCCATGGCCTGGATGCGGTAGGCGCAATAGTGCGTTCCCATGTTCTGTACCGTGAAGAAAGACTTCTGGGGGTGCAGCGGCAATACGTTGACGAGGATATGTCGCGGAGGTACAGCCAAACGATCGAGCAATTCAATCAAAGTGTAGTCGAGATATTGCAGCGAGCCGGACGCGAACAGCACATCCTGTGCATTTGCATCTTCGCGTTTTTCGGTGAAGCCGATTTGGTGCTCTGCATCGTGATCGCGAGCCCACGCGGCCCCGGCGGCGACAATCATCGGCAGTTCGCAGACGGTCCAGCGCAGTTCGGAGGGGTAATCCAGGTAGCGCCGGAAAGCGTAGTACTTGATGCCGATATGGCCGCCCAGATCAAACACCGATCGTGCGCCCTCCCGGAACAATCGTTCCAGCCAGAAAAGCGCGGGGTAGTCGCAGGCCAGGATGTAGCGGGTCCTGGCGGCATACAGCGCCGCGCCTTCGGCATTGTCGTAACCCACCGGCCGCGTGGTTGGCGCGTGCGCCAGGGCGGCAGCGAAAGTGGGGAACACCCCATAGTACGCGTTGAAATCATTCCCGTGATGCGCAAACCGGCGCCGATACGACCGCTCCAGGATGCCTCTCAGTCCGGGCAGCATGCGGGCTTGATGATAAATGGCCTTGAGCGACATTCCGGCCCCTCGAATACCAGAATCAGGCGGCTCGCCAGAAGTCCGGGATTCTCCCACCTTTGAACGGCTTGTTGGCCGGCGGAACGGGTGAGAAGATGGAGGTCCGCTTGGGTACGGATGATGCTTCAGGTTCGCCATGGGGGAGATAGCCGCTCGCTGGATCGATGTCGACTGGTCGTCGTTCGATCCTTGGCGCGTGCAGGGGCCCTTGCGGCACCGGCTGATGGAACACCCGCTGCTGCAATGGGATCAATTGCTGGAGCTGGGCAAACGCCTGGATCCGCTCGGGCAATTCCGCACGCACAGCAATCAGGCTCAGGCAGGGACGCCTTTCAACGATGCGCCGCGGATGTTTCGCAACCGCAAGTCTGCGGTGGAGACCATCGAAAGCCTCTCCGATGCGAATGCCTGGATGTCGCTCCTGAACGTGCAAACCGACCCGCTATACCGGACTTTGGTCGACGAGGTTCTGGATCAGATCAAGCCCGGGATGGATCGGGTCGATCCGGGCATGTGCTACCGCGCCGGCTGGATCTTCATGGCTTCGCCGCACACCATCACGCCTTTCCATTTCGATACCGAGCACAGCTTCATCGTGCAACTCGAAGGACACAAGACCCTGTATGTGTGGGATCCACAGGATCTGGAAGCCGCCAGCGAGCACGCGCGCGACCGTTTCCACGCCTATCACGACCGCAAGCTGCTGATCTGGCGGGAGGAGCTGCGCCAGCGCGCGCATGTGTTCCGGCTCGAACCCGGTGTCGGCGCCTACATGCCCTGCACCAGTCCGCACCTGGTGGAAAACGACGACGAACGTTCGTTGACCATGAGTTTTACCTTCTATACCGATTCCACGCGCCGCAGCCGCGCCTTGCACAAGCTGCACGCAGCGCTGCGCAATCTCGGCATCACGCCCCCCGCTGTGGGGGAGAATCGGCTGCTCGATGCGGTCGGACACGCCCTTTACCGGTGCAAAGACGCCTCGGAATTGACGCTGCGCCGGCTCACCGGGCGCAAGACGCATCCCGAAAACGCTCCCCACGCTTTCGCCGATGCGATCTGACGGGCTCGACGGGGTAGCGGTCGAAACAGTCGTTGTCGAGGCACCTGGCCCCTAGTTTGCTTACTTTCAGTCTCGCCGGTACGTTCATCGAATATGAGGACCGAAGAATCGCCCCGGCGCGGCAACGCGGGTGTTCCCGCGCTGCCCGTGTCAGATCCCACGCTCCACGCTTGTGTGGAGCGGCAGGCGCGGCGCGCGCCGGATGCCGTGGCGGTCAAATGCGGCGCGGAATCGTTCACCTACCGCGAGCTCAACGCCCGTGCCAACCGGCTGGCCCATAAATTGCGCTCGCTCGGCGCAGGTCCGGATTCGCTCGTGGGGATCGGGTTGGAGCGGTCGCCCGGTATGGTGGTCGGGCTGCTGGCGATCCTGAAATCGGGCGCAGCGTACCTGCCTCTGGACCTCGCCTATCCGCGCGAACGTCTGGAGTTCATGCTGGCCGACGCGGGCGTCGACATCGTCCTGACTTCACGATCCGGTGCCGAAGCGCTCGGCACCCGCACGGGAACGACGTTGTTGCTGGACGACGAGCAGACCACGGCGGGACAACCGGATTCGGATCCGGCGCCGGTTTCGGCCGCAAGCAATCTGGCTTACGTGATCTACACCTCGGGCTCGACAGGCAAGCCGAAGGGTTGTCTCGTCACCCACGCGAACGTGGTGAGGCTGTTCGCGCAGACGCAGCCCTGGTTCGGCTTCGGACCCAAAGACATCTGGACTTTTTTTCACTCGCACGCTTTCGATTTTTCCGTCTGGGAAATCTGGGGTGCGCTGGTGCACGGCGGGCGGGTGGTGGTAGTGCCGCACGAAGTCACCCGCTCGCCCGACGTCTTCCACGCATTACTGGCGAGCGAGGGCGTGACAGTCCTCAATCAGACGCCTTCCGCATTCCGCGCATTGATTCAGGCCGATCTTGCTTCGAGCCTGCCGCCGTCCGAGTTCTCGTTGCGCTACGTGATTTTTGGAGGGGAGGCGCTTGATCTGCAGATGCTGGCGCCCTGGTTCGAAAAACACGGTGACGAGCGGCCGCGCTTGATCAACATGTACGGCATCACCGAAACCACCGTGCACGTCACCTATCGACCACTGTCCCGGGTCGATCTGGATCGCAACGCCGGCAGCGTCATCGGGGTGCCGATTCCGGACCTCGCCGTGTACCTGCTCGATTCCAATTTGCGTCCAGTGCCGGAGGGCGAGATCGGCGAAATGTTCGTGGCCGGTGGCGGGGTGTCGCGTGGCTATCTCAACCGGCCGGAACTGACAGCGGAACGCTTCATCGACTGGAGCGCTCCCGATGGAGTCATCCGCAAGTTGTATCGGACAGGCGATCTCGCGCGGCGGCTGCCCGATGGCGATCTGCAATATCTCGGACGTTGCGATCAGCAGATCAAGATACGGGGATTCCGTATCGAAACAGGCGAAATCGAAAGCGCGTTGCAACGCCATCCCGGTGTGCAAGCCTGCGCCGTGATTGCGCGCGACGACGGACCTGAAGGCGCGCACCGGCTGGTGGCTTATGTGGTGCCGTCGGCGGACACGATCTCACCGCCGCAGTTGCGCGAACATCTGGCGGCGAGTCTGCCCGATTACATGCTGCCTTCCGCCTACGTTTTTCTCGATTCACTGCCGCTTACCGAGAACGGAAAGCTGGACCGCAAGGCTTTGCCCGCTCCCGGACGCGAGCGGCCGGACCTGGCGGTGCCCTTCGACCCGCCGATAGGAGCCGACGAACTTCGCGTCTGCGGAGTATTCGCGGAGCTGCTGTCGCTGGATCGGGTCGGCCGCAACGACAACTTCTTCGAGCTGGGCGGCAATTCTCTGCTTGCGGCGCGTGCGGTCACTGCCTTGAACGGAACCGCTGCGAACCTCGCGGTCACTGACATCTTCCGCGCGCCGACTGCGGCCGGCTTGGCGGCGATCATCGCCCGCAGCGCGGGACACACTGTCGAGCCCTCCCGGCTGGGTGTGGCGAAGCAAGCCGGCGAAGGTGATCCTATCGCGATCATCGCGATGGCCGGCCGCTTTCCCGGCGCAAAGGATGTCGAGAGCTTCTGGAGGAACCTGTGCGACGGCGTAGAATCCATCACACGCTTCGCACCGGAGCAACTCGATCCTTCCATTCCCGCAGCGCTGCGCAACGATCCGGCGTACGTGGCCGCACGCGGCGTGATCGAAGGCGTGGAAAACTTCGATGCGGCATTCTTCGGTATCAGCCCGCGCGAAGCGGAATTGATGGATCCGCAGCAGAGGATCTTCCTCGAATTGTGCTGGGAATGCCTGGAGCGCGGCGGTCACGTCCCCGATGCGCAAAAGGCTCCGGTCGGCATTTTCGCCGGCATGTACAACGGTACGTACTTCCGCAACCACGTGCAGGCGCATCCGGAGCTGATCGCCAAGCTGGGCGAGTTCCAGGTGATGCTCGGCAACGAGAAGGATTACATCGCCACGCGCACCGCGCACAAGCTCAATCTCACCGGGCCGGCGGTCAGCGTGCACACCGCGTGTTCGACCTCGCTCGTGGCGGTTTGCCAAGCCGTGGAAGCATTGCGCCGCGGCCAATGCCGGATGGCCCTGGCCGGCGGCGCGGCGGTGACGTGTCCGCCGGCGAGCGGTTATCTCCATCAGGAAGGTGCAATGTTGTCGCGCGACGGCAGTACGCGCACTTTCGCCGCCGATGCCACCGGCACGGTTTTCAGCGACGGCGCGGCGGTAGTGTTGCTGAAACGCCTCGTCGACGCGGAAGCGGATGGTGATCCCATTTATGCAGTGATCCGCGGTTGTGCCGTCAACAATGACGGCGCGGACAAGGCGAGCTTTACCGCACCGAGCGCGCCGGGCCAGGCCGCGGTGATCGCGATGGCGCTCGATGATGCGGGCGTCGACGCGCGATCGATTTCCTATGTGGAAGCGCACGGCACCGCGACACCGGTCGGCGATCCGATCGAGATCGAAGGGCTCACCGCGGCGTTTCGGCGCGATACGCAAGATAGCGGGTATTGCGCGATCGGTTCGGTGAAGAGCAATGTCGGTCATCTGGTTACCGCCGCCGGCGCTGCGGGCCTGATCAAGACCGCCTTGGCTCTCTGCGAACGCAAACTGCCGCCAACGCTGCACGCGAAGCCCCTCAGTGCCGCGATCGATTTCGCGAATTCCCCGTTCGTCGTCAACGACCGCCTGCGCGAGTGGCGCAGCGAATCCGCGCCGTTGCGCGCGGGCGTCAGCTCGTTCGGCGTCGGCGGCACCAACGCGCATGTGATCCTGGAAGAAGCACCGGTACGGGAACCTTCGACGCCCGCAGAGGGGCCGCAACTGCTGTTGCTGTCGGCACGCACTTCAGGCGCATTGAAGGAAGCACGCAAGCGGCTGGCGGCGGAACTCGCGGATCAACCCGGATGCAACTTGGCCGATGTGGCCTGGACCTTGTCCGTGGGCCGCAAGGCGTTCGCGGAACGCACATTCCTGGTTGCCGCAGAGTGTTCCGAAGCGGCAGCGAAATTGCGGCAAGCTGCTTTGCAGGCGTACACCGCGCAAACACGCGAAGTAGTGTGGATGTTTCCGGGCCAGGGCGCCCAGTACGCCGGAATGGGCCGAGCGCTCCATGCCAGTGAACCCGAGTTCCGCGAGGCGCTGGATGCCTGCGCGGAAATCCTTGCAGGCGAACTCGGCTTCGATCTGCGCGAGCGTCTTTTCTCGGAAGATCCGGACGCACTCGGCGAAACGCGCATCACGCAGCCTGCCACCTTCGCGATCGAATACGCTCTTGCGCAATTGTGGCTCGCACGCGGCATCCGCCCGGCCGCGCTGATCGGGCACAGCGTCGGTGAGTTCGTCGCGGCCGTGATCGCGGGCGTGATGGGCCTGGATGACGCTTTGCGACTGGTGGCGCGGCGTGGACAGTTGATGCAGGCCCAGCCGGCGGGCGCGATGCTGTCGGTGAGGTTGAGCGCCGACAAGCTGGCCGCTCGATTGCCGCCGTCGCTGTCGCTGGCGGCGGAAAACGCGCCGGAGGCCTGCGTGGCGTCCGGTGAAATCGCCGACATCGAAACGCTGCGGATCGCGTTGGAAGCCGATGGCGTGGCGTGCCGCGCGTTGCGCACCTCTCACGCGTTCCATTCCGCGATGATGGATGCCGTGGTGGAACCCTTCCGCGCGGAGATGGAACGCGTACCGCTCGCTCCTCCCCGCATACCGATTGCTTCCACCTTGCTGGGCGAATGGCTCGACGAGCGGACGGCGACTTCGCCTGACTACTGGGCCCGCCATCTGCGAGGGACCGTACGTTTCGCGCGCGCGCTGTCCGTTGCCGCGGAGTTTTCGCCGGATTCCGTCCTGCTCGAACTGGGGCCGCGCACCACGTTGACGACGCTCGCGCGCATGAATCCGCACGCGCGTTCGCACCTTGCGATCGCGTCGCTCGAAAGCGATGCGCGCGATGAACGGAGCGTATGGCTTTCCGCAGCCGGACGATTGTGGTGCGCCGGCGCGCCGCTGGATGCCTCGAGCTTCGATCATCGCGAGCGCAAGCGTCGCCTGTGTTTGCCCACTTATCCGTTCGAGCGCGTGCGTCACTGGGTCGACCCGAGCGTGACGACGCCGGCAGTACAGGTCGCACAGAAATCCGCGGCCTTTGCGGCAAGCGCTCCGGCGGCTGTTCAGGAGCCGTCGATGACAACAAGTGCTTCCGCCGCGCCGCGCCGCGAGCGCCTCATTGCGCAGATTCTCGCAATGGTCGAAGATGTTTCCGGGGAGGATCCGCAGTCGATCGATATCGGCACCAGTTTCGTCGCGCTCGGACTCGATTCGCTGGCGCTGACGCAACTCTCGATGCAGCTATCCAGGACCTTCGGCGTCAGGATCACTTTCCGTCAGCTGATGGAGGACTTGTCCTCCCCGGAGAAACTGGCCATGAGCATCGACCGCGAACTGCCTCCGGAAGCGAATCCCGCCGGTTTCGCCGAACAGCCGATGGCGGCTCCGCCGGCCGCGGCGCAAAACGGACTGCTGCAGCAGGTGATCGCGCAGCAGATGATGATCATGCAGCAACAACTTGCGATGCTCGGCGGCGCCGGACCGGGCACCTCTGTTTTGCCGACCCATGCGCCGCCGGTCGGTACGAGCGTGCCTGCGGCTGCCGCACCTCCGCCGGCGCAGGAAGAGGAAGCCGCGCTGTCGCACACGCGCTATGACGTGAAGAAAGCCTTCGGCGCCATCGCGCGCATACATTCGGGACAGACCGAACTGACGGAACGTCAGCGTGTGCGTCTCGCCGCTTTCATCGACCGCTACGTTGCGAAAACCCGCAAGTCGAAGGAATACACGGAGCGGCATCGCACCGTGCTCGCCGATCCGCGCGTCGTCAACGGCTTCCGCCCGCTGCTCAAGGAAGTCGTTTACCAAATCGTGGCCGAACGCTCCAAAGGTTCACGGTTGTGGGATCTGGACGGCAACGAATACATCGACGCACTCAACGGCTTCGGCATGAACCTGTTCGGCTGGCAACCCGATTTCGTGCTCGATGCGGTCCGTCGACAGATCGAACTCGGCTACGAAATCGGCCCGCAGCATCCGCTCGCGGGTGAAGTGGCCGAGCTGGTCTGCGAGATGACGGGGTTCGACCGCGCTGCATTCTGCAATACGGGCTCGGAAGCGGTGATGGGCACCGTTCGCGTGGCGCGCACGGTTACTGGGCGCGAAACGCTGGTGATCTTCAGCGGCTCGTATCACGGCATCTTCGACGAAGTGATCATGCGCGGCACCAAATCGCTGCGCTCGGTACCGGCGGCGCCCGGCATCCTGCGCAACGCCGCGCAGAACGTGCTCGTGCTCGAATACGGCACGGCGGAGTCGCTGGAAATCATTCGGCAGCGCGCGGGCGAAATCGCGGCCGTGCTGGTGGAGCCGGTACAAAGCCGGCGTCCCGACTTCCAGCCGCGCGAGTTTCTTGCGGAATTGCGCACGATCACCCGCGACGCCGGCGCGGTACTCATTTTCGACGAAGTCGTCACCGGCTTCCGCACGCATCCGCGCGGGGCACAACACGCGCTCGGTATCGATGCGGACCTCGCCTCCTACGGCAAGGTCATCGGTGGAGGTTTCCCCGTCGGCGTGATCGCCGGCAAGCGCGAATACATGGACGCCCTCGACGGCGGCCAATGGCAATTCGGCGACGATTCGATTCCCACCGTCGGCGTCACTTATTTCGCCGGCACCTTCGTTCGGCATCCGCTCGCACTGGCAGCGGCCAAGGCTTCTCTGCAACATCTGAAGACCGAAGGACCGGCGCTGCAGGAGCGGCTCAACGCACGCACCGCGGAGATGGTCGCCGGCCTGAACCGTTTCTGCGCCGAAGCGGGCGCGCCGATCACGGTGACGCATTTCGCATCGCTGTGGCGCATCGGATTCAACGAGGATCATCCGCTGCAGGATCTGCTGTTCGCGATGATGCGCAGCCGCGGCATCCACATCCTCGAGCACTTTCCCTGCTTTTTCACCACCGCGCACAGCGATGCCGACATCGCTGCCATCGCGAAGGCGTTCCGCGAATCCGTTGCCGAATTGCAGGAAGCGGAATTCCTGCCGCGCCGGCGTACGCCTTCGGCGTTCGACGCAAGCAAGCCGCCCGTTGCCGGTGCGCGGCTGGGCAAGGATCCCGAGGGCCGCCCGGCCTGGTATGTGCCCGACCCGGTGCAGCCTGGCAAGTACGTGAAGGTGGAGGCATGACGTCCGCCGAGGTCAGTAGCACGACCGCTGCTCACGATCCATTCGCGGAAACGACGTTGGCGCGCGTCGTGCCCGCGATCGAGGCACAACGCGAAGTATGGCTGGCGGCCAAACTGGAGCCCGCCGCTTCGCTGGCCTACAACGAAGGCATTTCGCTGCACTTGCGCGGCAATCTCGACACGGCGGCGTTGCATGGCGCCCTGCAGGAGCTGCTCGCACGCCACGACGCATTGCGCGCGACGCTGAGTCCGGATGGCGCCGAGCTGTGCATCGCCGAGAGTGCCGAGGCGGCATGGGCGGAGCAGGACTTGTCGACGCTCGACCACGACGCGCGCGATGCTGCGGTCGCGGCGACGTTGCGCCGCGCTGTGGAAACGCCGTTCGATCTCGAACACGGGCCGTTGCTGCGCGCCGAGCTGCTGCGGCTCGGCACGGACGATCATCTGCTGGTTCTGAGCGCGCACCATATCGTCTGTGACGGATGGTCCTGGGGCGTGCTAATGAGCGACCTCGCCGCCTGCTATGCCGCGCTGCTGCACCACCAGGCGCCGGCACTCGACGCAGCGGATTCCTTCGCCGACTACGCGCTCGAGGAGATTCATTACGCGGAATCGGATGAATTCCGCGCCGCCGAACGCTATTGGCTGGGACGTTTCGACAAACTCCCCCCGGCTTTGGACCTGCCGACCGACCGGCCGCGACCACGAGTACGCAGCTTCGCTTCGCAGCGGCGCGATTGCACGCTCGATCCGGGCTTGGTCAAGGTCGCAACGCAAACCGCCGCACAACAGGGTGCGAGCCTGTATGCGTTACTCCTCGCCACTTTCGCGCTATTGCTGCACCGGCTTTCAGAACAGGACGATCTCGTCATCGGGATTCCCGCCGCGGGCCAAGCAGCGACGGGACGTCCCAATTTGGTCGGCCACTCGGTCAACATCCTTCCTTTGCGCTGCGCGATCGATGGCGGCGCGCCGTTTGCGCAAACACTTTCGCGGATCCGCGGCGATCTGCTGGATGCGGTCGAACACCAGCGCTACACGTTCGGTACCTTGCTGAAGCGGCTGGCGATGCCGCGCGATCCGGCGCGGCTGCCGCTGGTGAACGTGCTTTTCAATCTGGACCGCGCGCTCGGTCCGGAACAGGCGGCTTTCGAGGGCCTGGAATTCGAGCTGGCCACGCTGCCGCGCAGCTTCGAGAATTTCGAGTTGTTCGTCAACGCGGTCCAGCTCGGCGACGGTGCCCTGAGCCTCGAGTGCCAGTTCAATAGCGATCTGTTCGACGCGGAGACGATCGACGCATGGCTGGATGCATACGCCACGCTGTTGCGTGCCGCTTGCACAGACCCGGCCCGCAGTGGCGACGCGCTGGAAATGCTTTCCCCCGGCGCGCGCGCGAAGCTCGACGGATTCCAGCCGCCAGCGGCCACGTTCCATGAAGCGCGGCTGGCGCACGAGTATTTCGAACGTGCCGTGGACCGTGCAGCGACGCGCCAAGCGCTGCGCTGCGCCGACATCCGTTGGACCTACGCCGAACTGGAGTCCCGCGCCAACCGCATTGCGCACGCTTTGCGCGCACGTGGGGTCGGCCGTGGCGCACTGGTCGGGCTGGCTCTCGCACGCGGCCCGGACATGATCGCGAGCGTACTCGCGGTGCTCAAGGCCGGCGCGGGCTACGTTCCGCTCGACCCCTCGTTTCCGGTTCAACGTCTCGCGTTCATGGCGAGCGATGCATCGCTCGCGGCATTGGTCGTGGACGACGCGCCGCCGGAATGGTTCGAACATTCGAGCGCTGTCTTGTCGCTCGCCGCCAATGCTGCGGAAATCGATGCGCAGCCCGAAACGCGGCTGCCTCGCGATGAGCGGTCGGCGGCTCCCGATTCGATCGCGTACGTGATCTACACATCCGGTTCGACCGGCCAACCCAAGGGCGTGCAGGTGCCGCACCGGACCACGTCTAACTTGTTGACGTCGATGCAGCGCGTGCCGGGCATCGACAAGGATGACAGGCTGGTCGCGGTAACGACGCTGTCTTTCGACATCGCGTTCGTGGAGCTGATGTTGCCGCTCTGCGCCGGGGCGGAAGTGGTGATTGCGGATCACGACCAGGTCCGTGACGGAGCGGCGTTGCGCGCGCTGATCGAGAACAGCGCGGCGACGGTGTTGCAGGCGACGCCTTCCGGCTGGCGCATCCTGCTCGACTCCGGCTGGACCGGCCATCCGCGATTCAAGGCCATCACCGGCGGCGAACCTTTGACCCTCGATCTTGCGGAAGCGTTGCTGTCGCGCTGCGGCGAGGTCTGGAACGGCTACGGACCGACCGAAACCACGGTGTACTCGACTTACTGGCGCGTCGCCGCGCCGCGCCGCGGCATCTTCATCGGCCAGCCGATCGCGAACACCGACGTTCGCATTCTGGATGAGCGGGGAATGCAGTGTCCGGTGGGCGCCCCAGGCGAAATCACGATCGGGGGAGCCGGCGTTTCGCTGGGGTATCTCGGACGTCCGGAACTGACTGCCGAGCGGTTCATCGCGGACAGCTTTTTCCGCGAAGCGGGAACGTTGCGGTATCGCACCGGCGACCGTGGACGCTGGAGGTGGGACGGCAATATCGAACACCTCGGCCGGCTCGATTTCCAGGTCAAGGTGCGCGGCTACCGGATCGAGCTGGGCGAAATCGAATCCGCACTCGTCGCGCTTCCCGAGGTGGCGCGCGCGGTGGTCGTTGCGCGCGAGGAGCGGCTCGGCGATACCCGGCTTGTCGCCTATGTTGTGCTGCGGGCGGGTGCCGCACTGGACAGCGCGGCGGCGCGGACGCGCCTCAAACAGATTCTGCCGGAATACATGATTCCGCAGCATGTGGTGTTGCTGGACGCGATCCCGCAGTTGCCGAACGGCAAGATCGATCGCAAGGCGTTGCCCGCACCCACGGTGCAAGCCTCTCCGTCGTCGGCGCATGTCGCACCCCGCAATGAGCACGAGCGGCGCGTCGCAACGGCCATGGAGGAGATTCTCGCGTTACCCGGCTTGGGTATCCACGATGATTTCTTCGCACTGGGTGGACACTCGCTGCTGGCTGCACAGCTCACCGCGCGGCTCAATCGCGAGTTCGGCCTCACGCTATCGCTCCGCACCCTGTTCGACTCGCCGACCATCGCGGGGCTGTCTGCGGTCATCGAGGAGCGGTTGAAAGAAGGCCAGGGCGATGCGAGCGAGCCGATCGAGCATCGCGCCGACCAGTCGCGCGCGCCCTTGTCGCTGGTGCAGCAGCGCATGTGGCTGCTGGAGGAGATGAATCCGGGCCGCGTCAACTACAACACGCCATCGGCTCACCGGCTGCGGGGTCGGTTGGACGAGGCCGCCTTCGAGCGCGCTTTCCGCGAAATGGTGCGGCGACAGTCCGCCTTGCGCACCGCGATCGTCCGGGAAAATGGCGAGCCGATGCAGGTGGTGGAACCTGAGATCGAAATCAAATTGTTTCCGGCGGAGGATTTGTCCGGCTTGCCGGCCGGAGAACGCGAAGCCGTGTTGATGGATCGTCTTCAACGATTGACGGATACACCCTTCGATCTTTCACGCGCGCCGCTGTTTCGCGTGCGCATGTTCCGCATGGCGGCGGATGAGCATGTCCTGTTCTTCATGCCGCACCACATCATCTGGGACGGATGGTCCTTCGATCTGGTCTATGGCGAGCTCTCGGAGCTCTATCGCGCTTACAAGACCGGTTCGCAGCCGAAGCTTCCGGCGCTGCCGGTGAGCTACGGAGATTTTGCCGTCTGGCATACGCGCTGGCTGGAAGGACCGCAACTCCAGTCGCAGCTCGCTTTCTGGCGGGACAAGCTGGCCACCGTGGAAGAGCCGCAGAATCTTCCTGCCGACAAGCCGCGCAAGCCGGGCATGTCGGGAGAAGGCCGCACCGAATGGATCAAGGTTTCGGGTGAGCAAACCGATGCCATGCGCCGGATCGCGCGCGAGGCCGATGCGACATTGAACATGGCCTTGCTGGCTCTGTACTACGTGCTGCTGTTCGAAACCATGGGGCAGCACAATCTCGTGATCGGCACTCCGGTGCGCGGGCGCAGCCAGGTGGAAATCGAATCGGTGATGGGATGTTTCAACAATCTCGTGCCGCTGTATCTGCGGCTGGAACCGAATCTCCCTTTCACGGAGCTGGTGCGGCGGGTCAAGCGCATCGTGGTCGAGAGTTTCGAGCACCCGGATGTACCACTCGAACACCTGCAGAGCGAACTCAAGGCCAGGCACGGCGGAAACGCGTTGCTGTATCAGGCGCTGTTCTCGTTTCAGGACGCGCGCCAGCGCATCACGGATTGGGCCGGGCTCTCGCATGAACAGATCCTGCTGTTCCAGAGCGGAGCCAACGAGGACCTCGGCCTGTGGTTCTTGGAAAACAACTCCGGGATGATCGGCGGAGTGACTTTCAACGCGGATGTTTTCCGTCCGGATACCGCGCGCATGCTGCGCGAGCGTTATCTCGAACTGTTGAGTCGGGTGATCGACGATCCGGACCAAGCCGTTTCATCGCTGACCCGGATCAGCGATGCAGATCTTGCCAAAGTGCGGCAATGGAACATGCCCAAGGACATTCCAGGCGCAGCTGTCCGCATCGAAAAGGCGTTCGAGGCGCGCGCCGAACGCGCTCCCGCCGCGATTGCGGTGGCGGCGGCAAACAAGGATTTCACTTGTGCTGAAATCGAGCGCCTGGCGAACCAGATCGCCGCCTGTCTGCACCGGCGCGGCGTCGGCAGGAACAGCGTGGTCGCGCTGGCCGAGGAGCAGGGAGCCGATCGCACAGCCAGCCTGCTGGGAATCTGGAAGGCCGGCGGCATCTGTCTGCCGCTCGAGCCGGCCGATCCGCCTTCGCGCCTGAAGTCGATCATCGTCGATGCGAACGTGGCGGTAGTCATCGGCAGGTCGAAGCTGGAGCCTGCACTCGACTGGCCGCGTTCGCGTGCGCTCTGGCTCGATGCCGATCAGACGGAGATCGTCTCGGCTTCCGAATCGACCGGTGTGCCTGAAGCAGGTGCCGATGACGTCGCCCTCCTGATCTATCCCGGCGACACGGCAGAAACGGGAAGCGCGCGCATATTTTCGCACCGCGAGATCGGCCGAAACGCTTGGGCACTGCGCGGCCTGCTCGGGCTCGGCGACGAAGCGCGGGTGCTGGGGACCTCCGCGCCTTCCACCGCCATGTCGATGCTCGAGTGCGTGTTGCCGATGATCGGTGGAGCGATCGTGGCGGCGCGTCCGGATGAAATTTCAAATGGCACGACGCTGATCCAGAGGATCAGGACCGGAAAACCGGACATCGTGTTCGCGGCGACGGATATCTGGAAAAAAATGCTGGCAGTCGACGTGGCCGGCATGCCCCGACTGAAAGCTGTCTGCTTCGGGGGAACCCCCAAGCCGCAACTTGTCGAAAAGATACTCGCCCGTCACGGCGAACTCTGGAACGCGCTATCGCTGGACGACGGCATCGTTGCCAGCTGCGGGCGTGTCGAGTCGACCGACGCTGCGATCCACGCGGGAGGGCCACTTGCGGGCAACGTCATTTCGATAGTCGGCGACGATGGACGACCGCAACCGATCGGCGCGATCGGGGAAATCTGCGTGGCGGGCGATTGTGCGGGACAGGAGGCGGGCTCGCTGGAAGCCGTGGCTGCCCAAGCCGCGCGGCGCACCGGGTTCCGCGGCCGCTGGCTTGCCGGCGGCGAAATCGAAGAGCTGGGTCGGCTGGATCGGCGAATCTGCGCGAGCGGCCGCGTGGTTGATCCCGCAGCCATAGAGCAGGTGTTGCGCAAGCAGGCGGGCGTGGAAGACGCCCTTGTCATCTCCAATGTGGATGCGGACGGAGCCGTCAAGCTGATCGCTTACGCAGTCAGGAAACGGGGTGCATCACCGGATGCGGGGATGTTGCAGCGCGCGCTGAAAGCGAATCTGCCTGCTGCGGCCAATCCGAGCAGCATCGCGATAATCGACGGGCTGCCCCGGTTGCCGAACGGCAAGATTGATCAAAATGCCTTGTCGAGTCTCGCCTCATCTCCCTCTGCGGTTCAGATCGAAACCCCGGGCGGCGATGCAACCCGGCAAAACCTGGGTGCACTGGAACGGGGGCTCGTCGATATCTGGCGCGAACTGCTGAGAGTGCAGCAGATCGGCATTCACGACGATTTCTTCGATCTCGGGGGCGACTCGCTGCTGGCGGTGCGCATGTTCCAGCGCGCGCAGAAACTCACCGGAATCAATCTGCCGCTGGCCACCCTGCTGACCGCGCCCACCATCGCGCGCCAGGCGGCGGCATATCGCGCGGCCGGAGCAAAGGAACCCGAAATTTTCCTACCCTCCGGTTCACCGGCCGAACCCGCACACGATCCGTGGGCACCACTGGTGCCGATCCAGCCGGGCGGTTCGAAAGCGCCGCTGTTCTGCGTGCATGCGGTCGGTGGAAACGTTTTGAACTACGTACCGCTTGCCAAGGCGCTCGACGAGGATCAGCCGTTCTACGGCCTTCAGGCGATCGGGCTGGACGGGATCACGCCCCCGATCGATTCGCTGACCGCGATGGCCACGCGCTACGTGGCGGAGATCAGGAAGCTGCGGCCGCACGGTCCCTATTTTCTGGCCGGCGGATCGATGGGCGGCATGATTGCCTATGAAATGGCACAACAGTTGCGCGCCGCCGGAGAGAAGATCGCACTGCTCGCGTTGTTCGATACATACGGGCCCGAAAACAGGCAATTCGAGATCAAGCAGGACGATCCGCTCAGTCTGATGGGCAGGCGCTGGCGCGCGCGGCTGCAACGCGCGAGCGGTCTGGACATCCGCGGCAAGGCGGCGATGTTCGCTAACGCCATCGGCTGGCGGATGCGGCGAGCGGGAGACATTCTGCGCGTGCGCTGGTCGCGGGCGCGCGGAACGGCATTGCCCCACGAGCTTCGCTATCGCGAAGTGGAGCGCATACACGAGCAGGCTTATCTCGCCTACAAGCCAAAGCCCTATGAAGGTTCGATCGTGCTGTTCCGCGCCGCGGAGCAATGCGAAGGCATCAATGCGAGCAGGACATTGGGCTGGGAAGGCGTGGTCACCGGCGGAATCGAAATCGTCGATCTGCCCGGAGGGCACGATTCGCTGATCGAGCAGCCATTGCTGGTCGAGAACCTGCGCAAGGTGCTGGAGCGCGCGCAGGCCGCGGCGGGTTGAAGGCGGCGGCGCGCGTCTCGGGCTCGGTCGATCAGCGCAGTACAAGAGCACGCACAAACGATCACGCGCGTGCGGACGGATGCATCGGTCGAGCTGGCGCCACGACATGCCCGATTTGCGACTCAGTGTGATCATCCCGACATGGAATCGCGGGGCGATGACCCTGCGCGCGTTGCGTTCGGTGCTGGCACAGCCTGACGCGAATCGCCTTGAAATCATCGTGATCATCGATGGTTCGACGGACGACACCGAAATGCTGCTGCGCGCGAACCACGGCGAGGATCCGCGTGTGGACATCCTTGTTGTCCCGCACGGCGGCGTAAGCGCCGCGCGCAATGCGGGTTTCGCGAGGTCGCGCGGCGAGCTGATCTGCTTTCTCGATTCCGACGACTACTGGTTGCCCGGCGCTTTCGCCATCGCCGAAAGCGTGTTTGCGCGGCATCCTGGACTGGCTTTCGTCAGCCTCGACGGGAGCACCTTGCCCCGTCCCGGAGCGCCGGCGCTGTCGCGCGTCATGCGTGCCAATGGGCCCGGCTGGTCACATGCGGCTTTCGCGAACGCGCCGCTCGCCTTCGAAGATATCAGAGCCGGAACCGACAACCGCGCAACGCGCGTGCTGCTGGGGGATTTTTTCCCGGCGATCATTCACGGTGATCTGTTCCAGGTCGACGGGCTGTTCATGCGCCGCGAGGCGATAACGCGCGCCGGGCTCTTCGACTCCCGTTTCGACTATCTCGAGGATTGGGAATTCTTTGCGCGGCTATGTCTGCAGGGACACGGCGCTTACGTGGATTGCGCCGGCTTCTGCCGCGATGTGGGCCGTGACGACGAACTCACGCATCACCGCGCGGATACCTCGGTGCCGCTTCGGCACCTGCAGATCCTGCATTCGCTGCCGCGGCGATTTCCGCACCGCATGGCAGCATATGCGGACTGTTTGCGCGGCGCGATGGTGGATGCGCGCTACCAGATGGGTGCGGCGCTTTCGCGCAGCCGGCACCGGCGCTGGTCCCGGCCATATCTATGTCGCTGCCTGAAGCAACGTTACAAACCCGCGAGATCCCTGGTTCATCTCGCGAGATCGCTGCTTCCACGCGGCCGAGTTCGGTGAGAATCACATCCAGTGCGAGAGGTCGCGCCCGATCAACACCGACAAACGTTCGACATCCGGTCGGCAGCGCGCGCGAAGTTCCGCGTCACGCGGATCGGGCGGCTTCGGCTTGCCCTGATGCAGCCGCCGCACGGCCAGAACCACTCGGCGCCGGACAGCGTAGGGAAAAATCCGGTCCGACACTTGTCTGATCCCCGGTTGTGAATGGACCGCGTTCAAGAAACGCTCCAGTCCACCCTTGATCGGAGGCTCGTTATATACCCGGAATTCCGGCACGAACGAGGGATCGACCTGGAGGAATTCCAGGATTCCGCGATAGGTTTTCACAGGGTCCGCCGCGAGATCCTCAAGCAGCACTACATGCACGGAGTCGCGTCCGAACGTGCGCAGATAGCGCTCGACTTGCCCCGCGAACTGGGCCACGCCGAAATAATCCTGCCACGCTGGAATTCCGCGGGGCGCCAATCGCAAACCCCTGCGGCGCTCGCCGCTCGCCGCGACCGCTTCATGGAAGTCGGCGATATTCTCGGTCGGCCCCAGCAGACAGTCTGCATGCCAGGAATGCATCTGTTGCACCGGGTCCCTGAGGGTGATCAGTATCCGGGCGTCGGGGCAAAACTCCTTGATACGAACGGCGGCCTCTTTCGAGTAGAGATAGAAGGCCGAGGCGTCGCCCCGCCACTTGTAGCCCTCGCTTCCCGCGTACATCGCGAGATAGACCTGTTCATCCTTGATCGATTTTTCCGCGGGAAGATCGAGGTCGACGCAGAAATATGCCGGCTCTTTTGCATGCCAGTAGGCACTTTCTTCGTCGCCGGCCGGAAAGAAGATCTGCGGATGCTTGCGCAGATACTCGTAGAGGGAGGTCGTTCCGCATTTCGGCGCACCTACCAGGAAGAGATTGGGACCTGTGCGTGCGGCTGAAGCCATCGAGAACCTCCGGGCATGTGCCCGAAGCATCGCGGATAATTAGATCACGCATTTCGCTCCGGCGGCAGAGCCGGAGCGTCAGCTCTTGCGTCCGAGCAGGTCCTTTGCGAGCCCTTTGGCTTGCGACCAGCGCATCGGCAGCGAGTCACCCACGCGAACCTCCACGAGGGTCACTCCCTGGTTGCCCAGCGCGTCGTGCAGTGTGTTGTCCGGCTCACTTTCGAAACGCACGTAACGGGCACCCAACGCTGCGGCCAGGGCTTTACAGTCGACAGCCCCGAGCTGCGTGCCGAATGCGTGACCGTGAGCCGCGCGTTGCTGATTGCGGATGGCGCCATAGGCGCCGTCGACGAACACGATCACCGTCAAGCTGAGGCCTTCGCGTACCGCAGTCAGCAGTTCCAGTCCCGACATGCCCAGTCCGCCGTCTCCGATCAGCGCGACCACCGGGCGATCCGGCGCGGCGAGCTTTGCACCGATCGCCGCGCCGATTCCGAAACCCATCGACTGCAGATTGGTCGGAGTGATCAGGCCGCGCGCGGACCAGACCGGAAAATGGCGGCGTGCAAGGTCCTGGTGCTGCCCCGAATCGGTCACAAGGATAGAGTCGCGCGGCAATGCGCGTCGCAGTGCACCGAAAAAAGCCGCAGGAGCGCCGGCGGCAACGCCGTGGATGCGCGGTTCGATCACGCCTTCCAATTTCTCGGCGGTGGCGCGCCGCTTCCACTGCGCCATTTCGCCGGCTTCGAAGCCACGCGATGGATCCGCCTCTTCCAGGCGCACGCAAAGGTCCTGCAAGAACCTGCGCGCATCGGCGCGGATCACGAGACGCGCCGGGTAGTTCGCACCGAGCACTTCTTCCGATGCATCCACGTGGATCAGTTTTTCTTGCGGGATGCGCAGCCGAAAACCGCGACTGCCGTTGTGGGAAAACTTGCATCCTACGGCCAGCACCTGATCGCAACTCTCGATCAAGGCATTCAAGCTTTCCACGTTGTTGCCGCTGCATTCGAAACCCAGCGACAACGGATGGTCTTCCGCCAAAACACCGCGGCCGGAAGTTGTGGTGATCACCGCGGCGTGCAGCCTTTCGGCCAATCGAAGCGCGGATTCGGCCGCGCCATGGCAACCCTGGCCCAACAACAATACGCAGCGCCGCGCCCGGTTCAGGGCAAGCGCCGTCGTTGCGATCGCTTCTTCGTTCGACAGAGGCGAATGCATCTCCTTTTCCGGCCAACGGGATTCGATCGGAGAACCGCCATCAGGCCGCTGCGAGATTTGCAGCAGCACCGGACCGGGTTCGCCTTCCAGCGAGAGCCGGTACGCGCGCACCAAGGCTTCGCCCAATTCGCCGATGTGCTCGACGGAAAAAACCGCCTTGTACAACGGCGCGGCCACGGACGTCTGATTGAAGGCCTGCAATTGAAAGTGACTGCCAGGAGCCGTCGCGGGTGCTCCCGTGATGTGGAGCAGCGCCGCCGAATCCAGCGCCGCTTCCGCGATGCCCGGCAGCGCCCACGCGAAACCGGGACCAGGAATGGTAAGCACCACTCCGGGCCGGCCGCTGGCGCGGTAATAGCCATTCGCCATCATCGCCGCGGACAACTCGCTGGTCGCGACGACGGAACGCAAACTGGAAGTGCGCAGCGCTTCGTACAGCGCGACGTTCTGCGTGCCGGGCAGTCCGAATACGCAATCGGCACCGACCTGCCGCAACGCGTCCACCAGCTTGTCGGCACCTCGAGTATTCATTCGCCTCGTACCTGCGCTATTTGCCGCCGCAAGCCGGCCACATTCCTCGCCGTTACAGCAATTTTTCCAGCTCGCCAGCCAAAGCTCGCGCGAATACATCATCCCGCATGCTCAGGTAATGCGAACGCAATGAAGGAGGGAAGCGCGCGGCGAGTTCCTGCGTGCGTCCGGCAGCGACGCCCAGCGCCAGCCGGTGCACCCGGAGCTGGGTCACATATGGCGCGAACTGCGACGCCAGCAAACCACAATGCGGCCCCTCGGGATCGAACAATGTCAGCGTGCCGTCGAACGGCTGAAGCCGATATCGGTGCTGCGTGCGCACTTGCAACTGATACTGGATCGCGATCAGCTCGATGTTTTTGGGGTCGATCTCGGGAGCCGCGCTGCTCGCTTTGATCAACAGTGCCGGAAGATATTGCTTCGGCTGCAATGAATCCAGTTCGCGCTCCTCCAGCGCGAATGGAAGGCCGGAATTGAGTTCCAGCAACGCCGACAGCTCCAGAACATGTTGGCGGCTGGTTCTCACCTCGGTTTCGAATTCCAGGAATTGCTCGCGCGTCAGCGCGAAGTCGTCCGCCACGTTCGAGAGGCCATTTTGGTTTGAACGTGGCGCGACCCGGTGCAAGAGACCGGCGAAATGAATGAGGCGTGCGAATGCCGGTCGCATGAATCTGGCCCGGAACGCCCAATGGCCGAAGCGGCGCTCGTCGGCGCAGTCCATCGCCAGAGGGTCGACCAGCGCCAGAAGCGCGATCTCCTCGCCCGCACAACGAAGTTGCCGCGCGATCTCGTATGCGAACGCACCGGCAGACGAATAAGCGAGCAGATAGTAGGGGCCCTCCGGCTGTCGCTCGCGGATCGCGTTCAGATAGAGCCTCGTCCAATTCTGAAATCCGGTTGTCGGATCTCTCGCGCCCTGCAGAAATGGATCCCGTACGCCAATCACTTCCCGTCCGGTTTTGAGCGCATGGATGGTTTTTTCGTATGCGCCCAGCGTTCCGCCTGCAGACGAAATGACGAACAACGGAGCAGCATGGGCATCCCGCGCAGACTTCAAGGTGACGAGTATGGAGCCCGCGGAGGCGAAGCCGGAAGCGTGGCCTTCGCGCGCACGATCAATGTGGGATGCCAACGTGCGGATGGTGGGGAACCGGTACACGGCGTCGTCCGGGAGCTGATCGCGCTCGAGCCCGAACGCCTCGCGCAATCGTGCAATGACCGAAAACGTCTTCAGCGAGCTTCCACCCACTTCGAAGAAATTGCTGTCGAGCTGAAACCGGTCATGCATCAGGACGGCCTTCCACACGCCGGCCACCCGTTGCTCGGTGTCCGTTCCGGCAACAACGGGAGGAACAGTTGCTGCCAGCGGTGCATCGGTCTCCAGCAGTTTCAATCTGTCGACCTTCCCGCTCAAGGTGAGGGGGAACGTCGCCAGCCCGATCACGTGAGCAGGCATCATGTAATCGGGTAACTGTTCCCTGAGCGCCCGCAATACTTCAGCAGCAGGAATGTCCGCAGGAGATACGAAGGCGACCAACGCGGCGCTGCCGTCAGGTTGCTCCTTTGCGATTACCGCGCACTGTCTGACCATCGAAAGCGCCGAAATCGTTTTTTCGACTTCCTGGAGATCCACCCGAAAGCCCCTGATCTTGACGGTGTGATCGATACGGCCGATAAATTCCAGCGAGCCGTCCCCTGTTCGGCGCACTTGGTCGTTCGTGCGATAGAGCCGCTGGCCGTCGAGCATGATGAACGCGCGCTCGGTGAGCGCGGGGTTCCCGAAGTACTCGGAGAAGAGCGCAGGTCCGCCGATGTGGAGCATGCCTGCCGCGCCCACGGCGGCGGGCTGGAGATTGTCATCCAGGACGTACGCCCGCACTTCCGGAGAGATCGGTTTTCCGAGCGGCAGTTCACCGCCCCTTCGAGCCGATTCCCGGAGATCGCACACCAAAACCGAACTGGCTTCGGTGCTGCCGTAGATCGAATAGATGTTTGTCGCACCCGGAAATGCCGCGAGTGTTCGCGCTGCGAGCTCGGGGTGCAGATATTCGCCCATCAGCACCAGCACGCGAACATCCGGCGCGGCAAAGCCGGGCATGTCCAGCGATGCCTGCAATACCGACGGAACGATCAGCAGCCGCGAGATGCCGCGCCGCTCGATCGTGTCCCAGAATGTTTCCAGCTTCTTCGTTTCCCGGTCGGAGATGATGCAGACGGGAACCCCGCGAAGCAGCGGCTCGAAAAGTTCGTAGACGGCGTGGGTCGTCGTCATGTGGGCCTTCTGGCAGCACACTTCACCGGCGGCGTATGGATGCATGTCCCAAGTCCACTGCAGCCGGTGAAAGAAAGAGCGGTGGCTTCGCACGATCATCTTCGGCGCCCCGGTGGAACCGGACGAGCAAAGAACGAATGCTGGCCGGGCCGGGTTGCCATCCTGGAGGACTTGGGTCGCCTCCCGTGCGAGTTCATCGGAGGCGTGCAGGATGCGATGGTGCAGGCCCGGATCGAGAGGGGATTTGCAGTCGTCGATCACCGCATCGAGGCCGGTAAACGACAGGATCCTGCGCAGGCGGCCGATCGGATAGGAGGGTGGCAAGGGCACGGCTGCCCCGTTCGCTTTCAGCACCCCCAGAACGCTTGCGACATAGTGGCGCGAGCGCTCCATGTGGATTCCCACGAAAGCGCCCTCCGGAACATTGCGGGTACGGATCGCTGCGGCCAACCGGTTCGACGCGGAATCGAGCTCCGCGAAGTTCATCGTGCCGTCGTCATCCAGCAGTGCGATTGCCTCGGGCGTGCGCGCCGCCTGCTCCTCGAAAAGCCGGTCGAGACGAAAAACAGGCACTGGCGAGTTCACGATGCCTCGGTTCCATGCGGGCGCGGCGACTGCTCCGGCACGAAAAAATTCTCCGTGCCGTGTGGACGCGCGGATGCCGCGCTTGCAGTAGAGTAAGCCGCTGTTTGCGCACTGGGGGTCTGCGGGTCGGCATGGCGAATCATGGGGAAAACCGATGGGCCAGGAGCGCTGATCCTATCCCAGTGCAGCACGCGCACATGGTGCAGCCGGTCGAGCACAGGGGATTGCGGGCGGCGGGGCTTGAGCGGAAAGCCTTGCCGGCGATCGTGGTCGGGAGTGGTCATACCGGGCTGGGCATGCTGCGCGCGCTGCATCTCGCGGGAATCGAAACCTGGGTTGCGTGTCCGGCGAACGATCTGGCCGCGCATTCGCGTTGGTATCGCCCCGTGCCCGGCGTTCGCTGGGATGGCAGCCTCGGTCCGCAAACGCCCGCGCTGCTGGAAGCATTGCCCGACGCCGTGCTCATTCCGGGGGCCGACGATGCGGCGTTGTGGATTTCTGATTTGCCCTCTTCACCGCTCGGGCGCCGCTTTCCGGTAAGCACCAGTTCTCGCGGAACGCTGGAAATCCTGCAGAACAAGTCCCGATTCGCCGATTTCCTGCGCGGTACCGCGATACCGCACCCACGCAGTTTTCCGTTGCGCGCTGCCGCAGATATCGCTGCCATCCCCTTCGAAGAAATCGACCGCGTTTTCGTCAAGCCTGCCAACTCGCAGGAATTCACCCGCCACACCGGTGTGAAGGGGTTGGCTGCGAATGGCCGTGCGGACGTCGAGCGCATCTGGGACCAGCTCCAGCGGCGGGGTCTGGAAGCGATGGTGCAGGAATACATCCCCGGGCCGGCCAGCGAGCACTACTTCATCGACGGCTTCCGCGATCGAAACGGCATGCTGACGGGATTATTCGCGCGCCGGCGGCTGCGGATCCATCCACCCGATTTCGGCAACAGTTCATACTGCGAAAGCATCGCCCTGGATGAAGTCGATCCGGCGCTGCAGAATCTTGCCGGCTTGCTGGACATGCTCGGCTATCGCGGCATTTTCAGCGCGGAGTTCAAGCGCGACGCGCGCGACGGCGAGTTTCGAATACTGGAAATCAACACGCGCGGCTGGTGGTACGTGGAATTTGCTGCGCGTTGTGGCGTGAATGTGTGCCGGATGGCCTACGACGATGCGCAGGGAAAGTCCGTCAGGCCGGCATCGCGCAAGTACCGCATCGGGGCCGGTTGCGTCAACCTCGCGGGCGACATCAAAACGGTATTCAGGTCACCCGCTGGACGCGGATCGTGGTGGACGGTTGTCCGGCAATGGGTGCGAACGCGATTCCTGGTCTTTCGTTCCGATGACCCTGGGCCGGCGTGGTTCACCGTGAAGAGGATGCTGCGCCGCCGCTGGCGAAGAGCTAGTGCGAACTGAGGGGCAGGTCATGGATGACAGCGAAATCCGGCTATTGCGCGGCGCAGCGGAAACCGCCCACAATGGCGCCTCCAGGGCGCGCAGCGAAAAGCCGCCTCTGTCGCACGCCGATGGGCGCGAAGGGCAACGTGGTTCGCCGATGCAGCGCGTCAAGATCGACAGACCCATTTTCGTCGTCGGCGTCGGCCGCAGCGGCTCGAGTATTTTTCATCAGATGTTCGCCGAACATCCGGACTTGGTCTGGTTGTCCACCTTGTGCGATCTGCTCCCGTTCAATCTCGGGCCGCACCGCACACTGATGCGGATGATCGACTGGCCCTTGCTCGGTTCCCTGCTGAAGCGCCGCTACGAACCCGCGGAATGTTACGTGTTCTGGAATCACCACTGCCTGGGATTTCGCCAGCCATTTCGCGATTTGCTGGCGTCGGATGTGAGCGAACTGAACCGGCGGCAGGTGCATCGGGTGATGGGTGCATTGCCGGTCGGACGCAGGCAACGGTTGCTCTACAAGATCACCGGCTGGCCGCGGATCGGATTTCTGCATGAGCTGTTTCCGGACGCACGCTTCATCCACGTCTACCGCGATGGGCGCGCCGTGGCGAATTCGCTGCTGGCGGTAGATTTCTGGCAAGGCTGGCATGGTCCGCCGCAATGGCGCTGGGGCGCGTTGTCTCCCGAGCACCAGGCCGAATGGGAGCGACACGGCAAATCTTTCGTCGCCTTGGCGGGAATTCAGTGGAAGTTGTTGATGGACGCCACCGCCGAAGCGGCAGCGCGCATCCCTCCCGGGCAGTTCATGGCTATCCGCTACGAGGAATTCGTTACCGACCCTTTGTCCAATTTCAAGCAGGTCGTGGAATTTTGCGGGCTGGACTGGTCCCGCAAATTCGAGAAAGCGATCGCTTCGTATACGCTGGAAACCGCCAATGGCAAATGGCGCGAGGATCTCACCCCGCCTCAGCAGGCAATCCTGCAATCGGTGCTTGCTGAAAGCTTGGTGAAATACGGCTACTCACCGGACGCTTGACTGGAAGATCCTCCTTCGCCCGGATTCGACACCGTTCCCTTGCGGCTCGCATCGCATGCTCTTTTGCGCCTTAAACCATGTATACGGTCAAGTGCAGCGGCATTCTTGCGCTCTTCGCGTGCCAGGCGCGTACGGGATAAGTTTGCCGGCGACTGCCGCTACGTAATCGGGGACCAAAGTGGACGCGAACGAGCAGAACTAGAAGGCCGTGGTCATCGGCTGTTGCGTATCAATCGATTTTGTTCAGGTGATCAGTGGATGTTGCACCTCAGTGCCTCGGTAAATCGCGGTTAAGTCCAACCTTGGCACACATCAAGGGGCGATAGCATGAAGCAGCTGCTCAAGAAGGTCGCATCGCGCCTACCTCATAGGGCTCAACAGGAGTTGAAGAGAAGATATTTCGCGAGGCAGATCAAGTACGGAAATTTCAGAACGGCCGAGCCTGAATATGACATGTTGTCATCGCTAGTAGGGAAAGGGGATTGGGTGATCGATATCGGTGCGAATATCGGACACTATGCTTTGCGCTTATCCGAGCTCGTCGCAACCGATGGGAGAGTAATTGCTTTCGAACCCGTGCCGGAAACTTTTGAGTTATTGGCTGCCAATGCAAGCCTCAGCATGTTTTCCAATCTGACGTTGATAAATGCCGCGGTATCGAACGCGGTCCGCATGAGTGGAATGATGATTCCGAAATTCCGGGACACCGGCCTGGGAGACTGCTACGAGGCGGAATTGACGTCAGCAGATTCCGCATTGCAAGTGTTTTGCCTGACGTTAGACTTGCTAAACCTTCCACACCAAATTCGATTGGTGAAGATCGACGTAGAGGGCCACGAACTTTCGGCGCTGCAGGGCATGGTCGAACTTCTCCGTCGCGATCATCCGTTGCTGATCGTCGAGGACAATGACCCTCGTGTATCCGCTTTTCTGATGGATTTCGGCTATCGGCATGAGAAAGTCGCCGGCTCAAGCAATTTGGTATTCCGATGACAAAAACAGAAACCATCCTGGTCACCGGAGGCGCGGGTTACATCGGAAGCCACGTGGTGCTGCAACTCGTCGAGGCCGGCGAACGGGTGGTGGTGCTGGACGATCTCAGCGCGGGCTTCCGGGAAGCGGTGATCGGTGCGGAACTGATCGTGGGCAATGTCGGCGATCCGCAACTGGTCGCGCGTGTACTGCGCGAAAACGACGTCGACACGGTGATGCATTTCGCCGCGCGCACGATCGTGCCCGAATCGGTGGCAGATCCGCTGCGCTATTACGGCAACAACACCTGCGCCACGCGCAATCTGCTGGCCTGCTGCAAGGACGCGGGGGTCGCGCACTTCGTGTTCTCGTCCACGGCCGCGGTTTACGGCATCCCGGCGGGCGGCGTTGCGGATGAAGACACGCCGACCGTGCCGATCAACCCGTACGGCACATCCAAATTGATGAGCGAGTGGATGTTGCGGGATCTGGCCGCTGCGGGCGGGCCGCGTTATGCGGCACTGCGCTATTTCAACGTGGCCGGCTGCGATCCGCAGGGCCGCATCGGCCAGTCGACGAAAAACGCGACGTTGCTGGTCAAGGCCGCATGCGAAGCCGCGCTCGGCAAACGGCCGGCCCTGGCGATTTTCGGTACGGATTACGACACGCCGGATGGAACCGGCGTTCGCGACTACATCCACGTGGACGACCTGGCGCGCGCGCATCTCGACGCGCTTGCGTATCTGCGCGGCGGTGGCGAGTCGGTCACGCTCAATTGCGGGTACGGCCATGGCTACTCGGTGCGCGAAGTGCTGGCCGCCGTCGGCCGGGCCAACGGCGTGCCGGTGCCTTATGTGGAGCGGCCGCGGCGGGCAGGCGACCCGCCGTCGCTGATCGCGAAGTCGCGCCGTATCCGCGAAGTGCTGGGATGGCGGCCGCGCCACGATGATCTGGACTTCATCGCGCGGACGGCATTGGAGTGGGAACGGAAGTTGCGGGCCGAAAGCTGTGCCTAATCGTCAGTCTTTCTGCGCGCTGGAGGAGGTACTCGTTCCACATGCGCCAGCTTCGTGTCGTACTGATCACCAATGCGTTCTTGCCGCACGCAGGCGGTTCGCGGTTGCTTTACTACCACCTTTTCAAGCAGATCGCGGCGCCCGATTGCGAAGTGACGATAGTCACCGGCAAGGTGCCGGGATGGCGGGCGTTCGATGCGCGCGAACAGACGCGGTCGTTCAGGATCAAGCGGTACTTCAAGCCGTTGCTCGATCACAGCTATTTCCAATTGCCGAAGATGATCGGCCCCGTCGCGGCAGGCGCGCTGACTTCGCTGTTTCGCCGGGCGGACGTGGTTTGCTGCGGCGACCTGTTTCCGGCGGGCTTGACCGGTCTCGCGCTGAAGAAGGCATTCGGTTTTCCTTTGGTCACTTTTTGCCACGGGGAAGACGTGACATTGACGGACCAGCGCCGCTTTCAGCCCAAGGTTCGCGACAGGATTTTCTCAGCAGCAGATGCCGTCATCGCAAACGGCGGGTTTGCGGTTGAAAATCTGCGGCGCATCGGTGTGCACGATTTGAAAGTCCACAAGATTACCCCCGGTGTCGACACGTCCGCCTTTTTTCCGGATGCGCCGGACGATGCATTGCGGCGGCGCTATGGCATCCGCGAGGAACTCGTCATCCTGACCGTGGCACGGTTGGTGCCGCGCAAGGGACACCGCTACGTGATGAGCGCGCTGGCGGCACTTGCGAGTGAGATTCCGCCGTTCAAGTACTTGATCGTCGGGCAAGGTTCCGAGGAAGCTGCGTTGCGATCCCTGGCTGAAACATTGAAGTTGCAGGACAAGGTGGTGTTTGCAGGCTTCGTACCCGGGCACGATCTGAACAATCATTACAATCTGGCCGACGTCGTAGTGATGCCCAACATCTCCGAAGCCGGAGATCTGGAAGGCTTCGGGATGGTATTCCTTGAAGCCAATGCGGCAGGCAAGCCGGTGATCGGAGGACGCTCCGGCGGTACCGCCGAAGCCGTGGTGGATGGCCGCACCGGCATTCTGGTCGATCCCGAGCAGGGCGGACAGTTGGCAGACGCCTTGCGCCTGCTGCTCACGGATGCGGCGTCGCGCCGCAACATGGGTGAGGCGGGATTGCATAGAGTGGGATCGGAATTCGGATGGGACACACGTGCGAGAACATTCAGGCGGATTCTGGACGACGTGGTAACGAATTACAGCGGATAATCTCGCAGAGCGTTGGCGCCAATTGAAAGTCTTGGCGTCGCCGGGAGAAAAGGATGTTCACAAAACCGGTGCGTCTGGCTGCCGTGGCGGTGTTCTTGGCTTGCGGTTCGACTATTTCGAACCATGTTTCGGCTTCGACGTATTACATCCGTACAGACGGCGGCACCGCGGCGCAATGCACGGGGCTCGCCGATGCGGCTTATCCGGGCAGCGGCAGCGCCAGGGCGTGCGCTTGGAAATCTCCGATGGAAGCGCTGCCGCCTCGTGCCGACAACCAGCCGAACAAACCACGTATCGCCGGCGGCGATACGCTGATCATCGGCCCGGGCAGCTACATGATCGGCTACAGCGCGGTCGCGCGCGAAGCCTATGGCTCGAACGTGTGCGACGCGAACTACCCGTATGATTGCGTACCGCAAGCAGTGCCTTCCGGCCCTGATCCGCTGCATCCAACCGTGATCAAGGGCGCATCCTGCATCGCCAAACCGCAGCTGTGGGGCACGCAAGGAGCGTCGCACGTTCTTTCGCTGGACGGTTCGAGCAATGTCAGGCTCGAATGCCTCGAACTTACCGATCATTCCCCATGCATCGTGTTCTACAAACCCGATCCGCGCTTCGCCTGCAGCCGCAGTTGGGGAAAGGATGTCGGCTCCTGGGCATTGGCCGGATTGCACGCGCAGGATTCCGGCCAGGTCACGTTGCAGGATCTGGACATCCACGGCTTTGCGAGCGACGGGGTGAATGCGGGCCGGCTGCATGACTGGACCGCGCGGCGTGTGGCGATCCGCGCGAACGGGTGGAGCGGATGGAACGGCGATCTGGGCGGCAACAACCACTCGTCCGCGAATTCCGGCAAGCTCGTCTTCGATCAGTTGACCATTGCGTGGAGCGGTTGCGCGGAGAACTATCCGGATTCGGCCATCATCAATTGCTGGGGGCAGGAAGAGGGGGGTTACGGTGACGGTTTTGGCGAAGCCTGGACGGGGGGCGACTGGATATTCACCCGCGCGGACATCCACGACAACACGCAGGACGGCCTGGATCTGCTCTACAACAATGGAACCGGCAGCACGAAGGTGGTGCAGAGCCGGTTCTATGGCAATGCCGGCAATCAAGTGAAGATTTCGGGCCCATCCTCGATCGTCAACTCGATCGTGGTAGGGAACTGCATGTGGACGCAACAGAAAGCGGGCACAACGATGCTCGGGGCGATGCAGTCTGCAGACGACTGCCGCGCGCTGGGTTCGGCGGTCGAAGTGGATTTCCCATTGTCGAACCAGCTCTCGACGCTGGCATTCAATACCATCACCGGACAGGGTGACGGTCTGGTCGATGCATCGCAAACCGGAAAAGGCAACAAGGTGGTGCTGGCCAACAACATCCTGGACGGAAGGCACAGCGACAAACGCGGCGATGAATCTACGTTCGGATACTACGGGGGCGATGACAATCCGGTTGCGGTGAGCTGGATCGGCAATCTCGTCCACGGGATCCGGCACGGCTCTTGTCCCGGCGGTTCGATCTGCAGTGATCCGATGCTGCGCGATTCCGATTTCGCACGCTATGATCCTGCGCTGGAACCGGGGTCTCCCGCGATCGCGGCGGCTTCAGCGAAAGTGAGTATCGGTACGGACTTTCAGGGAAAGCCGAGGTCCGCCCACGCCAGCGTCGGTGCGCTCGAATACTCAACTTCGCCCAAGCGCGACCGACCTCGTCACTAGATTCGGATCGAGATTGCTCCGGCCGTTTGCGGCGGCGAGCACGGGCAAGTTCAGTCTTTTACCAGTGATGTGGCTCACAGCCGTTTCCCATATACGTCTGCGCACCGGACCGAATGATAAGAATTGTGAACTCAATCACCGGGGTGCTTGATCGAGCTCTGTAAGGTAGCCGCCGCCTGGATGGCACCGTGGGTTGGCGGGGAACCACACACGGACTCCGTTGCTGGATGCAGCTTCAATCCACGGAGCAGAGCAAATGCCCAAGTATTGGTTCAGGTGCGGCTTGGCCGCACTCATGGTGTGGTGCGCTTTCGCGATCTTCAACACGGCATCGGCGACCACTTATTACGTTCGTACCGATGGCGGTACTCCCACGCAATGTACCGGACTGGCGAACGCCGCCTACTCCGGCAGCGGCAGTGGTCAATCCTGCGCGTGGCATTCACCGATGGATGCGCTGCCTCCGGCAGCCAGCAATCAGCCGAACAAGGCTCGCATCAAGGGCGGCGACACGCTCGTGATCAATTCCGGCAGTTACATGATCGGATACAGCTCGAGTGCACAAAGCCAATATGGTGTGAACGTTTGCGCTATCAATTACCCGTATCTTTGCGTGCCTCAGCCCGTGCCGTCAGGCCCGGATGCCCAACATCCAACCGTGATCAAGGGTGCGTCCTGTACGGCGCCGCCCGTGTTGTGGGGAACGCAGGGTGCGCAGACAATCCTTTCTCTGGACGGCAGCAACAATGTGTCGATCCAATGCCTCGAGCTGACCGATCATTCGCCCTGCATCGTCTATTACAAGCCCAGCGCGTCGGGTCAATGCAATCGCAATTGGGGCCAGGATGTCGGAACCTGGGCCGACATGGGAATTCATGCGCAGGATTCCGGCAATGTGAGTCTGCAGAATCTCAACATCCACGGCTTCGCCGACCGGGGCGTGAATGCCGGGCGCATCCACGACTGGAATGTGTCGAACGTCATCGTGCGCGCGAATGGCTGGGCCGGCTGGGACGGCGATCTCGGCGGCAACAACCACAACTCCAGCAATTCCGGCACCCTCACGTTCGATCAGTTGACAGTCGAATGGAACGGTTGTGCGGAAGCGTATCCCGCAACCACGATCATCAACTGTTGGGGCCAGAACGAGGGCGGCTATGGTGATGGCTTTGCCGAAGCATGGACCGGCGGCAATTTCGTCTTCACCAATTCGCAGTTCCTCCACAATTCGTCCGATGGACTGGATCTGCTCTACGCGAATGGCACCGGTTCGATCATGCTGGACCGTGTGTACGCCGCGTACAGCGCCGGAAACCAGATCAAGACTTCCGGAACCGCGACGCTGCAGAACAGCGTGATCGACGGGTACTGCAACGATTGGCAGCCGCCGATGCCGATTGCCGGTGATGGCAGCTCGGGAGTCGCCGGAACCATGTGCCGGGCCGATGGCACGGCGGTCGTGATGGAGTTCGTCGGCAAGAGCGAAAAAGTCCTGCTCCAGTACAACACGATCACCGGCAATGGTGACACCCTCTTCGTCGGGGGCAGCGAATCGATGACACCCGACGCTTCGGACGTGACCACCTTCAGCAACAATATCTGGCTGGGTCAGCACAGCGTCATTCCGCGTGACGATGGCGGCTACACCGCGCTGGACTATTACTCGGACGGCACCTACTACGGTGTGGTCAACTACCAGAACAATCTCATCTGGAACGTCAAGAACAACTTCTGCCCTTCCGGCAACGTCTGCAAGGATCCGAAACTCGCGAACGAAACGCTGGCCAGCTTCGACGCCACGCTGCTGTCGGGCAGTCCCGCGATCGGTGCAGCCAAGGGCGGAGTAGTGCTGGCGTATGACTACGACGGCAACACACGCAAGAATCCCACCAGCATCGGGGCCGTCGAATATGGCAGCACCGGGTCGGGTGGCGGCGGCGGCGCTCCTCCTCCTCCTGTCGTGCCGCCGCGTGCGCCGGGCCATCCACTCTGCAAATGGAAGTTCTGCAACCGGATCATGAGTGGTGCGGGCGAGCAGGCATATCCGAGCACGGGAAGCTATCGCGCTCCGGTGCCTTACACAGCACCCGCGAAGCCCTATACGCCGCGCACGCCGTACAGCACGGTTGACCAAAACAAGTTGTAGAAAAACACGAGCGAGTTGGAAAAAACGGCTCATGCGTGCATGAGCCGTTTTCTTTTGCGCGCGGAACGTTCACCGCTGCTCGACAGTGACCAGGGAATGTCACTGCCTGGCGCCCGCACTGGTTAGAATCGAACGACCCGGGCAGTGATCGCTCGGGCCCTTTGTTGCGAGAGTCCAGCGGGGACATGTCCGAAGCAGCGCGTCCAGGCATCGCCACGCACTACCTGCGGTACACGATCGGCAATGTGCTGGTGATGGTGGCGGGATTTGTTTCCTACCCCTTCATGGCCCGGCTGCTGAGTTACAAAGAGTTCGGCATTTTCGGCTATGTCGATACCTGGCTGCTGATCCTCGCTGGCGTGTTCAAGCTCGGAGGACAGCACGCCATTCTCCGCTTCTATCCGCATCGGGGCGGCCGCGATGCATTGGCCCGCTTCGGCTCGAATTTCGTGCTGCTGCCGCTGCTCTGCAGCATCGGCCTGTGGCTGCTGGCCCTGATCGCCTTCGGTACGTATTCCCTGGTGGTGCCGGATACGCGAGGCGCCATCGCCTGGCTGATGCTTGCGGTATTGCTGCCGACCATGTGGATCAGCTTCGTCTCGGCGGTGTTCAGCGCGGAAGAGCGCTCGGACTTGAGCGTGCGCGTCAATGTCTGCTGGCGATGGCTGGAAGTGGCTGCCATCCTGCCCATTCTCTATTTCGTCGCGCGCAGCGCGGACGGAGTCTACGTCGGCAGATTCATCGCCGCGGCCCTGGTCGCGACGGCCTTGTCCCTGTGGTTGTGGCGGCGGATGCCGATGCGGTGGCGCGATCACGACACCGCGAGTTGGCTGGCCGGAGTGCGTTACGGCATCCCGATGATGGCCAACGAGCTGTCCTCGGTGCTGCTTTCGTTCGTCGATCGGTTGATGCTGCGCCACTTGATGGGAGCGTTCGCGCCGGTCGGCGTCTACACGATCGGCTACAACCTGGCGATGACGATCAACGCGCTGATCCAGAACGCGTTGAACGTGGCTTTCACCCAGGTCAGCGTACGCCAGTACGAAACCGAAGGCCCGCAGGCAGTGGTGCGAACCAAGCATGCCGTGCTGCACGTGCTGGTGTACGTGGTGACTGCGGCGATTGTCGGCCTTATCACCGTCGGCAATGACGCACTGCTGTTCATGGCGGGCAGCGCCAAGGCCGCCTCTGCGCCGGTCTTCGTTCTCATCGGCATCAATTATCTGCTCAACGGATTGCTGGGCATCTGTTCCGCCGGTTTGATGCTGCACAAGCGTTCCGGCACCATTTTCGTCACCACCGCCGGCGCTACCGTGCTCAACGTGCTGCTGAATCTGCTATGGATCCCCACGCTCGGGGTAATGGGTGCCGTGTGGGCCACGCTAGTCAGCTTCGTTGTCCTCAACGTGGCGCGTTATCTCCTGTGTCCGCGTGACCTGCGTGCTCTGCCGAATGGCCGGGCGACGATCACGGCCGTCGCGCTTGCCGCGCTGGTGTGGCTGATCGCCCATTTCACCGGCATGTTCAGGGTTCATTCGCACCTCGGAAGATTGGCGGCAATGGCCGCATTGCTGGCCGTGTTCTATGCCGGACCCGCGCTGGTGCTGGACGCGAATCTGCGCAACGCGATACGGAGCTGGTGGTTGCATCGGCGGGGTGCGCTGACATGAAGCAGCTTGGAGTGCGCACATGAGCGAACAATTCGTGCTCTCGCCCCTGAGCTGGGCCATTTTTTTTCTGTTGCTGCTGATCTTCCTGTGGCGCAGGATGCCGCGGACTCTTCAATACGCCGGGGTCGCGATCGAAGCGTTGCTCGTTCTGTTGATGACGCCCTGTGGCGCCAATCTTCTCGTGCGCGTAGTGGAATCGCGGACGCCTTCCGCACAAGCCTGCTCGCGGCCTTCTCCCGGAACCATTGTGGTCTTGAGCGGCGGCTTCGATCGCCCACCCGCATCCATCGACGATTTCTCGGCCGCCAATGCCGAAAGCCTGCACCGGCTGTTTGCAGCAGTGGATCTGTGGCAGCGGACGCCGCATTCCACCCTGATCGTATCCGGCGGCAGCGAGCGGCGGATTTCACAGGGCGCTCTGCTGGCGAGGCTCGCCGAACGGCTCGGTGTCCCTGCCGGATCCATCCGCGTGGAGAGGAATTCCCAAACCACTTGGCAGAATGCGCGCGGAGTCGCGGCGATGTCGCCGCCGGTATCCCGGCACGTCTGGCTGGTCAGTTCGGCCCTGCATCTGCCACGCGCGTTGGGCGCCTTTCGCGCATTCGGCTTTGATCCTTGCGCATGGTCCAGCGGTTCGATCTACCTGCCGCCGGAAGGCGCCGGCTATTTCATTCCACAAAGCTCGTCGCTCGACAAAGCGGAAGTGTCGATACACGAAATCGTCGGAGGGCTCGTATACGCCTGGCGTGCTCGCAATACGGAAAAAAACAGGGAAGGCGGTCCTCGATCAGCAACGGAATGAAACGGAGCGCGAACGTGCCACCCGAATCGCAAATCGAATATCACCTGCGCGAGCTCGAAGCGGCACTCGATCCTGCTTCTCCTGCGCATGCCTTGCCCGAATTCCGTCAAACCGACCGTTCCGTGCTGGACATCGGATGTGGAATCGGCCAGTCGCTGATCGCCAGCGGCGATCACTCCGGGTGCCTGAAAGTGGGCATAGACGTGGACATGCAAGGCTTGGCTTACGGACACAGGCACTACCCGCACATATGTCATGTGCTCGCTTCCGCCGAGGCCCTTCCGTTTCGCGACGGGGTTTTCGATCTCGTCATGTCGCGCGTGGCGTTGCCTTACACCGATCTGCGCGAATCGCTTCCTGAAATCGCGCGGGTATCGGCAGACAACGGCCGTATCTGGCTGAGCCTGCATTCATTCAAAGCCGTCGCGCGTCACCTGTTCGAATCGATGAGAGCCCGCGCGTGGAAAGACGTGATGTTCCGCTTCTACGTAACCGCCAATGGCCTGGCGTTTCATTTCTGCGAAGCACAGCTCCGGTTTCCACGGGGACATCGATGCGAATCGTTCCAGACCCGGGCTGGATTCGTCCGCACCTTGCGTCGGCTCGGCTTCGATGAAATCCGTTTCCCGAAGGGCCGCCATTTTCTTTGCACGGCGCACAAGCATTGAATCGGTGGCTACGCGCCGACCCGCCAGCGCAATCTCGGCTGTTTGATATCCAGGACCTCGAGATCATCCAGCAGGGCGTAGGTGTGATAGCCCCATCGCGCGCCGCGGACAGGGGGTTCGAGCCGGCCGATGCATTGTTCCCGGTACTGCTCCGGATCGAGGATCAGGATTTCGTTGAACACCACCGCGCGGCCGTAGCCGCCTGCGCAATCCTGGCTCGGCCTGATCAACTGGCCTTCGTGCGTAAAGATGCGCCCGGCCGGCCTTGCGTGGCGCACGTCCGACACAACCGGATTTTGCGGATGCGGCTCGAACGGCCCGAGCGGAGTATCTGCATGGAAAAGGAACAGCTCGTCGTTTTCGCTGCCGCCTGCCTCGCAAACATTCGCGAACATGTACCAGCGGCCCCGGTGTTCGTGCAGTGTGGCATCGACGGCCAGCCGACCTGACAGCAGTTCGCCGGCCAACTCCCAGTCGTCGGGAAAATGCCGCGCGCGGAAAAGACGGACCGGGCCGCCGGAACTGCCGATTTCCGGGACCATGTAAACCTCGTCTCTCCACTCGAACACGTGCGGATAGGAAAGGTGTTCCGCCAACTGCAGCGCGGCGCGCGCGGGGCCTGCGGGGCCCTGTTCACTCCATGGAATCACCGCGATGTCGGCGTGCCCTTTGGCATAGTCGTAATCTTCAACGAACAGCCAGTCCTCGCCGCGATGACGGAACAAAAACGGATCGGCGTAGAAATGCCCGCGTGGGCACGGCACGGCCTGTGCGGCCTGGAACGCGGGTGCAGCGGGGTCCAGCGGCCGGCCTCTCCTCCAGAGCACCGACCAGTGTTCGACGCTCGTGCGGTTTCGGATCAGCGCGCGCGCCTTGTGAACTAGATTGCGCACCAGAAAATGCGCCATTTCCGGGTTGCCGCGGCCAAGAGGTCGTTCCGGCCGTTGCGACGGCTCGGATGGCAGCCGGCCCGTCCGCGCGAGCTGCCGCAGGCATCGCATCACGAAGGCCGAAGATTTCCATGATGCAGCCTGCTGCGCGAGTTCCAACGAGTGCGGGTGGGTGGAACCCCATGAGCGATACAGTAGCCGTGGTGGTTCCCCTGCCGGCGGCAGTTGCCAAAGTTCGCTCGCGGACACCGTGGCACCACCTTGAATCTCCCGCAGCAGATTCGGATCGTTCGCGCTTTCCGGAGTGATGCCGTGCGCGTACATCCAGATTCCGTGCTTCGCCACGGAAACCAGTTCGGCACACAGCTCGCCACGAAAGCCGAAGCGCAGGAGCACATCCAATCGCGCTTTTCGTATTTCGTCCAGATCGGCGGACGAGAGACACCGCTTTTCTCCGTCTCGTCGAGGAACGACGCGCAACCAGGCGGCATCCGTCAAAACACCCCGGAGATCGCGCTTGGAAAATGCGGACTGCAGATCGCGCCGGCGCCGGATTTCATTGCGGACATATCCGTCGTAGAGGAACCGGCCGCGCGCCGTGTCGCGTGCACCGGTGCCTTCCGCATCGATGACGACCAGCACGATCTCGCAGAATTCGCTGTCCTCGATCTCGTCTGTGATGCGCGCGATCCACGCGGGCACCGTCGGTTCATCCAGCAACAGCCCGATGCGCAGCCTGGGCTCGCCGGCCGCCGGCTCGACGTACAGAGGGCTGGCTGAGTGGGCGGGCGCGTTCATGAGGACGGCATTGTGGCGGAGGCGGCGCCGCGGTCTTCACCTCTGCTTTCAATCAATGCCTCGTAGTGGGACAGCAGGGCTGCACCGATCGCGTCCCATCCGTACTCGCGTTCGGCGACGCTTCTGGCATTACATCCCAAGCGCCGGATTTCCGCTGGATTGGAGATCAATTCCAGGACCGTCTCCGCGAAGGCTCCAGCCTCGTCGGCAAACAAGGCATCAACACCGGGTCCGAGCGAAATGCCCTCCGCGCCCGCGCGGGTGGTGACGATCGCCTTGCCGAGCGCCATGGCCTCGAGGATTTTCAGCCGCGTTCCGCTGCCGGTCCGCAACGGCACGATGTACACCCCTGCAGCTTGGATGTACGGCCGCACGTCGTCCACGAATCCGGCCAATCGCACGTTCGCCGCCATTGAGGGCGGTACCTTCAACCCATCGGATTTGCCTACGACCGTCAACCGTACATCGGGACGCGCGCTGAGGACGCGGGGCAACACCTCGGACAATAACCACTCCATGCCGTCGCGGTTCGGAAACCAGCTCATCTGGCCGACGAACACCAAATGCGATGCGTCTGGTTCGTTTGCGCCGGGCCGATTGAATTCCAGATCGACACCGTTGGGCACGACGTGAACCGGCGTCCCCGGTGCGAGACCGAGGAGCTGCTCGGCATCCGCCCGCGAGCAGGCGAGTACCGCATCGGCACGCTCGCACGCGCCGCGTTCGAATGCCCGCAAACGCGGCAATTGTGTTCGCAAGAACCAGCGGGCGAACGCACTGGATTCCACCTCGATTCGCCGCTCCAGCAGGGTCTGTTCGACGTTGTGCGCGTTCAGCGCCAGCGGGGTCGAAGCGGGGACCTGGTCCGCATACGCCATCAGCGGCAGCATGTCGACGTGCACCAGATCGAAGTGCGGCACGAGTTCGGCAAGCCGTGCACGCAACGCCGGAATTTCGTACTTGCGGGCGACGAATGGTGTGGACGACAGCAAGCTGCCGATCGCGGCATGGATCAGCTTCGGGCGTGAGCGGGTGCTGGGAAGCGGGAAGCTTTCGAAGCCTGCGAGCATTTCGCGCAAGGGGCCGGTTTCGTCGGGCGCATCGTCGGGCCGCAGGCAACTCAGCAGATGCACCTGGTGTTTCGACGCGAGCGCGCGCAGCAGGTGGAACGTGCGCAACTGATGTCCTTCCCGCGGCGGCCAGGGAACACGGCTGGTCAGGGCGAGGATGCGCGCCATGTCAATGCTTCTTCCACAGTCCGCGCGGATCCAGCGCAATGCACGCCGGCAATGAGAGCAACGCGGCGGCATTCAACATCGCGAAAGTGCCCGCGGTTCTCAATAACGGGACGCGTGCCGCCGCGCGCGGCCAGAGGATCGCCGCTGCCGCGCCGACATAGGCGGCGAGTTGCAGCCACATCACGAAGAAATAGAAATCGCCGGCTGCGAGGGCCGATGCGAGCAACGCGGCAAGCAACGCCCAAGGCGCGACCAGCCGCAGCAGCTTGTGCGAAACAAACGCGAAGAATGCGGGATTCGCAAACGGGTTCAACAGGCGCGGCAAACGCGCCATCAACTGCCAATTGCCCGCCAGCGTGCGCAGTTTGCGGCGGAACTCCGCGGCCGTGCTGGCACTCGGCGCGTCGATCGCGACGGCTTCGCGCGCCATCCAGACCCAGCCGCCGGAAAACACGACGCTCAACGGCAGATACATGTCATCCAGTATCAAGCCCGGCGGGAGCGCAGGAATCAGTTCACGGCGCATGGCATGGATGGCTCCGCTGACGCCGTGCAGCCAGCGGAGTCGTGCCTCACCTTCGCGCAGCGCGACTTCCATGCGCCAGTACAGTCCTACATCGGTGCTCACACTGCTGCCTGCTGCCGCAATCGACAATTCTCCGCTCACCGCCCCTACCGCCGGATCGGCGAACGGCGCGACCAAGTTGCGCAGCGCGCCGGGCGCGAACCGCTGCCGCGCATCGGTGAACGCGACGAGTCCGGCCTCGACTTTACTCAGCGCGACGTTCAATGCAGCGGCCTTGCCTTCGTTTTGCTCCAGCCGCAGTACATGCACGCGCGAGTCCCCGATCGCAGCGGCCCGGGCGGTCTGATCGGTGCTGCCGTCATCCACGACGACCACGCGCAGGTTTTCCAGGGGGTAATCCTGCGCCAACACGTCGCGCACCCGCGCTTCGATGCGCTGCGCTTCATTGTGCGCGGCGATTACCACGGTCAATGCGGGCGTTTGCGCATTCGATTGCGGCGTGCGTCCGCGGTTGCGTGCCAGCAGCAAGACCAGCACCGGGTACAAGAGGTAGGTGTAGAGGACCAGCGCGATGCTGACCCAGAAGACGACCGCGCTCATCCGGGCAGGAGCCGCGCGCGCAGACGTTCGTATCGGCGATTCCCCAGCAGCGCCTTCGGCCAGGAGAGCAAGCGGTAGCGCACCCGAATCAGCCGCGGCCGTACCCCGCGCCATCGCAGCAGGTTCGAAAAGTCATCGAGGTCCAAGCCGCGCGTTATCGCGATCCGTTCGCGGCAATCATTGGCGAACGCACCACGGTTCACGCCGGGGATCGACGTCAGCACATGACGATAACCCAGCCTCAAAGCGGCGGCGCGCTCGCGCTCACCGCCGCGTCCGCCCGGCAACGCGAGCGCAGTCACCGCTTGACCGGTGATGCTTTCCAGCCGCCGCTTGCTTTCGATCAGTTCGGCGTCGAGTTCCTTCGCATCCAGATCTTCGAGGAATCGATGGCTGCGGCCATGCGATTGCACGCCCATGCCCGCCATAGCAAGCGCGCGCACGTCGTCTTCGGACACCATTCCCGGCCGGCCGATGAAGTCGGAGGTAACGAAGAATTCGGCCACCATTCCGCGCGCAGCCAGCAACGGCAGCGCGACGCTGCAATTGGTGGCGTCGCCATCGTCGAAGCTGATCACCACGCATTTGTCATGCGCTGCGACCGGCGCCGGCCCATCCAGACGAATGGTACGGAAGCCATGATCGCTCAGCCAGTCGAGCTGCCTTTCGAAATCCGCAGGCAGCACACTGTAAACGCGGTCCGCGCGAGCCTCTGCCGCCTGGTGCAGCCCGTGATACATCAACACGGGCAGCCGCGGCCCGTTCATTTTGCCGCCAGCCGCTTCTGCAGCAGTTGTTCGCGGCGGGTCGGGCGTCGCGGCATTGCGTAGCGGCGGATGGGGATCGCCGGTTGCGGCGCCTTCGTTTCGGGGCGCTCCACCTTGGCGCGTTCGGCCAATGCCAGCTCACGCGCCTTGAGCATCAGCGCCACGAATACCCAGAAGTAGCCGATCATCTGGGCGTAGGTGAAGCGGTCTCCCCAGAAATTGCCTATTACCAACGCTGGCCACGCACCCAGCATGCCCAAGCCCAGCGCATAACCGACACTGCCCGGTGGAGAGTCGCGGAAAGTACGCCATGCGGCACGAAGGAAACTGAAGAACAATCCGACGAGAATGGAGATGCCGATCAGCCCCTCTTCGGCCAGGGTGCGCATGTACAAGTTGTGCGTATCCATCCCGTAAGGACTGACGGAGGAGAACGTGTAATTACCGGTGCCGAAAAGAGGATGTTTCTGCCATATACCCAAGGCCACGTCCCAAAACTCGTATCGGTCTGCGGTACTTGCGTCCACCTGCCCCCCTTCGACGTGCGTGCTGTCGAAGCGTTCGCTGACCGAGTGCGGCATCATGGGTGGAACGATCGCGAGCGCGAGCGCCACCGGGATGACCATCTTCCAGCGGCCGCGCCACAACAGCAGGATCACCGCCGCACCGACCAGGACGGAAACGTACGCCGCGCGGGAGTACGCCCAGAGCACGCCTAGCACCATGCAGATCACGCCGCCGGCCAGCAACGTTCGCCATACCTTCGACAAGCCACCGGCGATCATGAGGGCGAACAACATCAGGGCCATGGTGACGCAGAACGCCGCGAACTCGTTGGCGCCCAGCATGGAAAACGTTCCCTGCAGCCGCATGTCGTCGCTGTAGTGCCAGGCGCTGACGCTCATGTGTTCGGACCAGGTCACGCGCAGGATGTACGGCAGCGGCAGGAGCATGAAGAGGATCACCCGTTTCAGGTTGAACCAGTCGGTCACGCTCATCTCCACCACGAACAGCAGCAGCACTGCGAGCATCGAATCCTTGAGATCGTTGACCCGGCTGGAACCCGGGTCGGGATGGAGCCACATTCCGATCAGCAGCGTGATCACCGACCAGAGGACGTACAGCCACACCCAGCGATGCACGCCGCTCCAGCGGCTGATGTGTCCGCGCATCCGCCACGCGCCGATCAATGCCAGCAGAAAACCGACATTCAGAAAGTTGATGCCGAATGGCAGTTTCGGCAGATAGCCCGTCTGGATGTTCTGCAGCGGCAGCAGAAAAAGAAATGCATACAAGGCCCAGTTATGCCGGGTCGCAACCGGTTCGGACGCAGAAGGCGCCGCAGCCGCGGTCAACCCGCGGAGCCGCGAGGAAGCGGCGTGCGGCGCGCGCGAACGCTCAGGCAAAGGCGTAGCCATGGCTCCTCCACAAGTCACGGTATACGTTCGCGTAGGCTTGTGCCATTCGATCCGACGAATACCTTTCACTGACACGGCGGCGCAAGTCGGGCCGCGCACCGGCCTCGCCCAGAGCCGCTTGCATCGCCGATGCCAGTGCCGGGGCGTCCGCGACCGGCACCAACCGCGCCGACAGTCCGGAAAGAACGACCTGGGTCTGCCCGACATCGGTGCATACCACCGGCCGTGCTGCGGCCATGGCCTCGAGCAGCGCCAGCGGCAATCCTTCGTAGTGCGACGGAAGTACGAAGCAATCCAGCATGGGGTAGTAGCGCTCCAGGTCATCGCGCGCCCCGAGCAGGCGCACCCTCGCAACAATTCCGAGCCGCTCGGCGTGCGCCAACAACGCTGACCGGAGCGGGCCTTCTCCGGCGACGGTGAGCCACGCCGAGGGGGCCTGATCCGCCACGATGGCGAATGCATCCAGAAGGCCGAGCGGATTTTTCTCCTCGGACAACCTCATCGCACTGCCGAACACGAATGCGTCCGCGGGTATGCCGAACTCCGCCCGCGGCAACGGCGGTGCGTCGGGCCTGAAACGCTCCGTATCGATTCCGTTTTCCACCAGGCAGATCCGGTCGGGTGCGACGCCGGCGTGCTTCACGTCATCCTGCATGCGCGCGGACACCACGCAGACCTTGTCGAAGCGCCGCAACAACCAGCGTTCGATCTGCGTATAAAACCGCAACCGCAGCGAAGTTGAAATCGGTCCATGGAGGGTGGCAATGATGGGTGTCGAGCTTCCATGCCGCGCCAGCCACGCATAAAACGCGCTTTTGTAGCCGTGCACATGCAGCAAGGAATTGGGTTCCTCAGCGATCCGGCTTTGCAGCGAGCGAATCGTGCCCCAATCCAGCCGGCCACGGCAGGAAATACGTTCGGCCGGGACGCCCAACTCGCGCGCGCGCGAGAGCAGCGGTTGATCCGGATGCAGAGGGCTGTCCAGACACACCAATGTGCTGCGCACGCCCATGCGAGCCAACGCCGGGATCAGACCCAGCAAGACGTATTCGGCGCCGTACACTCCCGCGCTCGAATGCAAATGCAACACATGCGGCTCAGTGTTCACCGAGCAGGTCCTGATAGAGGCGCAGGTACGCGTTCACCATGCCCTGGAGCGAGTGCTTCAGCTCCACCGTCGCACGGGCAGTAGTGCCGAGTGCACGGCGGAGCGCCCGGTTCTGCAGCAATTCCAGCATCGCCGACGCCAAGGCTTCCGGTTGTGAGGCCTCGACCAGCCTGCCGCAGTTCTCCCCGACCAGCTCCGGGTTGCCGCCGACCCGGGTGGCGATCACCGGCAGGGCGCAGGCCTGTGCTTCCAGAATTGCGTTCGACAAACCTTCGCTGCTCGATGCCAGTACGAACACGTCCAGTGCCGGAAGAATGCTCGCAATGTCATCCCGATCGCCGAGCAGGCGCACCGCATCGGTCAATCCGTGGAAGACGATCTGCTGTTCAACCGCATCGCGCAGCGGGCCGTCGCCCACCAGCAGCAGGTGCGCGCTGGGCACGGCCGCGTGCACTCCCGCGAACGCTTCGATCAAGTCCGAGTGGCGCTTGACCGGATAGAGATTGGCGACACAACCGACGAGCAACTCGTCGCCGGCAAAGCCCAGCTCTGCACGCATGGCGCTTCGTCCCGCTTCCTGCGGAACGAATTTCTGTGTGTCGACCCCATTCGGGATGCATATCAATTTGGCGGGATCGACCCGCTCAGTGGCGGCCAGCAAATCCAGGATCGCCCTGCTGGGCGCGACGATGCGGTCGAAACGGTGATTCAAGCGGCGCATCAGCCAACGCATCCTTCCGGATTTCTGGAATCCCATGTCGCGCCGGTTCGAGAGCCGCCGCATCCGGCGAGGGTGGCGCGGCAGCAGGGCGTTTATGAGATCCGACTTCTCGTGATGCGATTGCACGATGTCGTACTTGCCTTCTCGCACCAGCCGGCGTATGCGCCAGATGGCGCGCAAGCCCGCGAACCCGTAGATCGCGCGAACCGGATGGTAGAGCAGACGCACATGGGCTCGGTCCAGATTGCCCACAATGCTCGAGGTGTCCGGTTCGCTGGTGAGCTGCAACACATCCACCCGGCACTGCGGCGGCAATCGGCTGAGCAGGTTGCGCAGAAAACGTTCGCTGCCGCCCGCTCCGAGAATGGGTGTGTCGGTCAGCACCAGAATCCGCAGCCCTTCCGCCGCTGCTTCGCGGCCGCTTTCTTCCATGGTGATCAGCGCTTGTAGCTGATGACGAAGAACACCACGTTTTCGTTGTAGCTCAGCCCGGGTTGGTTGCTGTTGTGCTGATTGCGGGTGAGATTGAGCCGCCAGCTCCAGTGTGGCGTCAACTGGTCGGTCATGCTCGGACCGTAGCTGTACAGTTCATCGCGGCGGTCCAGCGAGGTGTAGCTGGTGCGCTCCGCAGCGGCGGCAAAACCGGCAGTCAGCAGTGGACGCAGGCGGTATTCCACATTGAACGCAAGCCCCGGACCCTGCTGGCTGAAAGTCGGATCGTTCAGATAGTTCTGTTGCCGATAGTAAGGCGCGATCGAAAAACCCAGGCGCGGACCCTGATATGCATAATTGGCATCGAACCGCTTTTCGAGATAGATCTGCGGAGTGATCACCGCATTGCCCACGGTGATGCTGGTGGTGTCGATACTGGTGCCGATTTGCGTCGGATCGACAATCAGTTGCTCCGAAGCATCGGTGAACTGACGTGTGCCGCCAATGCCCAGCGTGCTCTCCGGTGTGACGTTCCAGTTCAACAGCGCACGCACCATGCTGCCCGATTGGTCTGGCGCGCCGTCGCCGAAAACGTATTTGGACCATCCCAGGATCGCATCGATCTGGATACTGGCAAGTTTGCTCTGGTAGCGACCGTAGATGTTGTAGCTGTCGTAGTCGGGAGTGAACTGGCCCGGGCCGGTGCCGGGGTTGGTGAAGTGCGCGTGTTCGGCTTCCACATTCGCCGAGACCTGATCGGTCGCGTTGAGCTCTCGCACCAGTCGCAGCGCACCCGAACCACGCTGTGAATCGAAATACTTGGTCTTTGATGCGGTGGTATTGATGTAGCGGAGGTCCGCCTGCGCGCGCAACGCATTGCTGAAGTGAAGCAGCAGAGTGGGACCCGCCGAGAAGACGTTGGTCTGCTGCACGTTGGTCGGCGCGTTGTTGGCCAGGGGATTCACAGGCTCGACGCCGCTGTTTTCCGTAATCGCGAAGGCCAGCCGTTCCGGAAGCATCACCCAGTTGAGCGCCGCCGCCAGATTGCCCCGGAATTCATTGCCGAAATCGCCCTGTAGGTAGTCGCGGTATTCGATCTGCCCGACCGCATGCGCCTGCAAGGTCGAGCCGACCTGGTCATAGGAGAAGAACAACCGCGGGATCAGCAGGTCCTGACTGATCGGATCGTACTGGCTCAGATTGATGTTGCTGCTGTGTTCCGCGCCCAGTTCGAGCGTGTAGTTGAGTTGTGCGGCGGGCCCTTCGTTCGGATGGAGGCCGGAAGGGACATTGGTGCCGTAGCTCGGCTGGATGACCGGCTGCACGTTCGCGTCGGGCGGAGGCGAGGATGGCGGCGGACCATAATCCTGTGCGCCCGCAGCGGCGCTGACCGCGCCGATCAGTGCAAAGGCCACGCCGCGGGCGAGCATGGTTGGTACCGGCATAGGCCACCTTCGGCAATCAGGGTGATTCGTTGAATACCAGTCCCGCCAGCTTGCTGGGATCGAAACCGGCTACCGCTCGATTGATGCTGGCCGGAGTGTCGCGCCCGTAGCCGGCCACCACGACCACGTAGTCGGCCAGGTCAGACAGGATGCGCGCGTCCGGCGAGCCCTTGATCGGCGGGCCATCCAGGAACAGATAACGGTCCGGGTAGCGGCAGCGCAGCGAGTCCAGCACCGCGCGCATGCGGAACGAGGAGAAGTACTCCATGTGTCCATCGTGCACGTTGCCTGCTGGCACCAGCCGCAGCCGCGGAATGCCTGTGTGATAGAGGATGGGCTTGATGCCGACCGCGGGATGTTCGAGATAATCGGCCAACCCGCCCGAATTCGGATCCACGCCCAGGGCGATGTGCTGGCTGGGCCGCTGCAAATCGCAATCCACCAGCAGCGCGGTACGCGCTTCGTCGAAAGCAAAGGCCAATGCCAGATTGCGCGCAATGAAGCTGGCGCCGGAGCCGCGGCCGACCGGTACGATCAGCGTGGTGAAATTCTGTCCGTCGCTCAATTCCAGCAGGCGTGTTCGCAACTCGCGAAAGGAGTTGGTGAGTTCGCGCGTCGACGCATCGCCGTTGATCAGCCGTCGCGCTTCGAGCTGGTGCGGCGCAAGTGCGCCGCCTTCTTTCATCAGCGCGATCGAATGACCGGCACTGCCCCGGCGGGACTCGGACGCAACGGCAGTTTCTGCGCCCCGCAGGGTCTGTTCGCCTTCGATGGTGCTCATGTCCCCCTCGACGCGCGGATGAGATAAAGCAGGATGTATGTCGCAAACACCGCAGCCACGATCGCCGCGGCGAGGATTGCGCGGCGGCGGTCCCGCTGCTGGTCGTGCGCGGTGCGGAAGGCCGGAATCGTCGCCAATACCGGCAGACCAGTGCTTTGCTCGAGCAGGTCGCTGCGGCGCGCGCGCGGATCGAAGCGCGCGATGCCGAACAGCAGCCCGAACGGAACCAGCACAGCCAATGCCAGACCCGCGGCGGCGAAATGCATCAGCCGCAGACCGGACGGCATCAGCGGCAACATCGCCGGATCCTGGACGGTGAAGGTGAGTCCCCGCCGCTCCTTGTCCAGATCCATCGACACGCGCGCATTCTCGCGGCGTTTCAGCAGATCCTGATAGATCGCCTGCGTGGTCTGGTAGTCGGCCGAAAGCTGCGACATCTCATCGGCGGTCGCGGCGATTCGCTTGCTGCGTTCCAGTTCACTCTGCAATTGCGAGGAGCTGGAGCCCAGGCGCGCCTGCGCTGCGGCGAGGTCCGCGCGCAGCTCCGCCTGTTTGGTTTGCAAGGTTTGATACACCGGGTTGAATTGCACGGTGTTGTCGATCGACGTCGGCGTGCCGGCGAGCTTCGCCGCGCTTTTCTGCTGTTCAGCCTGCTGCAGTTGCTTGCGCAGATCCTCGATCTGATGACGCGTGCGCACCACGTCCGGATAATTGTCGGTGTAGGTCAACTGCAACTGCTGGAGCTTGGACTGCAGCTCCGCGATCTGTGCGAGGTAGACGCCTTCGCGCGTCTGTACCGCGGATACTTCCGATTGGCCCGAAAGCTGCCCGCCGAGCGTCGCGCTTTGCGAACCCAACTCGGCGATGTTCATGCGCGCGGTTTCCATGTCGGTGCGCAACTGTGCGATGCGCGTACTGGTATCGACCTGGTTGCCCGGCGCGGCATCCTCGTGCGTTTCCAGGAACTGCTTGATCTTGTCGGATTCGGCGTCCAGCTTCTTCTGGTATTCCTTCACCTGGTTGTCCATGAACTCATAGGCGCTGGCGCTTTCGCGCTCCTTGGACTCCAGGCTTTCCTGGATGAACAACTGCGCCATCTCCCGCGTTACCTTGTAGGCGCGTTGCGGATCGGTATCGGAATAGCTGATTTCCAGCAGATTGTCGCGCGGGGTGTCGATCGAAGTGCGCGACTTGATGTCGTTGATCAGCCGCACCTGTTCCAGCGGCGAAGGATGATTGGCCATCCAGCCGCCGTCTTTCAGGATCTGCTCCATCACCTTGCGGCTGAAGATCACCTCGGAAGCGATGCCCGCCCGATCGGCAACCGCGGTGGGAGCGGCCAGACCCTCGGTCAGCGGCTTGATGATGTTGTTTTCCTGTACCAGGATGGTCGTGACGGAAACGAACTTCTTCGGCCAGAGCACACCCACCACCAACGCGAGCAACGCGATCACGGCGAAGATGATCACCAATGTCAGGCGGCGACGCCTGGCTTCCGTGACAATGGTCCCCCCCAGCGCGGTGACGCTGTAGGGATTGAGCGGGATCAGATCGGTGTTCACGTTGCTGCTCGCGGCTGCTTCAGAAGGTGCGGGTAGGTACGGTGATCACGTCACCGGGCTGCACCGGGTAGTTGGTCGACAGATCTCCGGATTCCAGCACCTTGTCCAGACGCACGTTGTACGCCTTGGTCGCGCCGTCCGGACCCTTCCGGTACAGCTCGGTACTGTCTGGCGCGGCGAAATCGTTGAGGCCACCTGCGGCCAGAACGGCGTCGAGCACGGTCATGCCTTGGCGATAGGGGATCGAAATCGGTTGCCGCACGGCACCGGTGACGCGCACCCGCGAGAGATACTCGTGGCTGCGCAATTCGGTCAGCACCACGGTCACCTGCGGATCGCGGATGTACTGGCCGAGCTTGTCCTTGATTTCGGCGGCAACATCTTCCGCCGTCCGCCCGCCCGCCTGCACATCACCGATCAACGGCACGGAAATCTTGCCGTCCGGACGCACCGGCGCGCTGATGCTCAAGTCCGGGTTCTGCCAGACCGTCACCTGCACCTGGTCATCGACGCCGATGTGATAACTCTTGACCTGCTGCGCGTCGGGGTTGAAGGGCGGCGCCTGATTGGAGCCGGTAGTGGTGGCGCATGCCGCCAGCAGCAGGAGACAACCGAGCGCGATGAAACGAATGAGGGTCTTCATGGCTTTCCCGTCCGCTTGATTATCCGAACCGTGAAACCTAGCACAGTCACAACCAACTTTCTGTGTTCTTAACGTTTAGACTCAAACCCATAGAAGCCGCGATACCACTCGACAAACCGGCGCACGCCTTCTTCCACCGGCGTAGCGGGTTGATACCCCGTGTCACGCGCCAGTTCGGTCACGTCGGCGTGGGTATCCGGGACGTCGCCGGGCTGCAGCGGCAACAGGATCTTTTCCGCCTTGCGCCCGAGACAGTCCTCCAGCACCTCGATGTAGCGGGCCAGTTGCACCGGCTGATGGTTGCCGATGTTGTAAACGCGATAGGGCGCCGAAGAGGAATCCGGCGCGGGATCGATGAAATCGAAAGCAGGATTTGTGCCGGGAGGCCGGTCCAGAACGCGGATCACCCCCTCCACGATGTCGTCGATGTAGGTGAAATCGCGGGTGTGGTGGCCCTGATTGAAAACCTGGATCGGTTCTCCAGCCAGAATCCTGCGCGTGAACAGGAACAGCGCCATGTCGGGCCGTCCCCACGGACCGTAGACGGTGAAGAAGCGCAGGCCCGTCGTGGGCAAGCCATAGAGATGGCTGTAGGTATGCGCCATCAGTTCGTTCGCCTTCTTGGTCGCGGCGTAAAGGCTGACCGGATGATCGACCGCATCGCGCACCGAAAACGGCAGCTTGCGGTTGGCCCCGTATACCGAACTGGAGGAAGCGTAGACCAGGTGCTCAATTTGGCCGTGCCGACAGGCTTCCAGGATATTGATGAAGCCGACCAGATTGGATTCGACGTAGGCGTGCGGGTTCTCGATCGAGTAACGCACACCGGCCTGCGCCGCGAGATTGACCACCCGCGCCGGTTTGAAGCTGGCGAAAGCGCGCTCGACCGCCGCGCGGTCCTCGATGCCGGCCTGCACGAACGAGAAGCCCGGACGCGGCGTCAGCCGCTCCAGCCGCGCGCGCTTCAACGAAACGTCGTAGTAGGCGTTGAGGTTGTCGAACCCCAGCACCTCATCGCCCCGGTCCAAGAGCCGCTGCGACAGCGCGGCGCCGATGAACCCGGCCGCCCCTGTGACCAGAATCCGCATTCCTTTGTCCTTTTCTGCCACCGCTCCGCCCTGCGGACGCCATAGTATGCCTGCGCCGGGGCCGTGGTGCGGGTCGAGCGCTTCATCTATTGCTTTGGTCACGTAGTCCCCGGGCTCCACATCAGGGATGATCCGCTGGTCCCGCAGGGAGAGCCGCGATGAAAACTATCTGCCAGGTGTTGGTGCTGCTGGCGATCGCGCTGGCGTGGCCTGCCTGGGCCGACGATGCGAAGCCCGAAAACGTGGTCGTGGACCTGCACCACATGATTCCGTTGCGCGACGGCGTGCAACTAGCGGCGACGATCTGGCGGCCTTCGGACCAATCCAAACCGTTGCCGGCGGTGCTGGTGATGACGCCTTACATCGCCGACGAAACCCAGGAGCGCGCGGTGAAATTCGCCGGGCACGGCTACGTGTACGTCAGCGTGGACGTGCGCGGACGCGGTTCTTCCGGCGGCAAATACACGCCGCTGTACGGCAATGGTCCGGATGGCGCCGACGTGATCGCGTGGCTGGCGAAACAACCTTGGTGCGACGGCCGCGTGGTGACTCGCGGCGGCTCCTATCGTGGCATGGATCAGTGGCAGATCCTGGCGCAGCATCCCGCGCATCTCGCCGCCGCCGTGCCGACCGCGGCGGTGTACCCGGGCTGGGATTATCCGCAGCCCAAAGGCATTTTCCTGAGTTACATGGCGCAGTGGCTGGCCTACACCAGCGGACATACCGGGCAGGACAACCTGTTCGGCGACGGGAAATATTGGCGCACGCGTTTCGTCGATGCGTACGAGCAGAATCTACCCTTCCACCAGCTCGCCGATCTGTCCGGCACCAATCGCGACGCGTTCCTGCAGTGGCTGGAGCATCCTGCTTACGACGATTACTGGGCCGCGTTCAACCCCAAACCGTCCGATTACGCCACGATCAATATTCCCATCCTGACCATCACCGGCTATTTCGACGGCGACCAGCCCGGTGCGCTGCGCTATAACCGCGAATTCATGGCGAGTGCCTCGGCGAAAGCGAAGCAGCGTTTCTATCTTTTGATTGGGCCTTGGGATCATCCCGGCACGCGGCACCCGCAGGAGAAACTCGGCGGGTTGACCTTCGACAGGAAATCGGTGCTGGACATCGATCAATTGCACATCGATTTCTTCGACTGGGTACTGAAAGGCGGCAAGCGCCCGAAGATGCTGAGCGCGCGCGTCAATTACTGGGTGATGGGCGCGGACGAATGGCGGCACGCCGGTTCGCTGAAGGATTTGTCGGATCACACGTTGCGGCTGTACCTGTCTTCGCCGGATGGCGCGGCGAACGATCTGTTTCATGCCGGCGTGTTGACGCAGGCGCAGCCGTCCGAACAACCCGCCGATACGTTCCGCGACGATCCGCTGGCGCTGCAACCGGCGGACGAATTGCTGAAGGACCAGAGCGACGATTACCTCGTCCATTCGGATGAGGCATACAAACCGAACCGTCTGATCTACGTCGGCGATCCGCTGCCGAAGGCGACCACGATTGCGGGCACGATGAATCTGCTCGCAAACATTTCCGTCGACACGCCCGATGCCGACGTGGGCGCGGAAATCGACGCGGTGCTGCCGGACGGCCGCACGCTGGTGCTGGGCCAGGACATGATGCGCGCGCGGTTCCGCCGCGATCTATCGAAACCGGTGCCGGTCACGCCAGGCACCATCGATCCGTGGCGTTTCGACGGTTTCTATTTCACCGTGCGCGAATTGCCGAAAGGCACGCGCCTGCGCGTGGTGCTGGGACCGATCAACATCCCGGACCTGCAGAAGAACTACAATTCCGGCGGCCGCATCGGCTACGAAACCGCGAAGGACTCGCGCACCGCCACGATTTCGGTGCACCTGGATCCGCAGCACGCGAGCTATCTGGAATTGCCGCTCGCAGCGGAAACACGCGACAACAAGTGAGTCAGACCACTACAACCTGCCATCGACCGCCTCCAGCGGCAGCAGGTTCTTGACGTCGAACAGCACGCAGCCGGGTTTGCCTAAGCGCCGCAATTGGTTCGCGCCCATCTCGACGAACTGTTTGTGGCCGACGGCGAGGATGATCGCGTCGTAGCTGTCGGGTTTCAGTTCGCTGACCAGGTCCAACCCGTATTCGTGGCGCGCCTCGGCAGCGTCAACCCATGGATCGTGCACATCCACTTGTGCGTGATAGCCGCGAAATTCCTCGATCACGTCCACCACGCGCGTGTTGCGCAAGTCCGGGCAGTTTTCCTTGAACGCCAGTCCGAGGATCAACACGCGCGCGCCGGCGGCGTGCACGCGCCGTTGCGTCATCAGCTTGATCACGCGTTGCGCCACGTGCTGGCCCATGCCGTCGTTGATGCGGCGGCCGGACAGGATCACCTCCGGGTGATAACCGATCTGCTGCGCTTTGTGCGTCAAATAGTACGGGTCGACGCCGATGCAATGCCCGCCGACCAGTCCGGGCCGGAACGGCAGGAAATTCCATTTCGTGCCGGCTGCGGCCAGCACTTCGCCGGTATCGATGCCGAGCCTGTGGCAGATCAGTGCCAGTTCGTTGACCAGCGCGATGTTGAGATCGCGCTGTGTATTCTCGATTACTTTCGCCGCTTCGGCGACGCGAATGCTGGATGCGCGATGCGTGCCGGCCTTCACCACCTTGCGATACAGCGCATCGACGAACTCCGCGGCTTGCGGCGTGGAACCGGCCACCACTTTCACGATCGACTCCAGCCGATGCTCGCGGTCGCCGGGATTGATGCGCTCCGGACTGTAGCCGGCGAAGAAATCCACGTTGAATTTCAAACCCGATTCGCGCTCGACGATCGGCACGCAGATTTCTTCGGTAGCGCCGGGATACACCGTGGATTCGTAGATCACGATGCCGCCGCGCTTGATCGCGCGCCCCACCGTGGCGCTGGCTGATTCCAGCGGACGCAGATCGGGACGCTTGAACGAATCGATCGGCGTCGGCACGGTGACGATGAAGACGTTACAGCCGGCCAAATCCTTTTCGTCGTTGCTGCAGCGCAGCTGCTTCGCTTCGCGCAGCGCATCGGTAGAAACCTCCAGGGTGTGATCCCGGAAGTCCTTCAGTTCGGCGATGCGCGCGGCGTTGATGTCGAAACCGAGCGTGGGCAGCACGCGCCCGAAACCGACCGCCAGCGGCAGGCCTACGTATCCGAGGCCGATCACGGCCACGCGGATTTCATCGGGTTTGGGCAGCGTCGCTTCCAATGCTTTTCTCCAAAAGGGCGGCCATGGATGGCGCTTTTTGATTTTCGCAATCAAGGATGATTGCACACTTTGGCCGGGGCCCGGCGCGCGAAGTTCAACAGAAGCAAACCGGCGCCGATCAGTACAACGCCGGTCCATTCGGCTGCATCCGGCCGCTCGTGCAACAAGGCCCATGCGAACAGCACGCCGGCGATCGGCACGACCAGGCTGGTCAACCCGGCGACCTGCGTGGACAGCCGTTGCACGATCAACAGCCACAGAGCCCAGGCGATTCCCGACGACAACAGCGAGTTGTAAGCCAGTGCACCCAGGAACGGCAGCGACCAGTCGGTCGCGCGCTGTGGCACGATCAGCGCCACCGCGCACAGCACCAGCGTGCCGAACAACATCTGCCACGCGGTCAATTGCAGCGGCGTGGTCTGCGTGCGCTGGAACACACGCTTGCTCAGTACCGTACCGACCGCCCAGCTCAAGCCGCCGGCCAGCGCCAGCGCAACGCTCGGTGCGCTGCCGATCTCGCGCCAGGGTTCGATCACAAACAGCAGTCCCGCCGCGGCGATCGCGGTGCACAGCCATTGCCGCGCGCCTGGACGTTCATGCAACCACCACCACGCCAGCGGCACCATCCAGAACGGCATCGTGTAGGCCAGCAGCGCGGTCTTGCCCGCACCGCCGCCGACCAGCGCCCACTGCACGAAGATCTGAAAGCCGGCGGTCTGCGCCAGACCGATCAATACCGTCGGCCAGAACGGCGGCAGCGCAAAGGATTCGCGCCGGATCGCGAGCAGCGCGAACAGTACCGCCGTGCCGAACACATAACGCAGCGCGCAGAAATTGAACGGGCCGCAGAAATCCAGCGCCCACTTCATCACGGTCCAGTTCAGCGACCACACCACGCTAAGCACAGCCAGCGCGATCCAGGCCGCGCGTCGGGTGGCGTCGTTTCCCGGCATCCGGAATAAGCGATCACAAAGGGAGCGATAGGATAGTGGAACGTTGTTTTCTTCGCGCACTCCGCTCAGGCGGATGCGGCCCGGTCGGGGCAGGAGCTCAGGCGATGAAAAGACGAATCATTGCGGGACTGGCTCTGTCGGCTGTCGTGACGGCGGTGGGCGCGGCTGCAGCGCACTGGCAAGTCGTGCAGCGCTGGCAGATTGGGGGCGACGGCGGTTGGGACGATCTCACGTTCGATTCGGTTGCGCAGCACCTCTACATCAGCCGCTCCGACCGCATGATCGTGCTGGATGCGCGCGATGGCAAGAAGATCGGTGAAGTGGATGGATTGTCCGGAGTCCACTCCATCGCCGTCGCGGATGCTCTGCATCGCGGATTCATCAGCAACGGCCGCAGCGACACGGCGACGGTGTTCGATCCGTCCAGCCTGAAGGTCCTGCAGACGATTCCGGTCGGCGGACACAATCCCGACGCGATCCTCTACGATCCCGACTCGAAGCGCGTGCTCACTTTCAACGGGCACAGCGACAACGCCAGCGTGATCGATGCGGCGAGCGGCAAAATGCTGGGCACGATCGCATTGCCGGGCAAGCCCGAGTTTGCGGTCAGCGACGGCAAAGGCCGCGTGTACGACAACATCGAAGACAAGGGCGAACTGGTCGAGATCGATCCGCGCGCGATGAAAGTGCTGGCAACCTGGCAATTGAAGAACTGCGTGCAACCGTCGGGCTTGGCAATCGACGCCGCGCATCGGCGGCTGTTCTCCGTATGCCAGGACAACGTGATGGCGGTGACCGACGCGGATTCGGGCAGACCGGTTGGCAGTGTGCCGATCGGCGACGGACCGGATGGCGCCGGCTTCGATCCGCGGCGGCAACTGGTTTTCAGCTCGAATGGCGAAAGCGGTACCTTGACCGTCGTGCACGAGGACGATCCCGATCATTATCGCGTGGTGACGAATGTGCCGACACAGAAGAGCGCGCGCACCATGACCCTGAATCCGCAGAGCGGAGAGATCTATTCGCCGGCCGCGAAGTTCGGGCCGAAGCCCGCGCCCAGTGCGGACAATCCGCGCGCCCGGCCGCCGGTGCTCGCCGGGAGTTTCACGATACTGGTCGTGGGCGAAAAGTAGGCGCTTTCACGAGATTGTCAGCGCTTCCGCGTTGCAATGGCGCGGATGGCGAAGATCAGAATCGGCATTTCCGGATGGCGTTATCCGCCGTGGCGCGGCGTGTTCTATCCCAAGGATCTGCCACAGCGTTCGGAGCTGCACTACGCCTCGCGGTGTTTTCCGAGCATCGAATTGAACGGCTCGTTCTATTCGCTGCAATACCCGCAAAGCTACGCGCACTGGCGCGAAGACACGCCGGACGATTTCGTATTCGCGGTGAAGGCGCCGCGTTTCATTACGCACATCAAGCGTCTGCGCGAAATCGACGCGCCGCTGGCGAACTTTTTCGCCTCCGGCGTGTTCGAGTTGCGGCAGAAATTCGGACCGATCCTTTGGCAGTTTCCGCCGAGCCTCCGCTACGACCACGATCTGTTCGCGCGTTTCTTCGGCCAACTGCCGCGCGATACCGACGCTGCATTGAAACTGGCGCGCCGCCGCGACTTTCGAATGAAGGGCCGCACGCGATTGAGCATCGATCGAAATCGTCGTCTGCGCCACGCGATCGAAATTCGTCATCCGAGTTTCCTCGACGACGATTTCGTCGCTTTGTTGCGGGAGCACAACATCGCGTTGGTGGTGGCCGATACTGCCGGCCGCTGGCCGTACGTTGAAGACGTCACCGCAGACTTCATGTACCTGCGCCTGCATGGCGACGAACAGCTCTACGTCAGCGGTTACACCGATGCCGCGCTGGATCGCTGGGCCGCGCGCATCCGCGCCTGGAGTGAAGGCACCCAACCGGACGATGCGCATCTGATCACGAAGCGCGGACCAAAAGCGCGCAAATCGCGGGACCTCTATTGCTACTTCGACAACGATGCCAAAGTGAAAGCGCCTTTCGATGCGATGAAATTGAACGAGAAACTCGAATTGCGCTGATCGGTGGGGAGCGCCGTCTTCATTCCCGCCGCGATCCGCGCAAGCGCTCGATCGGGAAGGTCGCGATTTCGCCTTGATCCACCCGCAGCGGCTGCCCTTCGGGCGGTCCCCAGGCATGCATCTCGACCACTTCCCAAGTCGCAGGCACGCAGCCGTCCACGCGCATGGTTTCGTAAGCTTGCAGCATGCGCGCGAAGCGCGCCTTGCCGGTCAACCCGCGTTCGCGCTGCGCATCGGCGTTGGTGGCGCCCAGGCCTTTCAATTCACGCAGCAGGTCTCGCGCGGATTCGTAGCGTGATTGCAGGTGATCGACATCCAGCACCGGATCGCGCAGGCCCGCCGCCAATGCCGCGTCGCCCAGATCGTGCATGTCGAGGAACCGGCTGACGTGTGGATGTGACTCGTCTGCCGCGGCCCAGGCTTGCCGCAGCTCGCGCAGGGTGTCCGGGCCGAGCGTGGTGAGTGCAAGGAAGCCATCCGGTTTCAGCACGCGCGCGAATTCGGAAAACAGCGGCAGCGGATCCTCGCACCACTGAATGCAGAGGTTCGAATGCAGCACGTCGATGCTGCGATCCGTCAAGGGAAGTTGCAGTGCATGCGCGCACACGCGCTCGAAAGGCTTCATCCAGCCTCCGTGGCGGCGCGCCAGTTGCAGCATCGGCAGCGCGATGTCCAGCGCGATCACCTGCGCGTGCGGCCAGCGGCGCTTCAATATCGCCGCGCCGCGGCCGGTGCCGCAGCCCACGTCCAGCACGCAGTGCGGCGATCCTTCGTAGTAGTCGAGCCGTTCGAGCAATCGCGATTGCACGGTGCGTTGCAGCGCGTCGTTCTGCTCGTAGCTCGCCGCGGCGCGGGCGAAGGCGCGCCGGACCTGGGCGTGATCGATGCGGTAAGTGCTCACTCGACGCGCGCCGCTCGTGCCTGAGCCGCATCCGACGCCAAGTCGATCAACGGCTGTAGCGCTTGCACGATTTCATCCGCATGACCGATGAAAGGCGCATGCCCGCCGCCTTCGATGCGAACGAACGCGCCATTGCATTGCTGCGCACTCCATTGCATCGCCTGCCATGGCACCAGCCGGTCTCTGCGGCCGGCGATCCACACATTCGGCTGCCGCAATTCGTGAAGTCGCGCGCGCAGGTCGGTACGCTCCAGCACATCCAGTCCATCGCACAACGCGCGCACGTCCGGCGCATGATCGTGCAGCGCATCCCGTCGCAGACGGCGCAAATCTTCCTGTGCGCAATCGCTGCCCAGCGCTTCCAATGCGAGAAAGCGCTCCAGCGTGCCGCGATAGTCGCTGCGCAGATCGGCCACGAACTGCTGCAGGATTTCGGGCGAGATCGCGTGCGGCCAGCCGGAGCCACGCACGAAACGAGGGCTGGCGCACAGCATCGCCAGCGCGCGCACCTGCGCTTTGAAATTCAACGCCGCGTGCAGCGCAATCAATCCGCCCAGCGACCAGCCCAGCCACAGCGCCGGCGGGGTCGCTTGCGCGATCGCCCGCGCGCAGGGATCCACTGCGAGAGGAACCCGGCTGTCGCGGGAGCCGCCATGACCGGGCAGATCGACCAGATGCAACGTGCATCGATTTTCCAGACGTTCCACCAGCGGCGCGAACACCGCCGACGACATCGCCCAGCCGTGCAGCAATACCACGTGCGTGTCGCCGCGGCCGCGGGTTTCGATGTGGGGATCGCCGCTCATATGGAACGCACGGCGAGCGCCAGTGCGCCGAGCAGTTTGTCCAGGTCCGTCTCTTCGTGCGCAGCGGAAAACGTCACGCGCAATCGCGCGGTGCCCTTCGGAACCGTCGGCGGACGGATTGCGACGACGAGGATTCCGTGTTGTTCCAGCAAAGCCGCCGCGCGCAGCGTGCGCGCAGGGTCGCCCAGCACGATCGGCTGTATGGGCGTGCGCGAATCGGCCAGCGGCAATCCGAGTTGCTGCGCGCCGGCACGAAAGCGGGAAATCAATTTGAAAAGTTTTTCGCGTCGCCAGTCTTCCTGACGCGCGATGCGCACGGCCGTGCGCGCGGCGGCAGCAACAGCCGGCGGCATGGCTGTCGTGTAGACGAAGGTGCGTGCGGATTGCGTCAGGCCTTCGATCAGATCCTTGCTGCCGGCGACGAATGCGCCCGCGCAACCCAGGGCCTTGCCCAAGGTCGCCATCAGCACCGGCGCATCGTTTTGCGCCAGCCCCGCTTCGATCGGGCTACCCGCACCCTCTCCGCCCAATACGCCCAGCCCATGCGCGTCATCGATCATCAATGCCGTGCCTTCGCGCACGCACAGCGCTGCCAGTTTGTGCAGCGGCGCGGCGTCGCCATCCATGCTGAACACACCGTCGGTCGCGAGCAGTGCGGGAACGTCGTCGGCGCTCGCCAGTTGTCGTGCGGCGCTTTCTGCATCGGCATGCCGGTAACGCTTCAACGTGCAGCCGGCGAGTTTCGCCGCATCCAGCAAGCTCGCGTGGTTCAGTTTGTCCTGCACGCAAATGCCGTCGCGGTCGAGCAAGGCCTGCATCGCGCCGAGGTTGGCCAGCCAGCCGGAGGAAAACAACAGCGCGCGATCGCGCCGCGTCCAGTCGGCCAGTTCTTCCTCCAGCATCGCGTGCTCGCGCTGGTGGCCGCAGACCAGATGCGCGGCGGTGGCGCCGACGCCGTATTCGTCCGCCGCGCGTTTCAGCGCCCCGACGATCTCCGGATGCTGCGCCAGACCGAGATAGTCGTTGCTGCAGAAGTTCAGCAGTTCGCGGCCATTTATCACCACGCGTGTGCCGGATGTTTCTTCGATCACACGCAACCGGCGCAGCAATCCATCGTGTTCGCGCCGGGCGGTGCGCGCGGCCAGCGTATGCAGCAAATCGGGGCGAGACATGACGAGCGCGATCACGCCGCGTCGCAGCGCTCGACGATATCGGCGTGCACCGTGTGCGGATGATTCTCTTGCACCGGATCGACCTGCATCGGTTTCAATCCCAGCCGCTCGAACAGCGCGCGGTCGTGTTCCACATCCGGATTGCCGGTCGTCAGCAGCTTCTCGCCGTAAAAAATCGAATTGGCACCGGCGAAGAAACACAGCGCCTGCAGCTCATCGCTCATCTCCGCGCGGCCGGCGGAGAGGCGCACCATCGATTTCGGCATCACGATGCGCGCGACGGCAATCGTGCGCACGAACTCGAACGGATCGAGCAGCGCCGTGCCGTGCAGCGGCGTGCCTTCCACCTGCACCAGCCGATTGATCGGCACCGATTGCGGATGCTCGGGCAGATTCGCCAGCGTCTGCAACAGACCTGCGCGCTGCTCGCGCGATTCGCCCATGCCGACGATGCCGCCGCAACAGGTTTTTAGGCCGGCGGCGCGTACGTGTTCCAGCGTATCCAGCCGATCCTGGTATTCGCGCGTATGGATGATCTCGCCGTAGAACTCGGGCGCGGTATCGAGATTGTGGTTGTAGTAATCCAGCCCGGCGTCCTTCAGCGCCTGCGCTTGCGACTCGCTCAACATGCCCAGCGTCGCACAGGTTTCCATGCCGAGCGCGCGCACTTCGCGGATCATCGCGGCGACTTTCGGGATGTCGCGATCCTTGGGCGAGCGCCACGCCGCGCCCATGCAGAAGCGCGTCGCGCCGGCGTCGCGCGCGGCGCGCGCGCGCTCCAGCACAGCATCCAGTTCCATCAGTTTTTCGGCTTGTACGCCCGTGTGATAACGCGCCGCCTGAGGACAATAAGCGCAATCCTCCGGGCAGCCGCCGGTCTTGATCGAAAGCAGCGTCGATACCTGCACCGCGTTCGGATCGTGATGCGCGCGGTGGACGGCATGCGCGCGTTCCAGCAGATCGTTGAACGGAATAGTGAATAGCTCCAGCAGTTCGTCGCGCCGCCAGTCGTGACGCAATCCGGTTTTGGGCATCGCAACCGCTCCGCTAAAGTGGACGAAACAGTTTCGAAGGGAGCGGAATGGCTGTCAACCTGAAAACGGTGCGGTCGGTTGACGGTGATTTGCGCGCAATCGTGCGCGCGCGTTGCCTGCTGTGCGGCGTTCGCGGCGCCGGTGGAACAGGACTGTGCGAGGCGTGTGCATCGGAGCTGCCGCGCAACGACCGCTGCTGCGCGCGCTGCGCCTTGCCGATGGAATCATCCGCGCCGTTGTGCGGGCGCTGCATCCGCCGCGCCCCGCCGTGGGATTCGGCGTGGGCGCCGTTCCGATACGCCTGGCCGCTGGATCGGCTGGAAGCGCGCTTCAAATTCGGCGGCGATCTCGCTGCCGGCCGCGTGCTGGCGCGCGCGTGGTGCGGATCGATCGCGCCGGCTGAATTGCCGCAGGCGATCGTGCCCGTGCCGTTGCACCGGTCGCGTTTGCGTTCGCGCGGCTACAACCAGGCGCTGGAACTCGCAAAGCCGCTGTCGAAAACATTGCGCGTTCCGCTGCTGCGCGATGCCCTGCAGCGCACGCGCGACACCGCCGCGCAGAGCGAACTTACCGCCGTGCAACGCCGCTGCAACGTGCGCGGCGCTTTCGCCGCGCGCTTCCAAGATGATCCGCCGCAATACGTCGCCGTGCTGGACGACGTATTCACCACCGGCGCCACCCTTGCCGAATGTGCGCGGGTGCTGAAGCGGGCGGGAGTGAAGCGAGTGGATGTTTGGGCGTTGGCGAGGGCGCCGAGAGGAACGGCGTAGCCCGGATGAAGCGAAGCGGAATCCGGAATCGAATTTCGCAGCGATGCCCCGGATTGCAGCGCTGCGCGCTTTCAGAGCTACGAGTCACCGCATCGCCAGCGACAGCAGCATTCCCAACCACAACACCCCACCCACCCAGTTGTTGTTGCGGAATGCGTCGAAGCAACGCTCGCGCGCGCGGTCGCGCATGATCCACGACTGGCGAACGAACAACACGGCCGCGATTGCCAGCGCGGTCCAGTACGGCAGGCCCAGTTGCGCACGCGTGCCGACCAGCGCCATGCAGCCGATGAAGGTGCACATCAGCACGCCGATGATGGCGAGATCCGCATCGCCGAACAGGATTGCGGTGGACTTCGCACCGGCCTTGATGTCTTCCTCGCGGTCCACCATCGCGTACTCGGTGTCGTAGATCGTCGAGAACAGGACGTTGCCGAGGAACAGCAGCCAGGCGAGCGGCGGCAGCGAATCGGTGATCGCTGCGAACGCCATCGGGATGCCCCAGCCGAACGCAGCGCCCAGCACCACCTGCGGCAGCGAGGTGTAGCGCTTGCTGAACGGATACACCGCTGCCAGCGCTGCACCGGCAAAAGACAATTCGATGGTGAGCTTGTTGGTGAAGGCGGATACCAGCGCAAATGCAACCAGGCTCAACACCGCGAAAATGACCAGCGCTTCGCGCGGCGTCACGCGCCCGGCCGCGAGTGGACGACCCGCGGTGCGCTGCACCTGCGGATCGAGATTGCGGTCGGCGTAATCGTTCATCGCGCAACCGGCCGCGCGCATCAGGAACACGCCGCCCGTGAATACGAGCAGGGGTTTCCACGGTGGGAAATCGCCGGCCGCCAGCCACAACGCCCACCACGTCGGCCACAGCAACAGCAGCGCACCGATCGGGCGATCCATCCGTACCAGCACCAGATAATCGCGCGCCTTGCCGCGCCATTGCGCGGGCAGGATTTGCAAAAGGAATTCGAGCGCGCGCGTGGAGCGCGCCGAAGCGTCGGCCGGGCGCACGTGACCCGGCGCGACCGCGCGCCGCGGCGGCAACGGCTGTCGCGGCCGCTTAAGCGGCGTGGGCGGACGGCGTTTGCGTGCGGGCGCGGTGCGAGCCATCAATCTGTCGCCAAATCGATCGAGCAATCCGCGGTGCCATCGCCGTTGACGGACGATTGCGTCACGTCTGCGATGCCCGCGGCACGCGCCACATCGAGCTTGCCCGCCGCGCATTCGAATGTCAGCGGCGCTTTCGTTTGCAGCGGCGCGAACTTCCACGGATGGATATCGAAATCGGAGCGGTGCAGCGATTTGCGCGCGCGCACGTAATCGACCACCGCATCGCGGTTGGTATCCGGCGCGGCCCACACGGTCTTGCTGCCGTCCAGTCCGGGAAAATGTCCGCCGCCTTCGGCGCGATAGTTGTTGGTGACGACCAGGAATTGCTGTTTCGGATCGAGCGGCTTGCCGCGGAACTGCACACCGACGCGCTGACCCGGCGGCGCACTCAGGTCAATTACGTAACGGAATCCATCCTCGTTCGTGCCTTGCAGCACATCGAAGTTGTAACTCGCGAACTTGCGGTTCAACAGCGGCTGCGGTTGCGTTGAGTTCGCGTCGATTCGGTTGAAGTATTCGGCCGATTTCTCCAGCCACGCCTTCACGCCCGCGCCGTCCAGTTTCACCACCGTCAGCGTGTTGGGATACAGATACAGATCGGCCGCGCTGCGGATCGAGAGCGGTCCCGGCGGAATGTCGGTGTAGTCGTCCGGCCCGGCGAAGCCGGTCTTGAACGCCGAGGCCGCCGACAACATCGGCAAACCGCGCAGTTCCGGACGCGCGTCGAACAGATGCTGTTTCGCATACGCCAGTTGCGCGGCGTTGATCACCGCCGCCGCGGTGCTGTCGCCCACCGCGGAGAAATACGTGCTGATACGGAAGTCGCTTTCGCCGATCGGCGTCTGCACGTACTGGATGGTTGCGGTTTGCACCGCCGCGATTGCGCGCGCGATGCGCGGATCGGGCGCGAGGCACTGATCCTTCGATCGGCAAATCGGCCGCACTTCGCTGTGAGTGTTCGCGTTGTCGATTGCCCATTTGCCATTGTCGTATTTCAGCGCCAGATCGATCACACCCAGATCGTGCCCGTAAAAACCGCCCATTACCGCCGGTTTGCCGCGCACGAAGCCGCGCGTGTTGTCCACATCCTGCAAGCCGTTGAAGCGCGATTTCGGATCGTCCGGCGCGGGGAACACATCGTGCGAATGACCCATCAGGATCACGTCGATGCCGGGAACGCCGGCCAGATACCAATCCGCATTTTCCATCGTCGGCGAATAGGGCGAGGGATCGATGCCGCCGTGCGACACCGCGATCACGATGTCCGGATGTTGCGCTTGCAGTTCCGGCAGAAAACGTTTCGCCGCTTCGACCACGCCCAGCGCCTTGACCTTGCCCGCCAGATGCGCGTGATCCCATTGCATGATCGGCGGCGGCGTGAAGCCCAGCAGGCCGATGCGGATCGGCAGTTTGCGTGTGTGTCCGTTCGCATCCGTAACCGTGATCTCGCGCTTCAGCAACAGCCACGGCTTGAACACCGGCTGGGCGTCGCTCGCACGCACCACGTTGGACAGCACCAGCGGGTAGTGCGGGCCGTCGCAGTGTTCGACCGGCACGCCCGGCAGGTGCATCGGCGTACCAGTCACCTGCGACAGGAACGGCAGGCCATAATTGAATTCGTGGTTGCCGATCGTGCCCGCGTCATAGTGCAGCAGATCCATCGCGCGGTAGATCGTCAGTTCCTGATCGCAGCGGACCGGATGCGCGAGCGCCTGATAGTCGGCCAGCGCCGTGCCCTGGATGGTGTCGCCGTCGTCGATCAGCAGGGTGTTCGGGAATTCCTTGCGCGCCTGCTCGATCAGCGCGGCCACGCGATCGAAACCCACGTGCGGATCATCAGCGAGCTTGTCGTAGTCGTAGCCGAGCACGTGCGAATGCAAGTCGGTGGTCTCCAGAATCGCCAGATGCGCGTGCGCGAGATCAGGGATGGCTTCGTCGGCGGACACGAGGCGTGGTATTGCGGCCGTGACCAACAGAATGGCCATCACCGGGGCGACGAGACGACGGGCAATCATGAGGCGATGGTGGGGCGAGATTATGGAAAGCCGGATTGTCTCGCAATGTAGGTGGCGCGGCCATGACAGCCGGCACAGACGCACATTCCCGCGCAACCGCTATGATCGGCCGGACTTTTCGCCCGAGGGGAAACACCATGAGCCTGCTGGCGCAACTGACGCGGCACAAATCGGTCGAGGCGCTGCAGGCCGAAACGGCCGGGCGCCGCGATTTCCGCCGCGTACTGGGCGTGTGGCAGCTCACCGCCATCGGCGTGGGCGCGATCATCGGCGTGGGCATCTTCGTGCTGGCCGGGCAGCAGGCGGCGACCAACGCCGGCCCTGCGGTGATCGTTTCCTTCATCGTCGCCGGCATCGGCAGCGCCTGCGCCGCGCTCGCCTATGCGGAATTTTCCGGAATGATCCCGGTCACCGGCAGCGCCTACACCTACGGCTACGCGGTGCTCGGCGAATTGCTGGCGTGGATCATCGGCTGGGATCTGTTGCTGGAATACGCGCTGATCGTCGCGGTGGTCGCGATCGGCTGGTCTGGTTACGTGCAGGCATTGATCGCGCAATTGACCGGCGCGCACCTGCCGGTCTGGTTGCAGGGCGCTTACGATCCCGCCAATCCGCATTCCGGAAAATTCTTCAACGTGATCGCCGCGGTGATCACGCTATTGATCGCGTGGATCCTCACCGTTCGCACGGAAGTCGGTGCGCGTTTGAACACGGTGATCGTCGCGATCAAGGTGATCGGCGTGGCGCTGGTGATCGTCGCCGGCGCGTTCTACGTCAACACCGCGAACTGGCACCCCTTCATTCCCGCGCCGGTCACAGACAATGGCGGCACGCACTTCGGCTGGAGCGGCGTGCTGGCTGCATCCAGCATCGTGTTCTTCGCCTGCTTCGGCTACGACACGCTGACCACCGCGGCCGAGGAAGCGCGCAACCCTCAGCGCGACTTGCCGCGTGCGGTGCTGCTGTCGCTGGCGCTATCGATGGCGTTGTATCTGGCGGTGTCGCTGGTGCTGACCGGCATGGTGCCGTATCCGCAGTTGAATTCGCCCGCCCCGGTGGACGCGGCCTTCAAGGCGATCGGGTTGAACTGGGTGCGCGGCATCATCAACATCGCCGCGGTCGCAGGGCTCACCAGCGTGCTGTTCGCCTTCATGCTGGGCGCGGCGCGCATCTGGTTCGCGTTGTCGCGCGATGGGTTGTTGCCGCGCTGGTTCTCGCATGTGCATCCGCGCTACGGCACGCCCGCGCGGCCGACCCTCATCCTCGGCGTGTTCACCGCGCTGGTCGCGGGTCTTCTGCCGATCGGCGAAGTCGCGGAGCTGGTGAACATCGGCACGCTCAGCGCGTTCATCGTGATTTGTCTGGCCGTGTTGATCCTGCGCATCCGCCGGCCGGACATCCGCCGCAGCTTCCGCACGCCGGCGATCTGGATCATCGCGCCGCTGGGCGTGCTGTTTTCGCTGTTCCTGATCATCGGCTGGCCATGGGCGGCGAACGGCGGCGGCGTCACGCTGATCGGCGGATTGCCTTCGATCACCATCTGGCGGTTCGTGATCTGGATGGTGATCGGGCTGGTGATCTACTTCGGCTACGGCATCCGCAAGAGCGTGCTGGCGCGCGGCCAATGAAGAAGTGGCATTGACATCGATCTAGGACATTCGGCCCATCCACCGCTGGCGTCGCAATGCTAGTTTCAGCGGTTGCGCCGACCTGCCCGGGAGTTCGCGATGTCCCGCCGTTTTATCGTTTGCTGTTCGAGTGCCGCCCTGCTGCTGGGGTTGTCGGCCGGTGCATCCGCCGATGTGGATCCGCAGGCCGACGTACCGCCGCCGCTGGACACGCCGTACCCCGGCACGATCACGCTCTCCGTGGATGCCAGCGACACCAGTCAAGGCATCTTTCGCGTGCACGAAACGATTCCCGTGCAGGCGGGCGAGTTGACATTGCTTTATCCGAAATGGATTCCCGGCAATCACTCGCCCAGCGGCCCGATCGACAAGCTGGCCGGCATCAAGGTCAGCGCGAATGGCAAACCGCTGACTTGGACGCGCGACAAGTACGACGTATACGCCTTCCACGTCGACGTGCCGCAGGGTGTGAGCAGCATCGATGTCGATTACCAGTTCCTCTCGCCGCGTGCGCGCTCGCAAGGCCGCATCGTGATGACGAACGAGATGCTGAACCTGCAGTGGAATACCGTGGTGCTGTATCCGGCCGGGCATTATTCGCGCCAGATCACCTATGCGCCCTCGGTGAAATTGCCGCAGGGCTGGCAGCTCGGCACGGCGCTGGAACGTGCATCGCAAAGCGGCGACACCGTCACCTTCAAGCAAACCACGCTCAACACGCTGGTCGATTCGCCGATCTACGCCGGCGAATACTTCAAGCGCATCGATCTCGATCCGGGCGCGAAGGTGCCGGTGCACATGGATCTGGTCGCGGACGCGCCCAAATACCTGGAGATGAAGCCGGATCAGTTGCAGGCGCACCGCAATCTGGTGACGCAGGCCGGTAAATTGTTCGATTCGCATCACTACGACCACTACGATTTCCTGTTCTCGCTTTCGGACGAGATGAGCGGCAACGGACTGGAACACCATCAGTCCAGCGAGGACGGCACTTCGGCCGATTACTTCACCGAATGGAAGAGCAACGCGCCCGGCCGCGATCTGCTGGCACACGAATACACGCATTCGTGGAACGGCAAGTTCCGCCGCCCGGCCGATCTGTGGACGCCGAATTTCAACGTGCCGATGGGCGACTCGTTGCTGTGGGTGTACGAGGGCCAGACGCAATACTGGGGTTTCGTGCTGGCCGCGCGCTCGGGTTTGTGGAATGCCGATCAGTTCAAGGATGCGCTCGCCCTGGTGGCGGCGACGTATCAGCGCAACCGGCCCGGGTTCGACTGGCGCAACGTGCAGGACACCACCAACGATCCGACCATTGCGCAGCGCGCACCGCTGCCGTATCGCAATTACCAGATGAGCGAGGACTACTACAGCGCGGGCGAACTGATCTGGCTGGCGGTGGATTCGAAGATCCGTTCGCTCACCGGCGACAAGAAGTCGCTGGACGATTTCGCCAAGGCCTTCTTCGGCGTGGACAACGGCAGCTTCGTCACCAAGACCTATACTTTCGATGACGTGGTCACCGCATTGAACGGCGTGGCGAAGAACGACTGGGCGACCTTCCTGCGTTCACGGCTGGATGCCAACCAGCCGCCGCTGGACGGCATCGCGGCCTCGGGCTGGAAGCTGGTCTACACCGACAAGGAAAGCGATTACGAGAAGGCGATGGAGAAGGAGCGCAAGTTCACCGACTTCACCTATTCGCTCGGGCTGACCCTGTCCAACGGCGGCGACATCAGCGACGTGCGCTGGAACAGCCCGGCGTTCAAGGCCGGCATCTCGTCCGGCGCCGATTTGATCGCGGTCAACGGCCACGCCTACAAATCGGAATTGCTGAAGGACGCGATCACCGCAGCGAAGTCCGACAACAAGCCGATCGAGCTGTTGATCAAGCACGACGACGAATACAAGACCGTGCCCGTGGATTACCATGACGGCTTGCAATACCCGCATCTGGTGCGCGGCAGCGGCGCGGATTATCTGAGCGGGATCATCAAGGCGAAGTAGAGCGGACACTGTCCGCCATCAGAGCAGGCGGGCGATGCCCGCCCTACGCACGGGTCAGCGTTGTGGCGAATGCTAGGCCGTGCGCGCACCGCGCGATGTCACGCGCGGAGCCGGCAATGCGGGGCGCCGCGGAGCACGGATGTGCTTCAACGCCTGCGCCATGCGCAGCGCGGCCTCGTTCAATTCCGTCTCGTCGTGGTAGCTGAAACCCAGCCGCATGTATGGCTGCTCGCGATTGAAGAAATCGTAGGTGCGCGCGTCCTTGAACAGCACACCCTCGCGCTGTCCTGCTGTGGCCCAGGCTGAGACGTCGATGCCGCCGTCCGCGCGCGCCCAAAGTGCCATGCCGCCTTGGGGAATCGTGAAACTCAACGCGCTGCCGAGATGCCGCTTCAGCGCGGCTGCGAACGCGTCGCGTCGGCCGTGATAGATGCGCTGCGTGCGGCGCACGTGGCGCAGCAGCTCTCCGTCCTCGAACAACTCCGCGATGGCGCACTCCATGGCCGCATCGCTGTGCGCATCGGAAGCCGCGCGCAATCCCGCGAGTCGCTCGAATACCGGCGGCGGCGCGACGATGAAGCCGGTGCTGATGCCCGGCGCCAGCAGATTCGCCAGCGACCCGACGTAAACGACATTGCCGCGGCCGTGTCCGGCCGCGATCGGCAGCACCGGTTTGCCTTCGTAATGGAACTCATGGTCGTAATCGTCTTCGATGATCGCGAAGCCGTGCTGCAGCGAGAGTTCGGCCAGGCGCTCGCGCCGTTCGCGCGACATCACCGCGGTGGTCGGAAACTGATGATGCGGCGTCACGATCACCGCGCGCAGGCGCTGGTGTTTCAGCAGCGCCTCCAGCGCGGCGACGTCCATGCCCTGCTCGTCCAGCGGAATCGGCAGCAGCCGCGCGCCGGCCATTTTCAACACACTGCGCGCGGGCGGATAGCCGAAGGCTTCGACCGCGACCGCGTCGCCCGGAGCGATCAGCGTGCGCGCCACCAGATCGATCGCCTGTTCGATCTGCGCGTGATCATCAGATTGTCGGGCGCGACGGCGAGCGCGCGCGAGCGCGTCAGCATCGCCGACAGTTCCGCACGCAGGCGCGGATGCCCGCGCGAATCCGATTGCGCGAGCAGCATGCGGCTGCGCGGCCCGATCGCGCGGCGGAACGCGCGCGCCAGCGCGCGCTCGGGGAACAAACGCGCGTCCGCGATGCTCTGCGACAGCATCAGGGTGTTCGGCGGCAGCGGTGCATCCTGCGGCGGCGGATAGGCCGGCGGCGCCAGCGCGTAGGTCGGGAATTCCGACGAAGCCGCGATCGGCGTCACCGGCGCGGCGGGTGCCTGCGCGACGAAGGTGCCGCCGCCCACGCGCGTGCACAACAAACCTTCCGCCACCAGCTCGCCGTAACCCGCGACCACGGTGTTGCGGTTGACGCCCAGCAGATCGGCGAATTCGCGCGAACCGGGCAGCGCGTCGCCCGGTTTCAACCGGCCGCGGCGGATGTCTTCCGCGATCGCGCCCGCCAGTTGCAGGAACAACGGCTGCTCGCGTTGCGTATCGAGTGCGATGGTCAGTGCCCAGCGTCGCATGGACAAAGTTTAGCGCGCGCATCTCGCGCACCGGACTGGCGTTCGTGACGGAACCGGCGCTTCCGCGTCCGCATGGCACGCGCAAGGCTGCGCTTCCGTGTGCAACAGGAGAGCCGACATGAAACGCTGGAGCCTTTCTTTCGCAATCGCCGCGGCACTGGCCGGCGGCGCGGCCGCGCAGACCGCATCTGCCGCATCTTCGGAGTACTACGTCACCAACCTGCCTTCGCTGGGCGGGACCGTGGCGCGCGGCAACAGCATCAACGACCTCGGTTTGATCTCCGGGTATTCGAATCTTTCCGGCGACGGCAGCCGCCATGCAGCCGCGTGGCTGTTCGGACGTGTCACCGATCTGAACACATTGGGCGGGGCAAACAGTGCGGTCCCATGGCCGGTCAAGAACAACTTCGGCGTGGTATCCGGCGTATCCCAGACGGGTCAGCCACAGCAACGTGGCGAGTCGTGGAGTTGCGCCGCCGGCGGATTCATTCCCGACGACGGCCACACCTGCCTGGGTTTCGTGTGGGCTTTCGGCAAGATGCGCGCATTGAATCCGCTGCCGGGCGGCAACAACAGTTTCGCCACCGGCACCAATAGCTTCATGCAGACGGCGGGCTGGGCCGAAACGGGGTATGTGGATCCGACCTGCAACATACACGGCGACAGCGACCAGGTGCTGCAATTCCTGCCGGTAGTGTGGGGCCCGGGCAAGAACCAGATCAAATCGCTGCCGCTCGAAACCGGGGATGACAGCGGAGCGGCCACCGCACTCAACGACCGCGGACAAATCGTGGGCATTTCCGGGATCTGCGATCAGGCCGTGGGGCGGGAAACTGCCAAGCACGCCGTGCTATGGGAAAACGGGCACCTCACCGATCTGGGCAATCTCGGCGCGCTGTGGTGGAACACGCCGATGGCGATCAACCAGCATGGGGTTGTCGTCGGTTTCGCCGGCGATCCCGATCCGGCGAACTTCAACGGCGACGTTACCCACGCTTTCATCTGGACGCGGGACGGGGGCATGCAGCGCATCAATCCCAGTGCCGACGACAACAGCATCGCCTACGGGTTGAACGAGCGGAATCAGGTGGTCGGCTACTACGTCTTCACCGATGGCACCTTGCACGGCTTCATCTGGGATGCGACGCATGGCATGCGTGATCTCAACGATCCCGGGCTGAAACAGGCGGGTTACACCGACGTGATTACGGTCGCGACCGATATCAACGATTTCGGCGTGATCACCGGCAGGGCTTTCGATCCGGCCACCAACGAAAAGCCGGCATTCATGGCGGTTCCGACGAACACCCATTGATCGGGATCTTGTGTACAGCCGGCGCCCTGCGCCGCGGCGGCCGCACCCCGTTGCTAGGCTCGCGCATCCAGCGCTCGCCAAGCAACCTCGCCCTCGGCATCCGTGCCTCGGGCGTTCGCCGCCGCTGCCGATGCCGTTGGTGGCATCGGCAAAACGCGGCGGCTCACTCCCCAAGCCGCCGCCCGAGAGGAACCGCATCGCACGATGCGGTTCTTCGAGGCGAATGAAGACACCCGGAGACAAACATGCAAAGCGCGTTGCAAGAAGCCGATGTCATGCCCGCCCGTGAACAGGAGCTGCGCCGGTTGAACGAAGAATACGTGCGCGCTTCCTTGACCGGCGACGTGCAATGGTTCGATGCGCATCTCGCGCGCGATTTCGTCTGCATCGAATCCGACGGCTCGGTGCTGTTTCGCGACGGCTTCCTGCGCGCCGCCGGACGCGCGTGCGATCTGGTCGAGTACAGGCTCGACTACGTGGACGTGCGCTTCTACGGTGACGTTGCACTGGTGCGCGCCTCGGGCTCCTGGACAAATCAGGACAATGTTCGCGGCATCAGCCGTTACACGGATGTCTACGTCTATACTGACAGCGCGTGGAAAGTGGTGTCCGCGCAGATCACGCGCCCCAACATCACCTGAGGTGGCCATGCGTCCGATCGCCGCTGCGCTCGTCCTGTTCGCGGTCGCCGCCACACCGGCATTCGCCGCCGAACATCCGAAGGCGTGCGGCGCGCCGGAATACCGCCAGTTCGATTTCTTCGCCGGCGACTGGGACACCTACGACATCGCCGCGCCAGGCAAGATCGTTGCGCGCAACACCGTCGACATCGTCCTGGACGGCTGCGTGATCCACGAGGACTACCGCCAGAACGACGGAATGCACGGCGAGAGCTACAGCCTGTACGACGCAGCGCGGAAGGTATGGCACCAGAGCTGGGTCACCAACCGCGGCGAATTGCTGCTGCTGGATGGCGGCATGCAGGGCGGACGCATGGTGTTCACCGGCGCACAGCAGACGAAGGATGGCAAACCCTCGTTGCTACGCGGCGTCTGGTACGTCCAAGGCGATGGTGTGCGCGAAACCGCCATGCGTTCGCTGGACGGCGGCAAGACCTGGCGGCCGGTGTTCGACATCATTTTCCGGCCGCATAAACACTCGTAGCGAGTTTCCGCAAATACGCGGCGCGCGACGCCAGCTCCGTGCGCAGCTTCGCGGGCTTGAGGATTTCGAACTGGCACGATACGCGCGCGAGTTGCCGCGCGAACCAGGCCAGATCGTCGGTGCGCGCTCGCAGCACTACGCCGCCATCCACGGCTTCGAACAAACCGATCGCCGGCGAGAACTCGTTGCGTGCGCGGCCGGGATCGGTGCGCAGCAGCACTTCCACCTGGTGTGCGCGCGGCAGCGTGGCGATCATGCGGTTGAGCCAATCCAGCACATCGAAATCCTTCGGCCGCCTGAAGCGCGCCGCCATCGGCTGCACCTCCAGAATGCGGTCGATGCGGAACGCGCGCACGCCGTGCCGCAGGTGGCAGAAGCCGACTGCGTACCAGGCGCCGCCGCGGAAGCCGAGCCCGTACGCATCGAAATCCCGTTCGCTTTCCTCGCTCTGCGCGGAACGGTAATGCAGGTGAACCCGCTCGCCCGCGTGTGCGGCATTGCTCAGCAACATCAGCGCCGCGCTGCTGGAGTGAACCGGCGGCGTGGCCGAAGACTCGATCACGACCGTCGCTTCCAGCGCGCGCAGCCGCCGTTTCAAGCTTTCCGGCATCACGCGTTCGAGCTTGGCCTGCGCGCTCGCCAACGCGGGCGCATCGGCGTGCAGACCGAGATTGCGCGCGGCCAGCAAGCCCATTGACAAGGCCAGCGCTTCACCGTCGGTGAACATCATCGGCGGCAGCTTGAACCCCGGCACCAGCATGTAGGCGCCGTGGCGTCCGCGCTCGGTGGTGATCGGAATGCCGAGCTCCTCCAGCAGCGCGATGTAACGCCGCAGGGTGCGCACGTCCACACCGATGCGCTGCGCCAACTCGGGGCCGCTGATGCGGCCGCGGCTTTGCAGCAGCTCCAGTACGGCCAGTACGCGGGTCGTGGGATGGGGCATTGCGTTCGCGGTGACGGCTACTCGCAGTCTAATCCGGCAGTCTAATTAAATCAGGACATGGACCGCCCTGATTGTGACTTAGGCTGTGGGCAGGCCAATGACAGGGGCACGTTGATGGGATTTCGCTCCACCGCATTGCTGTCGGGAGTCCTGGGCATGAGCGCAATCGTTTCTGCACACGCGGATACCGATGAGCGCGCCGCGCTGGCGAGCGTGGCGCATCTGGACAATTACTCCGTGGTCGAATTGCGCCGCTACGACATTGCTCCGGGTCAGCGCGACCGCTTCGTGCATTATTTCGACGCGTATTTTCCCGAGGCGTTCGAGCAACTGGACTGCATGGTGTTCGGCCAGTTCGAGGACCGTGCAGCAAAGACGAAGTTCGTCTGGCTGCGCGGTTACCGCGACATCTATGCGCGCCCGGTCGTGGATTCGGCCTTCTACTACGGACCGGTGTGGCGCGAGCACCGCGTCAAGGTCAATGCGCTGTTTCCCGGCTTGAGCGATAACGTGTTGCTGTTGCGCCCGCTGACGCAAGACACTGGCGTTGTGGTATTGCCCGCGGTCGATCCAGTCGACGAACCGCACGGCGCGCGCGGTGTGATCGTCGCGCAGATCTTTGCAGTCAAAAAGGGCGACGAGGATGCATTCGCGAAAATCGCGCAGAGGGCGTTCGCGCGCTACAGCGCCGCGAACGTACATCCTGCCGGCATTCTGGTGACGCTGGATGTGCCGAACAATTTTCCGCAGTTGCCGATTCGTACCGACGGACCATTCCTCGTATGGCTGGGCGTGGTCGAAAACGACGCGGCACTGAAACGGTTCGAGCCGTTGGCTTCGGATGTCGAACATTCGCTCGCGAGCAGCGGCCTGTTGCGTGGCGCGCCGGAAAGACTGGTGCTGGATCCCACACCGCGCTCGCGCCTGCGCTGGTGGCCGGCTGCGCAGGAAAAGTCCACGCCATGAGCCACGCCACCAGCCTGCTGCTGTTCGCCGCGCTGGTGTTCGGCATCATCGTGCTGCCCGGCCTGGACATGGCCTTCGTGATGGGCAGCTCGCTGACTGCAGGGCGCCGGCACGGTTTGGCTGCGGTCGCAGGCGTGATCGCGGGCGGCATCGGCCATGTCCTGATGACCACGCTCGGCATCAGCGTGCTGTTGAAACTGATCCCGGGCGTGTTCAATGCGCTGCTTCTGGCCGGCGCGCTCTACATCGCATGGATCGGAATCTCGCTGCTGCGCTCGAATGGCGGTTTCGATTTGCAAAGCGGAATTGCAGCCACGCCATCCGCCTGGGTGACTTTCCGGCGCGGCGCTTTCACCTGCCTGATGAATCCCAAGGCGTATCTGTTCATGCTGGCGGTGTTCCCGCAATTCCTGCGCACGGAATACGGACCGCTCTGGTCCCAGGCGCTGGTGCTGTGGATCATCATCGCGCTCACGCAATTCGCCGTGTACGGCGCGGTCGCCATCGCTGCGGGAGAGGCACGCGGCTGGCTGTCGCGGAAACCGGCGGCGGGAATCGTCGCTGCGCGCGTCATCGGCGCGATGCTGATTACCGCCGCGCTGGCTACCGCGTTCGAGGGTTGGCGGGCGGCCTGAGCCAAACCCGGATAAACAAAGCCGGCCTTCCTGGCCGGCGTTTGCGTTCAACGGTGAAGAGTAAGGAGCCGGGACTTCCTGTCAGCGCGTCGTCCCTGATTCCCTGCGCATTCCGGACTCCTTTGAAAACGAACGAGCATTCCGGGTCGTCCGCCTCCGGGATACGACGCGAGCGCCGCAGGCGGAGTTTCATCCGTGATCAGGACGCACGAACCTGTGCGCGGCGCGTCCTTGCGCGGGGTGTTTAACGCAAACCCGGTGCCAAGCCGCGCGCGGACATGTAGTCCGGCAAATCAAAAGGTTACGCTTCCGATGCCGGCCATGTGTCGGGCATTCTGCAAAGGCATTGTCGAATTCCGTGCGATGCGCACGATGGCAAGCTCATTCCGCCATCGTCAACAACGAAGCATTGCCGCCCGCCGCGGTGGTGTTGATGGTGACGGTACGCTCCGTGGCGAAGCGCAGCAGGTAGTGCGGACCGCCGGCCTTGGGGCCGGTGCCGGAAAGATTCTCGCCGCCGAACGGCTGCACGCCAACCACCGCACCGATCTGGTTGCGATTGACGTAGGTGTTGCCCACGCGGGCGCGGCGCGTGATGTGCTCGATGGTTTCATCGATGCGGCTGTGGATGCCGAGCGTCAGGCCGAAACCGGTGGCGTTGATCGCATCGATCACCTGATCGAGTTCCTCGGCTTTCCAGCGCACCACGTGCAACGCGGGGCCGAACACTTCCTGCGTCAGTAACTTGATCGAAGGAATTTCATACGCGCGCGGGGCGAAGAAGGTGCCGTGCTCGCTGCCAGGTGCGAGTTTGGCCTGGTTGATCACTTTCGCCTCGCGACTCATGCGTTCGGCGTGTTCGTTGAGCGTGTTGCGCGAAGGCACGTCGATCACCGGGCCGACGTCGGTCGATAAAAGCGCGGGATCGCCGACGGTCAATTCGTCCATCGCGCCTTTCAACATCTCGATCACCTTGTCGGCGATGTCCTCCTGCACGAACAGCACGCGCGCGGCGGAACAACGCTGGCCGGCGGAATCGAACGCGCTGGCCATCACGTCTTTCACCAGTTGCTCCGGCAACGCGGAGGAATCGGCGATCAGCGCGTTCTGTCCGCCGGTTTCGGCGATCAGTGCGGCGATCGGTGCGTTGCGCGCGGCCAGCGTGCGGTTGAT
>DAIOUL010000002.1:0-91629 GCA_036759545.1 Rhodanobacteraceae bacterium
ATCGCCGTTACCTCTACTTCGCTTCCAAGGCCGACGTCGAGGGCTACAACGACGTAGCCGCGGTATTCCGCTCCACCGCCGAAGGCGAGACCGGACATGCGCACGGCCATCTTGAACATCTGGAAGCCAGCGGCGATCCGGCCACCGGCCTGCCGATCGGCACCACCAGCAACAACCTGAAAGCCGCCATCGCCGGCGAGACCCACGAATACACGGACATGTATCCGGGCATGGCCAAGACCGCGCGCGATGAAGGCTTCGATGAAATCGCAGACTGGTTCGAGACGTTGGCCAAGGCCGAGCGCTCGCACGCCAACCGGTTCACGAAGGCGTTGAACGAAATGGCTTGAGCCGAGACGTCGCGGCGCCATCGTGGCCATTACGCCGGAATCGGGCGGAGGCGCGCGCGAGGGCAGCCTCGACGCGCCGACGCGCCATCCGATCGCGTGGCGCGAGGACGCGTTCTGGAACCGGGACGCGCTCGACAAGGAACTCGAGCGCGTGTTCGAGATCTGCCACGGCTGCCGCCGCTGCGTGAGCCTGTGCCACGCGTTCCCGACGCTGTTCGATCTGATCGACGAATCGGAGACGATGGAGATCGACGGCGTCGCGAAGTCCGATTACGGCAAGGTGGTCGAGCAGTGTTATCTGTGCGACCTCTGTTACCAGACCAAGTGCCCGTACGTGCCGCCGCATCCGTGGAATGTGGACTTCCCGCACCTGATGTTGCGCGCGAAAGCAGTGGAATTTGAGAAGCGCGGCGCGGGTTTCGGCTCGAAGGTGCTGTCGAGCACCACCACGGTCGGACGCATCGCTTCGATCCCCGTGGTCGCCGAAACCGTGAACGCGCTCAACCGCAGCAAGCCCGCGCGCAAGCTGCTGGAGAAAACCCTGCACGTGCATCCGGATGCGCGCGTGCCGGAATACGAGCACCCACGCGGGCGCAAACGCCTGCGCAAATTGAAGGGCCAAGGCGATGCGCAAGCCGCCGGCCGCACGCGCGGCAAGGTCGCGATCTTCGCCACCTGCTATTGCGACAGCGTGCTGCCTTCTGTGTTGGAAGATCTCGCCGCGGTGTTCGAGCACAACGGCATCGCGATGACATTGATCGAGCGCGAAGTCTGCTGCGGCATGCCGAAACTGGAACTGGGCGATCTGCAATCGATCGAGAAGTACAAGAACAAAAACATCCCGGTGCTGGCGAAAGCGGTGCGCGATGGCTTCGACCTGACTGCCGCGATTCCCTCCTGCGTGCTGATGTTCAAGCAGGAACTGCCGCTGCTGTTTCCGGACGACGAAGACGTGCAGCGCGTCAGGCGCGCGTTCTTCGATCCCTTCGAATACCTGATGGAAAGACACAAGGCTGGATTGTTGAAGACGGACTTCAAAAATCCATTGGGAAAGATCGCCTGGCACGTGCCTTGCCATCAGCGCGTGCAGAACATCGGCCCGAAAACGCGCGACGTGCTTTCATTGGTTCCGGACACCGATATCGTGACGATCGAACGCTGCTCCGGCCATGACGGCACCTACGGTGTGCGCACCGACACCTATCCGCTCGCGCGCAAGATCGCCAAGCCGGTTGAAACGCGGATCAGACAATCGGAAAGCGCCACGCTCACCAGCGACTGCCCGATGGCCGGCGCGCATCTGGCGCACGGAATGAACGACCAGCCGGCGCAAACGCATCCGGTCACGCTGTTGCGCCAGGCTTATGGAATCTGACATGCACGCGCTGACTGCTTCCGACCTCCTCTCCCTCGAAGCCTACGCACGCGAGCGCGCCGCGATTCGCGCGCGCGTGATCGCGCACAAGAAGGCGCGCAAGCTGCACGTGGGCGCGCACGTCACGCTGCTGTTCGAGGACAGGCTGACGATCCAGTATCAGGTGCAGGAGATCCTGCGCGCCGAAAAGATCTTCGAGCCGGAAGGCATCGCGGAAGAGCTGGAAGCCTACAATCCGCTGATCCCTGATGGCCGCAATCTGAAAGCGACCATGCTGATCGAATACGAGGACGCGGAACTGCGCAAGCGCGAACTGGCGAAACTGCGCGGCATCGAACACGAAGTGTTCCTGCAGGTGGAAGGACACGCGCCGGTGCGCGCAATCGCGGACGAAGACCTTCCGCGCAGCAACGAGGACAAGACCTCCGCCGTACACTTCCTGCGCTTCGAACTGGATCAGAAGATGATCGCGGATTTCAAGCGCGGCGCCGATGTGGCGATCCGCGTCGCCCATCCGGCCTATCGCGCGGAACAGCACTTGAGTGTGGAACAGCGCCGCGCGCTGGTCAAGGATTTCGACTGAGCTTTCGCGCGCACCGCATCGCGCATACCATCCACCGCGACGCAGGGGATTCCGATGCGCCACTGGTTCGCGTGGCTGGCAATTGCGATCGCGCTCTACGCGGGCTGGTCCTGGTGGAGCGGTCGCCCGGTCGCGCACGGTGATGGCGTGCTCGCGCCGGATGATCCGGTGCAGAGTGATTTCGATTCGCCGCAACCGGCGATCGCTTTCAATGATGCTTCGCTGCAACCGCTGGCAAAATTCTCGCTGACCGCGCGCGTGCTCTCGCGCGACGATTACCACTTCGATACCGAATCGGATCTGTCGCCGACCGATCTCGCGTTCGGCTGGGGCCGGATGTCAGACAGCGCGATCCTTCGATCGGTCGACATCAGCCAAGGCGGCCGTTTCTACCACTGGCAGGTGCGCGAGTTTCCGATTCCGCGCCGCGAGATCGAAACGCACAGCGCCAACATGCACATGATTCCTGCCGATCCATTCGTGGCGCGCGCACTGAAACGCGTGCGCGAGGGCGATGTGGTCACGCTGGATGGGTATCTGGTGGAAGCCGACAAACCGAACGGCTGGCACTGGCGCAGTTCGCTGACGCGCAACGATACCGGCGCCGGCGCGTGCGAACTGGTTTATGTGAAAGAGCTTTCGATCGCCGCGCGCTGAAGGCGATCAATAGCGCAATAGCGAGTGCAACGGTGCGCTGTCTTTCCAGCGCGCGCGGCCATCAAGGAACTCCAGTTCGATCACCACGCTCGCGCCCAGGATCTGCGCATCCAGCCGCTCGACCAGTTCGCGCGCGGCCAGCAGGGTACCGCCGGTAGCCAGTACGTCGTCAACGATCAGCACGCGTGCGCCGGGCTCCAGCGCATCGGCGTGCACTTCCAGCCGCGCCATGCCGTATTCCAGTTCGTAATCCACGCCGATATGTTCCGCCGGCAGCTTGCCGGCCTTGCGCAGCGGCACGAAACCCGCATCCAGCGCCTGCGCCAGCGCCGCGCCGAAGATGAATCCGCGCGACTCGATGCCGCACACCGCATCGATGCGGCGCGCACGCCAGGGAGAGGCCATCGCGTCGACGCAGATCGCGAACGCGCCGGCATCCGCCAACAGCGGCGTGATGTCCTTGAACACGACGCCCGGCTTGGGAAAATCCGGCACGTCGCGCACGTATCGGGCCAGCGCGTGCATGGGCGCCTGCAGGGTGCTCGCTACCGCATGGAAGTTCATGCAGGATCAGGCTGCAAACCGGATGCCAAGTCCTCGTCGGATCGTTCAGATTGCCCGCTTTGCAGCCTCGCCGCAGCCTGGCGCACCAGGGGTTCCGCGGCCTCGACACACACCTCCGGCACAGCCACCGCGATCAGGTCGCGCGCGGGCAACTGACCGACGCCGCCCAGCAGGTATTCGCCGTTGATGAATGCGGGGATGCCGGCCTGATCCAGCGCATCCTTGACCAGGTGCGCATCCACCAGATTCTCGGCGCGGTAAACGATACGCATGGGTGAATTATGCGCTTTCTTGCGCTATCCCTGCGCGTGAAAGCGGACAAAGTCGTCATCTATGGTCAAGAGCGCCGTGTGCGCGCTTCTCAACAAAGCATGCGATGAAGAAGCGTCATGGTGGCGTGACCCGTTAAACTGACGCATTTGCCGATCATTGCGCCATGACAGACACGCCGCCGGTCAACAACTTCATCCGCCAGATCGTCGCCGCCGACAACGCCTCGGGCAAGCACGGCGGGCGCGTGGTCACGCGCTTTCCGCCCGAGCCCAACGGCTATCTGCATCTCGGTCACGCAAAATCGATCTGCCTGAATTTCGGGACCGCGGCGGAGAATGGCGGCACCTGCAACCTGCGTTTCGACGATACCAATCCGGGCAAGGAGGACATCGAGTTCGTCGAAGCGATCAAGGCCGACGTGCACTGGCTGGGTTACGAGTGGAAGCTGTTGCGCCATGCTTCGGACTATTTCGAAGTGTTCCATCTCGGCGCGATTAAGTTGATCCGGCTCGGGCTCGCGTACGTGGACGACCTTTCCGCCGATGAGGTGCGCGCATACCGCGGCACACTGACCGAACCGGGACGCGATTCGCCGTTCCGCAATCGTTCCGTCGAAGAAAATCTTGATCTGTTCGCACGCATGCGTGCAGGCGAATTCGCCGACGGTTCGCGCACGCTGCGCGCGAGGATCGACATGGCGAGCGGCAACATCAATATGCGCGACCCGGCCATCTACCGCATCCGCAAGGTCGCGCACCAGAACACCGGCGATGCCTGGCCGATCTATCCAATGTACGACTACGCGCACTGCGTTTCGGATGCGGTGGAAGGCATCACGCATTCCCTGTGCACGCTGGAATTCGAGGATCACCGGCCGCTGTACGACTGGTTCCTGGAAAAGCTCGCCCTACCCAACGATCCGTCGTTGACGCAGCCGCTGCGCGACGCTGGCCTTTGGTTGCAGCCGAGCAAACCGCAGCAGATCGAATTCGCGCGCGGCAATCTGGACTACACGGTGATGAGCAAACGCAAGCTGCTGGAGCTCGTCAACGAAAAGCTGGTGGACGGCTGGGACGATCCGCGCATGCCGACCTTGTCGGGCGTGCGCCGGCGCGGCTTCACGCCGCGCGCGATCCGCACCTTCTGGGAACGCGCCGGCGTGTCCAAGCAGAACAGCGTGATCGAATACGGCGTACTGGAAAACTGCGTTCGCGAGGACCTGGATGCGCGTGCGCCGCGGCGAATGGCGGTGCTGGAGCAGTTGAAGCTGACGATCACGAATCTGCCCGATGACCACGCTGAAACTCTGACGTTTCCGAATCATCCGAAAGACGAAACCTTCGGAACACGCGAAGTTCCGTTCTCGAACGGGCTGTGGATCGAGCGCGAGGATTTCATGGAGACGCCGGTGAAAGGCTTCCATCGTCTCGTTCCGAACGGCGAAGTGCGCCTGCGCGGCGTAGGCATCGTGCGTTGCGACGAGATCATCAAGGATGCGAACGGCGCGATTCTCGAATTGCGTTGCACGCTCGATCCGGCTTCACGGCAGGGCATGGAAGGCGCCAACCGCAAGGTGAAGGGCACGATCCATTGGGTCAGTGCGCGCCACGCGATCGAAGCCGAGGTGCGGCTCTACGACCGCCTGTTCGACGTGCCCGATCCGGACGACGACACCGGCGGCAAGACTTATCGAGATCACCTCAATCCGGACTCGCGCCGCATCGTGCGCGGATTTCTTGAGCCGTCCCTGCGCGATGCGCAACCGGAACAGCATTTCCAGTTCGAGCGGTTGGGCTATTTTGTCGCCGACCGTCACGACCATTCGCGCGCAAGTCCGGTGTTCAACCGCGCGGTGACTCTGCGGGATACATGGTCGGCGACGCAATCGAAAACATGAGCGGCTCGCAGATCGAACTGGTCGGTTTCGACGGCGACGACACGCTCTGGCACAGCGAAGGCTACTACCAGCACGCCGGCGCCGAGTTCGAGCGCATCGTCGGAGCTTATGTCGACCTCGAAGACGCGCAAACGCGCGCCCGCCTGTTGGCCGCCGAACGCCGCAACCTCGCGCTGTTCGGCTACGGCGCCAAGAGCATGACGCTGACGATGGTCGAAACCGCGATCGAATTGACCGACGGTGCGATCTCCGCGCGCGACATCCACCGCATCGTCGCGCTCGGAAAAGCCATTCTGGAACATCCGGTCGAACTGTTGCCTGGCATCCGCGAAGCAGTTGAAGAAGTGGCCGCGCGATATCGCGTAGTGCTGATCACCAAGGGCGATCTGCACCACCAGGAACGCAAAGTCGCGCGCAGCGGTCTGGACGATCTGTTCCACCGCATCGAAATCGTCTCGGAAAAAAGCGAGCGCAGTTACCGCAAAGTGCTGGACGAGTTCGGCCTCGTAGTGGAAGCGTTCGTGATGGTCGGCAATTCGATGCGTTCGGATATCGAGCCGGTAGTGGGTCTGGGCGGCTGGGGCGTGCACGTGCCTTATCACGTCACCTGGGAGCACGAACTGGAACACGAAGTCGAAGCCGGCCATCCGCGAGTGATTGGGGTGGCGCACGCATCGGAAATCCCGGATGCGGTCGCGCGTTGCGGTGGCGAAACCACCTCGGCCTAGCGTGGCAAATCCACGGTTTCGATCCCGAACCGCGCACGCAGTTCGCGTTTACCCGCCGGCGTGATGCTCAACGCGCGGCTGTCCAGATCGCGCATCAGCCACTTTCGCCTCAATACCGCGTGCAGCAACTCCGCGCCGATCGCGCCTGCGAGATGCGGGCGGCGTTCGCTCCAGTCCAGGCAGGCGCAGGCGAAACGGCGGCGCGCGCCGCGCGCCGCATCCACGTCCGCACCCAGAGCTTCGAGTGCTTCGGCCCCGATCGCGGTCAATTGGTAATCGGTGTCGTTCGCGCGCTCGCGCTTCAGCCAGCGCAATGCGAACAGCCGGTCGTGCAGCGCCACCGCCAGCGCCCCTGCCATGTGGTCGTAGCAGGTGCGCGCGGCACGCAACCGGTGCGGCGTGTTGGGTTCGAAACGCCCGCGCGGCGTCCCGGCGAGCACGCTCAAGCCTTCCAGTGCGGCGGCGACCTGCGCGTCGTGCAGGCTGAAATACCGATGTTTGCCCTGGGCGAGCATTTTCACCAGCCGTCTCTGGCGCAGTTTCGCCAGGTGCACGCTCGCGGTGGACGGGCTGACTTCTGCCACAATCGCGAGTTCGGTGCTGGTACGCGCACGGCCGTCCAGCAGGGCGTAGAGCATGCGCGTGCGCGCGGGTTCGGCGATTGCAGCCGCAATTTCCGAAACCGGCGCCTCGCTGCGTTCGACATCCATGATTTGATCGTAAGCGAAGCGTGTCCGGCGGGCAAGCGCGATGCTGCCGCGATGGAACCTGACGACCGCATCGAATCGAATGGCCACGTCACCCGCCGCAGCTTCCTCGCGCAAGGCGCTGCGCTGACGGCTGCCGCTGCGCTCGGGTTGCCGGCCGAACCTGCCCCGCTGCCGTTCGCGGCCGCGGTTGCCGACCACACACGGAGCCTGCACATGAAGATCGTCTGCGTGATCCGCTACGAAATCGATCCGTTCCAGCGCGAGGCGTTCAAGCGCTACGCGCAGAACTGGGGCCGCATCATTCCGCGTTGCGGCGGGCGCCTGCTCGGCTATTTCCTGCCGTGGCAGGGCACCAATTACGTCGGCTGGGGCCTGATCGCATTCGACAGCCTCGCTGCCTACGAAACATATCAGCACCGCTTGCGCGAAGACGCGGACGGCCGCGAGAATTTCGAATTCGCGCAGAAGCAACGCTTCATCCTGAAGGAAGAGCGCAATTTCGTGGAAGTGGTGGACGGCACGTTCGAGGTTCCCGCCGCAGCGTGAGGTGATGCATGTCGGGCCGGGCGCACAAGATTGCGCTGTTTCACGCCCTCATGCTGCCGCTGCTGGCAGCGGCTGCAGGCGCTCCGACCGGCCTGCAGCGCGACGTGGTCTTCGATGCTTACACGCCGCTTGCCGGAAATGCCGAGCGGCTGCGGCGGTTGACGAGCCCTCTGAGTGCCTGGCACCTGCAGCAACGACTGCGGACAGCTCACCAGACCTTGAGCGAACAATCGATCGATCTGCGCGGAGAACGTTTTGCCTTGTATGTGCCTCCCCATGCGCCGGCGAGCGGCTATGGGCTGCTGGTGTTTGTGCCGCCATGGAACGAGGCGCGCGTTCCACAAGAATGGATCTCCACGCTCAATCATCGCAGCATCATCTTCGTCAGTGCCGCGCGTTCGGGCAACGACCAGGACGTGCTCAATCGTCGCGAACCGCTGGCGATACTGGCTGCCTACAACGTGATGCATCGATATTCGGTCGACGCGCAACGCGTGTATGTCGGTGGCTTCTCGGGCGGCTCTCGCGTGGCGCTGCGGTTGGCGCTCGCCTATCCGGACGTGTTCCACGGATCGCTGCTGGAGGCCGGCAGCGATCCGATCGGCACTGCGGAAATCCCGCTGCCGCCTGTCGATCTGATGCGGCGCTTTCAGCAAGACAGCCGGCTGGTATATCTGACCGGAGAGGAAGACGCGCTCCATCTTGCCCAGGATGCGCGCAGCCGCGATTCGTTGCAGGCCTGGTGCGTATTCGATACCAACGTGCAACCGATGCCGCGCACCTCGCACGGAATTGCGGACGGCGGCGCCTTCAGCCGCGCGGTGAATTCGCTGGAACGGCGTTCAGCGCCCGACCCCGACAAGCTCGCTGCCTGCCGTCAGCACAACCGGCAGACACTGGACTCGCGATTGCGACAGGCACGATCGTTGGTCGATCGGAACAGAACCGACGACGCACGCAAGCTGCTCGAGGAGATCGACGCGCAGTACGGCGCTCTGGCGGCACCGGAAAGCGTCGAGTTGATACAGAAGATCGAAGCGGCGCATTGAGCTTCCGCGCCGCTCGATCATTCGAACTCGTATTCGAACTCGTAGGAATGCTTGCCGTCCACGATGACGATCTGCATTGCGCCCCGCAGGCCTCGCAACTCTCCGGTGCCGGAACCCGGCACCACGATTACGTGGAGCGAGAATTCGCCGCGGTGCATGGTCGCATTGTGCTGCAGGGCGAAGCTGCCGCCGCGGCCGTGCAGCTTGCCGGTCACGCGCTCGACGGCGACGTAGCCGGCTGAGCCCGACTGCGGCGAGCCCGCGCTCAGCATCTCGCCCTTGCTGACGGCTTCCAGATCGCCGCGAAAGACCTTGTCGATGGACATGCGCCCGAGTTGCGATTCCGCATCCGTGTTGTAGGGCGAAAGCGAGGCCAGCGTCACTTCGAATTCGCCGCGCGCGTGCATGGTCCGGCTCCGGTAATGGCGAGCCATTGTATCGTGACGCGTTCGCTGCGCGGCTCATGCTAAGGTTCGCCGCCATGCACGGCGAACTTCCGACCGCGGTCGAACTCGCGTTGCCCGCGTGGCTGGCGGGCATCTCGCACGCCGACCACTTCTCCACCGATGACGACGCGCGCATGCTCTTCGCGATCGATCTCGCCCGCCGTAACGTCGAGCACGGCGGCGGCGGACCGTTCGGCGCAGCGGTTTTCGATGCGGAAGGGAGGCTGATCTCGGCCGGAGTCAATCAGGTGCTCGCGCAGCGTTGCTCGCTGGCGCACGCGGAAATCCTCGCACTCGGGTTGGCGCAACGGAAATTGCAGCGGTTCCGGCTCAACGAAAACGGCGATCGTTACATGCTGGCGACCAGCGCACAGCCGTGCTGCCAGTGCTTCGGCGCGCTGATCTGGGCCGGCATCGACGCGCTGCTGATCGGCGCGCGCGGCGAGGACGTGGAAGCACTGACGGAATTCGACGAAGGTCCATTGCCTTCCGACTGGATCGCGCAACTGGAACGGCGCGGCATCCGCGTGACGCGTGATCTGCGCCGCGAACAAGCTCGCGAAGTGCTCTCCGAATATACGCGCCGCGGCGGCCAACGCTATTGACATGCGTCGATTGCGTGCCGCCCTGCCCCTGCTGCTGCTGATCGCGATCGGCGCGGCCTTGTGGGCCACCGGCACGTTCGATCGTTTCCGGCCGCATGAATTGGTGGCGCAGCAGCATCATTGGCACCAGGCCGTCGCTGCTCATCCGTTGTTGGCGTGGTGCATCTACACGGGACTGGTGGCGGGGGTGATCGCGACCGGTATGCCGGCCTCGTGGGTCGTGATCCTGGCCGGCGGCATGCTTTTCGGCGTCGCGCGCGCTACCGTGCTCACCGGCCTGGGCGAAGTGCTCGGCTCGCTGATCCTGTATTTCGCAGCGCGGCACGCGTTCGGCAGCGGCGAGCGGCCGCCGCCGAAAATGGCCGACCGCGTGCGGCGCGGTTATCTGCGCCATCCGGTGAGTTACACGCTGTTCCTGCGGCTGGTGCCGGTGCTGCCGTTCGGTGGAGTGACCGTTGCACTCGCGTGGCTGCGCTGTCCGGTGTGGTTGTTCGCGGCCGCGACTTTCGCCGGCGGTTGCGTGATGGCGATATTCGAAACCGCGATCGGTGCGGGACTCGGGCACTCGATCGCGCACGGCGAACCGCTCGGTCCGCACTTGTTCCTGCATCCGCGCGTGCTGGTTCCGATTATCGCGCTGGCGGTGCTGGCGCTGATTCCGATTTTGATCCAGCGCCTGCGCGCACCGCGCGAATGACGCCTCAGTCTTCGCGGCGCGTCAACCAGAACACCAGGCCGGCGATCAGGCAACCCGCCGCCGCGCCCAGCAACGCGGTTTCCACCGGACGACGCTTGACGAAGCTGCCCACCTCGCCGCCCGCATAACGAATGCCACGCCAGGTCTGATCCGCAATGTCGCTGGCGCTGTCGGCGATCCGCGCCGCGCCGTACCGTGCCTTGCGCCTCATTTGATGCGCCGCATCGCTCAATGCGTCCGCGCCGTTCTCCAGGGCCGCTCTGCTGCGTTGGCTGATATCCATGTCGTTCCTCCTTGGCTAGGGTCTGTTCGCAACCAGCCAAATGAGCCGCGTTGCTTTCGCAGCGGCTGCCAGACAAGGTGCGCGCCGCAGCGCCATAGTCATCTATGGTCAAGGCGCGCGCCGCCGTATGGCGGCCGCTGCGGAGCAACCCGAAGGGCCATCTGGCCGGCTGTGAACAGACCCGAACGATGCTAACCCGCGCGCGTCGCGGCTGGGTTAATGGAATGCGAATGGCGCGCTTCGCTCTGTTCACGCACGCGTGGCGATACGTGCATCGAAAGTCCATCTCGGCTCGCACCGCCGGGCATGTCTTCCGGCTAGGAGACTTCCAAGGGATCGCGCACCCGTGGGAAAAAACGTTTGTCCGTTTTCTTGCGGTAATCGATTCGCGCGAAGTCCATCTGGATGGCCCCTGGCGTTGCCACCGGAACCAGCAAATCGGCGATGGGCGCAAAGCCCGCCTGGAAATGCCAGCTCGATTTCACCGCGATCAACTTCTTCGAATGGAGATCGATTCCCAGTCCGGTGAACGCATCCGGAGAAAACACCTGGGTGCGCTGCGAACAGACCACCACGTCGACACCTTCGATTTCCAGCCAGATGGACAATCCCAGGGCCACGCGGGTAGGTCCGAGTCCGCGCTGGTCGTGATGCGGTTCGATCGATTTGACCACAGCCATCACATCGATGGCTCCGCCCGAGGCGATGCCGCACTTGCCGCCCAGCCGCAACGGCAGCTTTGCCCCGACCCCTGCATCGGCGCAGACCTGCGCCACCACCGGATCCCAGATGGCACCGAACGCGGCGCCAGTGACCCTGCGCTTCAACATCGCGTCCAGCAACGCCACATTGTCGCCCGGTGCGCCACCGCCGGTGTTGTCGGCGGTGTCGGCCAGCACGACGCGGCCGGATGCCCGCATCGCCTGGTCCAGCGCGGTTTCGATGTCCGGAAAGCGCGGCAGCAATGTTTCCCGCGCGGCGTAGATTTCGCTTCCGATCTCGGCTGCGATACTGCTTGCGAGACCGGCATCTCCGTCGGCGATCGCCAGGATCTTCGAGCCGGTTTCCGGCGTATCTCCCCAGGGAAATCCGTGTGCGAAACTCACCGACAGCACGCGGTCGCGCGTTTCGATCTCCCGCATGCGCGCGACGAGACCGCGCATCGGTTCGACGGTGGTCGGGTACCAACCGATCATGCGGCAGTCGAACACCGCGCTCACGGGCCTGCGGCGACCCTGCGCGCTTTGCAAGCAGAGGTCGTACAGCTCGCGGCCGCGTTCCACGTAGTCGATATGCGGATACTCCTTGGCGAGGATGATCGCGGTGGCGTGTTGCACCATGCGCTGCGTGAGGTGGCAGTGCGGATCGAGCATCGCCCCGATGCTCGCGTGGGCACCGACGATGGCGCGCGCGCGGGCGAGCAGATCGCCTTCGCAATCGTCGCATCCGGTGGAAACCATCGCACCGTGCAGAAACAGCAGCACGACATCGAAGGGCCCCTGCGATGAAAGATCATCGAGGATCTGATCCCGCAATTCCTCGTACACCGATTGCACCGTCGGTCCCGCCGGCTGCGCAACGGCGAAAATGCTTTCCACGAATTCGTGGCCGTCGCGCGCGGCGAAGTCGCTCCACAACTGCGCGACCATCGAAGTTTCCGCATCGGCCGGCGTGCGATGGACCGCGTGGTGGCGGGAGAATCCGTTTTCCTCGAATGCGCGCCGGCCGGTGGGCCACGGCGAAAAGGTATTGGTTTCGGTGATCAGGCCGGCCGCGAAGATGCGCATGTTTGTCCGTCAGACCGCTGCCGCGATCTTGTTCATTGAATGCCGGCGGATGTTTTCTCCACCGGCACGAAGTGCAGATCCTGGTAATCGAAACTGAAATCCGCGGTGGGCGAAACCGGTTTCATCCTGATCGCGACGATTTTGCCGTCCGGATCGAGATCGAAGCTGAGATAGGCGTCCTCGATGTCGCGGTCGCTCCAGCGCGTGCGGAAGGTGTCGTACTGGCTGTGCTCGAGTGCTCCTTCCATGCCGGGCGAACGGTCGAAGCGGATGCGCAGCGCTCCGCCATTGCCGGAAGCGGAAATCGTCATCGTGCCGTACCAGGGATCGCGATAAACACCGGCGTAGGCTTTCAACGGCAGTGATGGGCCACGCTCGGGATGCGTCTGCGATTGTTGCGCTTGCAGCGCCTTCGATGCCTGCGTATGGATTTCATCGAGCGCCCGCTTGTAACCCGCGATCCAGTCGGTAGGCGGCAGATCGAGATAATAATCGAGCAGGTGATAGAACACCGCCCAGCGTGCGCCGGAATCCTCCGAATTGATCATTACCGCGAACGCGACATTTTTTTCCGGAATGATCGCGACCGCGGACAACCCGCCCAGCACGGCGCCCGAGTGTGTGACGATCTTGTGGCCGCGATAGTCCTCGATGAAGAAACCCAGCGCGTATTCGCTGAAATCGGGCGTGATCGCCGCGATCGGAGCCGGCGCGGGCGTGATCGGCACGATCGTCACCGGTGTCCAGAGCATTTTCGATTGCGCGGCGCTGAACAACCTCTTGCCGCCGCCGAGATCGCCGTGCGCCAGTTGCGCGCGCAGCCAGCGGGCCATGTCGTCGGCGCTCGCATAGATGGAGCCGGCGGGCGCCACCGGACCGCTCAAGTGACTGGACGTCAAGACGGACAGCGGCCCTGTGCCGCGGATGGACTGCGAAGTGCGCGCGTGTGCCGCGACCCGATTTGCGCCTTGGCTGTCGTAGTCCACCGCGGCATCGTGCATGCCCAGCGGTTCGAAAATACGCTGCTTGACGAACGCTTCCCAGGATTGCCCCGATACGGCTTGCAACAACTGCCCCGCCACCGCGTAGAGAACGTTGTCGTAGGCGAATCCGCTGCGGAAGCTGGTCGCCGGTTTCAGGTAGCGGATGGAATCCACGAATTCGGCGCGGGTGCGATTCGTATCCGGAACGAACATCAGATCACCTTCACCCAATCCCAGTCCGCTGCGATGGACCAGCAGATCGGTGACCGTCATTTCGTGCGAGGCGTAGGCGTCGTACATCCGGAAGCCGGGCAGACGGTCGCCGACGCGGTCGTCCCAACGCAGTTTCCCGTCATCGACCAGGATCGCCAGCGCCGCGGCGGTGAAAGCCTTGGTGTTGGAACCGATCGGAAACGTGGTGTGCACATCTACGCGTTCCGGCGAACCGAGTTTGCGGATGCCGTAAGCACGCGTGTCGATCTTGTCTCCTTCGACGATCGCCACCGCCATGCCCGGCGCGCCGAAGGTTTGCATCGCGCGGTTTGCATACGCGTCGAGATCCGCCGGCGGGGCCGCGTACGCGACCAGCGGGATCGCGTAGAGCAATCCCGCCAGCATTTTGCAGAACGCCTTCAGACAACGCTGCATCATCTCAGTAGGTGAAACTGAAACTGGCGAGCCCATAGAAGAAAATCGCCCACAATCCGTACAGCGCGGAGAGGCCCAGCACAATCTCGCCGAGCCGCACCAGCCAACCGCCCGGGCCGCGCACGATGCGCATCAGCGCCTCGATCACCATGGCGACCGCGCCGACCGCGGCGAGCACGCCCAGGATGTAGAGCCCGGCGAGGAAACCATCGAGCTTGCCGTTGGCGGTGGCGAAGACGTAGCTGAACATCCAGAACCAGCAGGCCAGCATCAGCAACAGCAGCAACGCGCCGATGCGCGAGGCGAGCCGCCACCAGTATTGGTTGCTCGTCATCGTCAGCCTGGTGCGGTAATGCCTGCGCGCGATCCAGCCGCCGAACCAGATGATCAGGGTGAGCACCAGGGTTACAACAAACGCGATGCCCATCGGCCTCACCAGGCCGAAGCTCTGCAGGCCGTGCACCGGCTGGAAGACCAGCACGGGAAGAAAATCATCCGAGATCCAGTAGCGGATATTGCCCTTGTCATCGGTGACGAACTTGGTATGCGTCTGGCCGCCGACTTCGCGGTAGGTCAATGGCCCCACTTCGCGCCAGGTCTTCGGGGTGCCGCTCAGGTCCGTCAGCGCGGCGAACTGGATTGTGCCGTCGGGATTAGCCGTGACGCTGGTCTGCGTGAACGCGTAAATCAGCCGCAGCGCGCTCTGCAGCCGCCGGCTGCTCATGTACCAGCCCGCCACGCGCGCCGCATCGGGTTTCGGGTCGGCAACCGTTTTTTCCTCGGGCGCCGTGTACGGGAAATAGCGGTCCAGGAAACCGCGGAACAGTTCGGTGCGGACCTTCTCGACCTCGCCTTCCTTGCCGAGGCTGTTGAACGACATGAACACGCCGACGTGCTGATCCAGCAACAGATGCAGATCGCTGTGGAAGGCGTTGGTGTCGCCTGCGTGGCCGATGATGCGCAAACCGTTGCGGTTCTCCTGATAGAAGCCCAGATCGAATCCATTGAGTCCCGGCGCCATCTTCGATTGCGGCGAGTGCATCAGCGCGATCATCTCCGGCGAGAGAATCGAGGCACCGTTGTACTGGCCGTTGTCCAGTTGCGCGATCATGAAATGCGCCATGTCGATGCCGCTGGAAGTCAGCGAGCCGGCCGGGCCGACTTCGATGGATTCGAACGGAATGGTCTGCTTGTCGGACGCGGAGCGGTAACCCACCGACATGCCGGGCACGAGCGACGCCGGCAGCGGTTGGTCGAACGTCGAGTGATCCATTCCGAGCGGCTTGAAGATGTGGCTGGCGACGTATTGATCGAACGGTTCACCCGACACGCGCTCCACGATGTAACCCGCCAGCGTGGCGCCGTAGTTCGAATATGCGACGATTTCCCCGGGCGGAAAGATCCGCGTGGGGATGTGTTTCTTGACGTATTCGCCGATCGGGAAAAGCTGCTTCGGACTGGACACGAATTCGTCTGCGATGGTTTCCTCGAAACCCGCGGTGTGCGTCATCAGATTCCGCATGGTGATCGGCTTGCCGAATTTCTCCGGAATCTTGAAATCGAGGTACGCGTTGACGTCGCGATCGAGATCGATCTTGCCCGCGCCCACCTGCTGCATCACGGCCGTCCAGGTGAAGGTTTTGGAAACCGAACCCGGGCGGAACAGTGTCTGATCGGGAATAACCGGCTTGCGTTTGGCCACATCCGCGTAGCCGTAGCCTTTGGCGAACAGGATCCGCCCGTCCTTGACCACCACCACCACGCCGCCGGCGATGTCACCGCGCTGCATGGCATAAGGCGTGACGCTGTCGAAGTAGCTCTGCACGTTTTCTGCGGTCATCGACGGCGCGGAAGTCACAGATTGATTCGGCACCGCGGCCGCAGCCGCCATATCGGTCGGCGGGTTCTGCACGGGAGGTTTCGTCGCAGCGACCGACGCCGGACTTTGCGCCGGGTTTTGCGCGAAGCCGCCAGCCGCTGCAACCGCAGCGACGAACGAAAGCGAGGCGGCCACTGTGATCAGTCGGGTGAACATGTCTTCTCCTCGCGAAACCGGGTCATTGGATGAGCCGCTGCAACGTCACGGTCGGCTGTCGCACGGCGGCGAACACATCCGATGGCGGAGCAGCAAGATTCGATCAGAAATTCCTGCTCACTGAAATGCCGAACGTGCGTGGCGTGATGATCGTGGCGTTGTCTTCGACTTCACCGGTAATTGGATTGACCTGACCGGCCACCGGCACGTAGTTGGCGAAGGTGCTCGCCTGCACGATGCCGCGCTCGTTGGTGACGTTCTTGACGTACGCATCGATGGCCCACTGGTCGTGCGTCAGCCCCGCGCGCAGGTTCATGACGTGATACGCGGGAATGGTGGGACTCGATGGCAGCGGCGGCAATATCCCTGTGATCGGATAGTTGAATGCGAAGTCCGTAGAGCGCTCATCGATGTACTGGTAACTGGCACCGATGAATCCATTCCAGCCGCCGCCCAGAGCGAAGTCGTAGTCGCCGTTCAAGCTGATGGTGAAACGCGGCGCATAGGGCAGCCGGTCGCCGCGTTTTCCGTTGGACGGAAATGGCGCGTCCTTGGTCAGGTCGGCATCGTTGTAGGCCGCGTTGGCCGACAGTTTCAGCCCGGGCGCCGCGATGACCGCAATGGTGGCTTCCAGGCCTTTGCTCTTGGCTTGACCGGCGCTGGTGAGAAAAGTGAAGTTTTCCACGAACGTGGTCAACGGAATCTTGGTCCAGTCGATGTAGTACGCGGACAGGTCGACCGTGAGGCGGTCATCCGCGGAAGTTGACTTCACGCCCAACTCGTAGTCGGTCAATTTGGTCGGACTGAAAGTCGCGGGCACATTGGGAACATTGAACGGAACGACGTTGGGGCCGCCGGGCAGGAAGCCGGACGCCACCCGCGCATACAGCATGGCGTTGTCGTTGATGTGGAAGCGCGGCGTGAAAGAAAACGTGGTGCTGCTGTCGGAAGAGCGTTTGTCGAGCAACACGGTGGAAGGTATGCCGCCGAAGAGCAGGCCATACCCGATTTCGGTGTAGTGCTGGTTGTCATGGCTGTAGCGAAGGCCGGCTTCCACGTCGAAGCGATCGGTAATGTGCCAGGTAAGGCTGCCGTAAGCCGCATAAGCTTCGTAGGTGCTGGGTTGCAGGTCGCCGCCGATGGGAATGCCGAATGGCGAAGGCAGCGGTGTACCGCTGTAGTAGTCGCTTGCGTAGATGTTCTGCTCGTTGTTGCCGGTCTCGCGGGTCCAGAAAACGCCACCCAGCCACTCCACCGTTTGCGGAGTCGGGGACGACAGACGGAATTCCTGCGTGGCTTTGGTCTGGGGGATGATGGCCTGCTCGAGGGTGCCGTAAGGCGGGCCGCCGGGGCCCTGTGTGCCGAGGAACAGAAGCGGAGTGGCATCGACATTCGTAACGGCATCGAGCGTGCTGTAGCTGCTGGACGACAGCAGGTTTGCCCAGCCGAAATCGGTCTTGAAGGTCGCGTTGTAGAGGCGGTACTGCCCGTCGAACACGTCACCGCCGAGCGCGGCGCTGCGCTGTTGCAGATCGCCGTAGACCGGCAGCAGCGTATCCGGATCCAGGGCTTCGCTCGGATTTCCCTGGCTGTCGAGATTTTGTGCCAGCGCAGTGAGCCGCAGAGAAGTTTTTTCGGTGGGCGTCCACAACAATGACACGCGTCCGCCCTTGACGCGGCTCTCATTGATGTCGGTCTTGCCGAGGCCGGCATCGTCGATGAAACCGGGATCGGTGCGGTCGTAGACGTTGGCGCGGATCGCGAGTTTGTCCTTGACCAGCGGAAGGTTGACCATGCCGTGCACGTTGAAGCCGCTGCCACCGCCGTCCACGCTGGTACCGCCGACTTGCACGCGCCCCGAATAACTTTCCGTGTCGGGCGGAATGGTGATGAAGCGGAACACACCCCCCAGCGCGCCGGCGCCATACAGCGTGCCCTGCGGACCGCGCAGTATTTCGATGCGTTCCAGATCCGCGGGATCGAGGTCTGGCGTGGTCGCCGCTCCCGCCGCGAACACGCTGCTGGAGCCGTACGGAGTGTCGTCGACATAGATGCCGACCGATGCACTGGGCTGTCCTGACCCCGAAGCGATACCACGGATGGCAAGCTCCGTAATACCGGGGCCGGATGAAACCGCACTGAGCCCAGGCACTGTGGCTGCGTAGTCGGAGAAGTCCTGCAGGTTCTGGCGCTGGATGTCGTAGTAGGTCAGCACCGACACCGGCATGGCGACGTTCTGCTGGGTTTCGGCGCGCCGGCTGGCGGTGACGACGATGGTGCCTAGCGTTGTCACCTGCGGGCGGCTCTGCTGATCGGCCACTTGATCGGTTTGTGACGCAGCCTGATCCGGCGCCCCGGCTTGATCCCGCGAAGCTTGCTGCGCCGCGCCGTCGGTCTGGGACAGGGCTGCAGCAGCAGCTCCGTTGGCCAACGCAGCCGTGATGGCGACGAACAATGTGCCGAGTGCACCCACGTATTTGCGCATGTGCCTTCTCCACGTCTCGCTGACGTGCCAGCCGGGCGGCAATATCGACCAGATTTTCGTGTTTGTCAATTTTTTCTGATTTTGCAACACAGGCTGCGAAATGTGATCATCGGCCCCGTGCGTTCGGCGACGGACGCGGCTGTGCTAAAACTGGCATGTCGCAGCACGGAATGACGACGGTGACAAAGCACAAGGGTTCGGCCGCGCAGCCGGGTTTGGCGCTGCGGGCGTTGCGCAAACGAAGAGACTGGACGCTCGCCGAAGTGAGCAGGCGCACCGGCCTGCCTGTTTCGACGCTTTCGAAGATCGAGAACGGCAAGATGTCGTTGACCTACGACAAGCTCGCGCGTCTGAGTGCCGGGCTGGAAATCGACATCGCGCAATTGTTCGAGCCGGATACCACCATCTCCAGCACCACGGTGAACGGCCGTCGCAGCATCACTCGCGCGGGTCAGGGTTTGGCGATCGAAACGGAAAACTACGCGCACCTCTACCCCGCGGCCGATCTGCTCAACAAGCGGTTCATTCCCATCATCGCCGAACTGCACGCACGATCGCTGCATGAATTCGGCGAGCTGATCCGCCATCCGGGCGAGGAATACGCCTACGTGCTGGAAGGTACGGCAGAACTGCATACCGATCTGTACGCGCCGATGCGGCTGGAAACCGGCGACTCGATCTATTTCGACAGTGGCATGGGGCACGCCTACATCGCGGTGGGCTCCGCGCGCTGCCGCGTGCTGTCGATCTGCTCGGCGACGCAGTCGCAGTTGCTCGAGGCCAGTGGTGCAGACGAACCGCGCACGGACAGGCCGGTGAGCGCACCCGGCAAACCGATCGTGCGCCGTGCGCAGCGCGCACGCCGGCATCGCAGATAGCATCCGTTGTCCTGCACGCCGGAATAAAATACTTTCAAAATTGGAAAATTTTTGCTCTACTGTCGGCAATTCGGTCTCGCGAACCCAAGATGCCGACCCCTCGTTGCGAAAAGGTGTTGCGTCCAGCCGGATCGTCCGCGCGGCTGATCGGAGACGAACCGGCGTCTTCTGACGGTGGATGCGCGTGAGTCCAGTCGGTCCTGCACATGGGCGCGTCTGGCCCAGCCCCCTGCGTGCCTGGTTCGCGGCCGGTGTATTCGCGTTGACGGCAGTCCTTTCATACACCGACCGGCAGATCCTGAGCCTTCTGGTCGATCCGATCCGCGCCACCCTGCACATCAGCGATACCCAGATCAGCCTGGTGCAAGGCTTGGCTTTTGCGCTGATTTATTCCTTCGCCGGCCTGCCGCTCGGCCGTGTGGCGGACATCTGGCCGCGGCGACGAACCATCCTGATCGGCCTGCTGCTGTGGACCCTCGCGACGACAGCCTGCGGCATTTCGCAATCGTTCGGCGCCTTGTTTGCCTCGCGCGTGTTCGTCGGCATCGGCGAGGCTGCGCTCGCACCCGCCGTGATTTCCATGCTCACCGATTATTTTCCGCCGGAACGGCGCGGCATCGCGATCGGCTTTTTCCTGATGGGAATGGTGATCGGCGGCGGCGCGGCCTTGAGCATCGGCGGCGGTTTATTGCAGGCCGCCGACAACGGTGCATTCGCGGCACTGCCCCTGCTGGGGGCAATGGCGCCGTGGCGCGTGACGCTGGTTGTCCTCGGTTTCTCCGGCATCGCGATGGCGGCAGTGATCCTCGCGGTGCGGGAACCGCCGCGCCCGGGTCGGTCTTCGGGCGAATCGGCGCAGTCCTGGCCGCTGCGCCAGGTCATCGCCGCTTTCGCGCAGCGGCGCGACGTGTTGTTGCCCCTCTACCTTGCCATGGCGCTGATGTCCATCGGCGATTTCGGGTTGCTGAGCTGGACGCCCGCCTTGTTGTCGCGCCGCTTCGGCATGGATCCCGGCCACATCGGCGTGCAGATCGGCGCCATTTCCATCGTCGCCGCGGTGCTCGGTGTTGCCGGAGGTGGCGTACTGTCGGATCGCGCAGTGATCCGCAACGGCATCCGGGGCCGGTTGGTATTCACCACTATTGCAGCGTTGTTCGCTGCAACGGGAACGGTCATCGGTTTCGCAAACAGCCCGGATACCATCCTGTTCTGCTTCGGCGTCTGGACGCTATTGTCCACCGCGAACGGCGTAGCTGCCATCGTCGCGGTGCAGGACATCGTCACCACTGAAATGCGCGGCATCAGCGTCGCGCTCAATTCATTCGGCAACATCCTGTTCGGCCTGGGCGCCGGCGCGACATTGCCTGCGTTGCTGACCGACTATGTTTTCGATGATCCCAAGGCCGTCGGCTTGTCGCTGACCGCCGTGGTCGCGCCTGCATGGCTGGTTGCGGTGGTGCTGTACTGGAAAGCGATGCGCGCCGTGCCTCCATGTGCCGTCCGGATGCAGTCGGCATGAACGAAGCCCACTATGATGCAATCGTGATAGGCGGCGGCATCGCCGGCGCGTCGGTGGCGGCGCAGTTGTCGTCCGAACTGCGCGTATCGATTCTCGAGCGCGAGAGCCAGCCCGGCTACCACGCCACCGGGCGCTCCGCGGCGATCTTCTCAGAAATCTACGGCAATGCCGCGATCCGCGCCCTGTCGCGAGCCAGCCGGCCATTCTTTTTCGATCCACCCGAAGGTTTCAGTGACGTGCCGCTGATCGGGAGACGCGGCTCGCTGTATGTCGCGCGCGCCGATCAACTGGAGCGATTGAACGCGTTCGCCGCCATTCCCGAAATCGCCGAAGCCACGATGCGTTTGTCGGCGCGCGAAGCGCGGATCTTTTCTCCGTTATTGCGCGAGAACCATATTTGTGCAGCGCTTCACGAGCCGGCAGCATCGGACATCGATGTTCACGCGCTGATGCAAGGCTATCTCCGCCAACTGCGCGCGCAGGGTGGCCGGCTGCTCACCAATGCCGAAGTGCTCGCTCTGGAACACCAAGGTGGATTTTGGCGAGTTCATACATCCGCCGGCGATTTCAGCGCCCGGATCATCGTCAACGCAGCGGGCGCTTGGGCAGACCGGATCGCCACGATGGCCGGCGCGGTGCCGGTCGGCATTCGGCCGTTGCGGCGTACTGCGGCGCTGGTGGATGCGCCACCCGAATTCGAGATCGCTGCCTGGCCGTTGACGATCGACATAGACGAACAGTTCTACTTCAAGCCCGACGCCGGCAAGATCTTGCTTTCGCCCGCCGAGGAAACTCCATCGCAACCTTGCGACGCCATGCCGGAGGACATTGATGTCGCGATTGCGGTCGATCGAATCGAAGCCGCAACCACGCTGGAAATCAAAAACGTGCGGCGCAAGTGGGCGGGTTTGCGGAGTTTTGTGAACGATCGCAGCCCCGTGATCGGCCACGACCCTGTCGCACCTGGCTTTTTCTGGGTTGCCGCATTGGGCGGTTATGGAATCCAGACCGCTCCGGCTGTCGGGCGGCTTGCTGCAAACCTGATCTGCGGAAAGAATCCCTCCGAGATCTTGCTGAAACTGGAATTCGACCCCTGCTCGGTTGCGCCGCAAAGATTTTGATTCCGGGCTGCACCGGGCGCACACCGGGCAGTGTGGCGGCTCATTCTCCTGGATCAGATGATCCCTTCGTCCCGTTTTCGTCACGCGCCCGCTGCGACCAGCGTTGCAATTGGCCGGCGAATTGCGCGCTCGCTTCATTCATCGCCCTGACTCCGCCTTGCGCATCTGGCGTGGGCGCGGACACTTCCACATGGAAATGACGTTGCGCGATCACACGTTCGTCGTGATTCGAAATCAGGGTCGCCGTCGCATCCAGCACGCCGCTGCTTTGCTGCGGTTGTGAAAAGACCTGGGCGAAATCATCCAGTCGAATTTGCAGACTGACATCGGCGCCTGCGAGGCTGCCCGGTCCGATCACCGCGCGCCAGCCGCCGCCTGCGACGAGGGCCTTTTCGAGCAGCGGTTCCAGCAACGTGGCAAGAGGAGCGATCCAGTCCGAATCCGCATACGTCGCCATTCTCCCGCCGACCCGGTAGTCCAGCCGGTAGTACATCGCCGTGCCTTCGAGCCATTCGGGTACACCAATGCGCGCGATTTGCAGGATTCGAGCGTCCGCAGGCACCTGCGCCTCGCGCGGCGCAGGTGCATCCAATGTGTAGTGCTGGACGAACCGGGCTTTGGTGGAATGCACGCAACCGGTGACGACGAGCAGACAGGCGCCGAGCGCGAACCACGATCTATTCATGGCCGGAATCCTTCTTGCCGTCATCACGAAAGCCCGGCTCGCCGGGGCCGGGCGGCGGTTGCGGCGGACCGAAGATCAAGCTCTGCGGCTTCGCCTGCAATTCGCGGATCAGTTGCTCCAGCAGGCGCGACGTGCGCGTGAGGCTGGTGCTGAGCGATTCGATGTCGGGCGCAGTCTGTCTGTCCAGTTTGCGGCCCAGGTGCCCGATCGTGTCTTCTACCTGCCCCGCCTTGCGCACCGGTTCGCGCGCATCCTGCGCGAGGCGGTTTGCATTGGCCAACAGGGCATGGCTTTGATCGAGGCTCTGCTGCGCGCTCTTCAGCAGTGCCGGCATCCGTCGGGTGACGGGCAACAGTTGCGCTTCGATCGCATCCAGCTTCGCGGTCGCGGCATCCAGTTGCCGGATGGAAGCGGCGATGTGTTCCCGATTCTGCGCGTCGAGAAGCTGTTTGGTGCTGGCGAGTATCACGTGCAGATCCTGCATGTCCTGTTGCGCTGAAGCCTCCAGTTGTGAAAGCAGATCCTTGCGCAACGGGATCAGCGCCGGATGTTCGTCGCTCGTTTGCAGCGGCGCATCGCTGCCGGCACCCAGCTTCAGTTCCAGCGTCTTGCCGCCGGTCAGTCCCTGCATGCTCACCACCGCGTACGTCGCGTGAGTGATGTAGGTGTTGCGCTGGACGTGCAAGTCCACGATCACGCGGGAGCGGTCGTGCGGATCGAAGCGGATGTCGCTGACGTGGCCGACTTCCAGGCCTTTGAATTGCACCTTGGTCTGCGGTGCCAGACCATCCACCGATTCGGACGTGACGATGCGGTAAGCCAGCGGCTCGCCCGGACCGGAAGAAAGCCAGAAGAAAATCAGCACGCCGGCCACGGTGAAGACGACCAGGAAACAAACGGCGATGATGGCGTGCGCGCGATTTTCCATGTCAACGGGTCTCGTAGCGGGAGAGTCTGCGCAATTGCCTTTCGCCGCGGCGTGAACGGAAGAAGTCCTGGATAAAGGGATGGTCGAAACCGGCCACCTCCTCGAGCGTGCCAACCGCAATCAGCCGGCCTTCGTCGAGCACGGCGATGCGATCGCTCAGCGCGGCCATGCTGTAGAGGTCGTGCGTCACCATCATCACCGTGAGACCCAGCTCCTTGTGCAACGAGCCGAGCAGCGCGTCGAATTCCGACGAAGAAGCGGGATCGAGACCCGTGGTGGGTTCGTCCAGGAACAGCAGTTCGGCTTCCAGCATCAGCGCACGCGCCAGTGCTGCACGCTTGGACATGCCGCCGGAAAGTTGTGCGGGGCGCTTCCACGCGTCGTCCGGATCGAGCCCCACCATGTGCAGTTTCAGCGCCACGCTGTCGCGCACCATCGCTTCGGCGATGGTCCAGCCTTCCTTGCGCAGTTCGCGCATCGGAAACGCGATGTTGTCGAACACGTTGAAGGCGCTGAACAGCGCGCCGCGCTGGAACAACACGCCCCAGCGGCGGCGCAACAGCCGCGCGGCTTCGCCATCGAGCTGGTGCAGCGTGTTACCGAGCACGCGGATCGAACCCGCATCGGGTTTCACTAAACCGATCACCTGGTGCAGCAGCGTGGATTTGCCCGAACCCGAAGTGCCGATTACCGATACGAATTCGCCACGCCTGACTTCCAGGTCTATGCCGTTGTGCACGCGCTGACCGCCGAAGCGCTTGTGCAGGCCTTTGATGCTGATCACCGGTTCGTCGGGTTGCGTTTGCATGGCCCTCCCTCAGAACAGACCGACGTTGGTCAGCGCCGCACCCAGCGAGGCGTCGATCAACAGGATCAAGGTCAGACTGGTGACGACTGAGAGCGTGGTGTTGCGGCTCATGCCCTCGGTATCGGGTGAGGAAGTCATGCCGAAATAACAGCCGACCAGCGCGATCACGATGCCGAACAGCAGACCCTTGCCGAGGCCGATCCAGAAGTTGACGATCTGCACCTGTTGAATGGCCTGCCGCAAAAAGAGGCGATAGTCGATTCCCACCGTCGGCGCGCTGACGGCGCTGCCGATCATCGTGGCGACGTCGGTCCAGATCACCAGCAGCGCCATGCTGACGCCGGCGCCGATCAATCGCGGCAAGGCCAGCCGCAGGCTCGGCGAGGAACCGAACGCGCGCAGCGCATCGTATTCCTCGGTAATGTGCATGGCGCCGATGCTCGCCGTGATGGCCGATCCCGTGCGCGCAGCCATCAGCAATCCGACAACGACAGGTCCAAGCTCGCGCGGCACCGCCGTGCTCATCATGCCGATCACCATCTGCGATGCGCCGAACGTCTGCAGCACCAAGCCCACCTGGATGGTCATCACCACGCCGATCAGCAATCCGATGCTGCCGAGCAGCGGCATGGACGTAACGCCGATGCGATACACGTTCGCGGAAATCTCCTTCCAAGGCGTCACGCGAGGATGGCTGACGCAGTAGGCGGCATCCACGATGACTTGCCCCAGGAGCAGGAAAATGCCGGCCGCGATTTGCAGTACCGACATCACCCCCGCACCTAGGCGCACCAGCCAGTTCGCCGGTTCGCCGACGCCGACGCGCAAACGCGGAGCTTCCGCGATCCGCTCGAACAGGTGGCGCTGGTCCTCGCGACAGTCCAGATGCTCCGGCAAGCGGCCATTCCACGCCTGCCACAGCACCAGAGCGCCGGTGCTGTCCAGCGTATCGACCTGGCGCAGATCCCAGCGGTAACTGTGCGTGGCTTCCAGCCGCGAGAAGTCGCGCAGCAGCCGGCGGCGGCGCTGCTTGTCCACCAGCAGGCTCCAGGAACCCGACAGGGTGATGCGCCTGTCGCCTTCGCGTCTCCAGCCAGGATCCATTGCCATCGAGAAGTCCCGCGACCAGTCTTCTTCATAGCAGCCAATCGCGAACTCGCGGTGAAAGGCGGGTGAAAAGCGGGATACGCCTGAAGGCGGCGCGCCGATGCGGCTCACACCAGCGCAGAAAGAGAAAATGGTCGGTGTGATGGCGAACGCGGGGCGCCGAGCCGGTGTCTTGAGCGGCATCGGCCGACTTCGCCGTGATACACGTTCGCGGTCTACAGCCGGGATCGTGAAATTGTTCCATTCACTAACGAACGGTGGCTTTTGCTTATAGTGAGATCGCTGGTACCGGCTATAACTCGCGATGAACCGCACACAACGGAAGTCCACGGCAAGCCCGAAGAGTACCGACGATTCACGGCTCCTCGAGACCGCGCGTTTGCGCAGGCTCTCGGCCGAGCGCGTCACCATCGAAAATCTTTGGCCGGAAATCGACGGCGGACGCCACTCGGTGAAGCGCGTGGTCGGGGATGTATTCGAGGTGTGGGCGGACATCTTCTGCGACGGCCATGAGGTGCTCGCGGCCTGCGTGCGTTACCGCGACGTGCGCGGACGCGGCAGCCGCGAAGAACCGATGCGCCTGATGGACAACGACCGCTGGCGCGGCGAGTTCCGGCTGGAGCGCAACACCCGTTACCGCTACACCATCGAAGCCTGGCGCGATCTGTTCGCGACCTGGCGCGAGGATCTGCTGAAGAAGCGCAAAGCCGGACAGGAGATCGCGCTCGAGCTGCGCGAAGGCCGGGAACTGGTGCGCGAAGCCGCGGCTCGCACTCCCGAAGTGCTGGACGACTGGTTGCGGCGGCTGGAAGCCGCCACGGAAACCGCTGCGCTGGAAACCGCGCTGCTGTCGGAAGAACTGCTGAGCCTGATGCGACGCTGCGGTCCGCGCACCAACGTCACCCGTTATCGGCAGGAACTCGAAGTGGTGGTGGATCGCGAGCAGGCGCGTTTCGGTGCGTGGTACGAGATGTTTCCGCGTTCCGCCAGCAACGACGAGCGCCGGCACGGCACCTTCAATGATGTGATCGCCCGCTTGCCTTACGTGCAGCAACTGGGTTTCGACGTGCTGTACCTGCCGCCGATCCATCCGATCGGTTTCTCCCATCGCAAGGGCAGGAACAACGCCCTGCAGGCGGCACCGGGTGATCCGGGCAGTCCCTGGGCGATCGGTTCACCCCAAGGCGGGCATACGGCGATCCATCCGGAACTGGGCACGCTGGAGGATTTCCGGCGGCTGGTTTCCGCCGCGCGCGGATACGGAATCGAAGTCGCGCTGGACTTCGCCGTGCAGTGCTCGCGCGATCACCCGTGGATTCGCGAACACCCGGAATGGTTCGACTGGCGGCCGGACGGCAGCATCAAGTACGCGGAAAATCCGCCCAAGAAATACCAGGACATCGTAAACGTGCATTTCTACCGCGGCGCCCTGCCCTCTCTGTGGTTCGCGCTGCGCGACGTGGTGTTGTTCTGGATGGAACAGGGCGTGCGCATCTTCCGTGTAGACAATCCGCACACCAAGCCCGTGCCATTCTGGGAATGGCTGATCGGCGAAGTGCAGGACCGCGATCCGGGCGTGATCTTCTTATCCGAGGCTTTCACGCGGCCGAAGATGATGAAGAAGCTGGCCAAGGCCGGCTTCACCCAGTCGTACACCTATTTCACCTGGCGCAACACCAAGGCCGAATTGATCGAATACCTGACCGAGCTGACCGACGACATACCCAAGGAGTACATGCGGCCGAATTTCTTCGTCAACACGCCGGACATCAATCCGCCGGTCCTGCAGACCGGCGGGCGGCCGGCGTTCCGCATGCGCGCGGCGCTGGCGGCCACATTATCCAGCTTGTGGGGCGTCTACAGCGGCTTCGAGTTGTGCGAAGCGGCGCCGATTCCCGGCCGCGAGGAATATCTGGATTCGGAGAAATACCAGATCAAGGCGCGCGACTTCGACGCGCCCGGCAACATCAAGGACGACATCGCGCGTCTCAACTGCATCCGCCGAGAGAATCCCGCGCTGCAGCAGTTGACCAACCTGCGTTTCCATCCCGCGCACGACGACAACGTCCTGTTCTACGGCAAGATGACCGCGGATGCGAGCAACGTGATCTGGATAGCGGTGAATCTCGATCCACAGCGCGCGCACCAGGCCAACATCGAACTGCCGCTGTACACGCTCGGATTGTCCGATCAGGCCAGCGTGCAAGTCGAAGACCTCGTGGAAGGCCACCGGTTCGTCTGGAGCACTAAATGGCAGCAGCTGCGTCTGGATCCGCAGGTGACGCCGTACCGGATCTGGCGCATCACCGCGCCGGGGCGCGTGCAATGAACGCGCGACCTGCAGGCACCTGAGCTAACCGCATGGACGCGCGCGCGCAAAGCCAAACCGACAGTGCCCTGAACCGCGACGATCCGCTCTGGTACAAGGATGCGGTCATCTACCAGTTGCACGTCAAGGCGTTCTTCGACTGCAACAACGACGGCATCGGCGATTTCGCCGGACTCACCGCCAAGCTCGATTACCTGCAGGAGCTGGGCGTCACCGCGGTGTGGCTGCTGCCGTTTTATCCTTCTCCGCTGCGCGACGATGGCTACGACATCGCCGACTACCGCGACGTCAATCCGTATTACGGCACGCTGCGCGATTTCCGCCAGTTCGTGCGCGAGTGCCATCAGCGCAATCTGCGCGTCATCACGGAGCTGGTGATCAATCACACGTCCGATCAGCATCCGTGGTTCCAGCGCGCGCGCCGCGCCAAGCCGGGTTCGGCATACCGCGATTTCTATGTCTGGAGCGACACCGACCAGCGCTATGCCGGCACTCGCATCATCTTTCTCGATACCGAACGTTCGAACTGGACCTGGGACGAGGAAGCGCAGGCGTATTACTGGCACCGCTTCTATTCGCACCAGCCCGATCTGAATTTCGACAATCCGCGCGTACTCGACGAAGTGACTCGCGTGATGCGCTACTGGCTGGAGATGGGCGTGGATGGCATGCGCCTGGACGCCGTGCCGTACCTGGTCGAGCGCGAAGGCACCAACAACGAGAACCTGCCCGAAACGCACGAAGTGCTGAAAAAGATCCGCGCGGAAGTGGATGCGCGTTTTCCCGACCGCATGCTGCTGGCCGAAGCCAACCAGTGGCCGGAGGACGTGCTGCCTTACTTCGGCAACGGCGACGAATGCCACATGGCATTCCATTTTCCGCTGATGCCGCGCATCTACATGGCGATCGCGCGCGAGGACCGTCATCCCATCACCGACATCATGCGGCAGACGCCGGACGTCCCGGCGAATTGCCAGTGGGCGATCTTCCTGCGCAACCACGACGAGCTGACGCTGGAAATGGTCACCCAGCACGAGCGCGATTACCTGTGGAACTTCTATGCGCAGGATCGCCGCATGCGCATCAACCTCGGTATTCGGCGGCGCCTCGCGCCGCTGATGGGCAACGACCGCCGCAAGATCGAACTGATGAACGGACTGCTGTTCTCGCTACCGGGCACGCCGGTGGTGTATTACGGCGACGAGATCGGCATGGGCGACAACGTGTTCCTCGGCGACCGCGATGGCGTGCGCACGCCGATGCAGTGGTCGCCGGACCGCAACGGCGGATTTTCCAAGGCCGATCCGCCGCAGCTCTATCTGCCGCCGCTGATGGATCCGATCTATGGTTACGGCGCGCTGAACGTCGAGGCGCAGGCGCGGTCGCAGGGGAGCCTGTTGAACTGGAGCCGGCGAATCATTGCGGTACGACAGGCGCAACGCGCCTTCGGCCGCGGAACCATCAGTTTCCTGTATCCGGGCAACCGCAAAGTGCTCGCCTACATACGCGAGTTCGAAGGCGAGGCGATCCTCTGCGTGTTCAATCTTTCGCGCGCCGCGCAGGCGGTGGAGCTGGACCTCGCGCGCTTCAAGGGCCGCGTGCCGATCGAACTCACCGGGCGCAACGCGTTTCCGCCGATCGGCGATCTCTACTATCTGCTGACCTTGCCGGCCTACGGTTTCTATTGGTTCCTGCTGGCGAGCGAAGCCGCGGTGCCGACCTGGCACGAGCAGACACCGGAAATCACGCCGGACTTCGTGACGCTGGTGGCGCGCGACGGTCTGCTGGATATCGTGCAACCGCCGGCGCGCACGCTGCTGGAGCAGGAAGTTCTGCCGTCGTTCCTGCCGAAGCAGCGCTGGTTCGCGGCCAAGGACGACCGGATCGCCAACGCGCGCCTGTGCGCGGCGGCGCCGTTCAACCGCGACTTGGTGCTGGCCGAAGTCGAGGTGACGCTGGCGAGCGGCGCGATCCAGCGCTATTTCCTGCCGCTGGCCTTGGCGAAGGAAGAATCCGAAAGCGCCGGCTGGGCTTTGCTGCCTTACGCGTTGGCCCGCGTGCGCCGCCGGCAGGATTTGTGGACGCTGGTGGATGCGAGCGCGGTGGAAGCATGCACGCGCGCGTTGATCGACGGCCTGCGCAGCAACCGCGAACTCTTCACCGCCGAAGACGGACGGCTGCTCTTCACTTCAACGAAGTGGCTGGAAAGCGTCCAGCTCGCGCCGGATTCGCAGATCCGGCGGCTGGGCGTGGAGCAAAGCAACACCTCGATCCGCATCGACGATTCGGTGATGCTGAAGGTTTATCGCAGATTGACGGCGGGCGCGCATCCCGAAGTGGAGATGAGCCGTTTCCTGACCGAAGCCGGCTTCGCCAGCACACCGCCGCTGCTCGGAACGCTGGAGCGCATCGGCAGCGACGGCATCAGCACCATCCTGATGGTCGCGCAGAAGTTCGTCGCCAACCAGGGAGACGGCTGGACCCAAACGGTCGAGCATCTGGAGCGGCGCCTCGAGGACATCGCGCTGGCCTCATCTTCGGACGCCGGTGAAATCACGCTGCACGATTTCTACATCGATCTGCTGGCCACGCTGGGCCGGCGCACCGCGGAATTGCACCGCGCCCTCGCGCTGCACACCGGCGATGCCGCATTCGAACCCGAGCCCATCGAAGCACAAGACGAAGCCGCCTGGCGCGAAGCCGCGCGCGCACAGGCAGTCAGCGCATTTGCCGCGCTCGAACACGCAACATCGCGACTGAACGAAGCGGCGCGCATCGAAGCCGATGCGCTGATCGCGCGCCGGCAGGAATGCCTGGACCTGATTGAACGCTTGGGCGCGGCTCCTTTCGATGCAAGCAAGACCCGCATCCATGGCGACTACCATCTGGGCCAGATCCTGCTGTGCAAGGACGACTGGATGATCGTGGATTTCGAAGGCGAGCCGAGCAAGACGCTCGCGCAGCGCCTCGCGAAGAGTTCACCGCTGCGCGATGTCGCCGGCATGTTGCGCTCGTTCGATTACGCGTGTTCCGCCGCATTGATGAAACTGCCGCAAAGTTCGGCGCCGACTCCAGAGGCCGTCACCGGCTTTGCCTTGCGCTGGCGCGACACGGCCAAGCAGGCGTATCTCCAAACCTATCGGGAAGTCATCTCCGGCGCCGAAAGCTATCCCGCATCCGCGGCGGCGCAGCGCTGGCTCGATCTCTTCATACTGGAAAAGGCCTGCTACGAAATCGAATACGAACTCGACAACCGGCCCGACTGGCTGACCATTCCGCTCCGCGGAGTGAAAGGGATACTGGATGCGCACGCAGGCCACTGACAATCCGACACGGCAAGGATCCGGATGACGTTGTTGCAGAAAAATTTCGGCGAGCCCACGCCGGCGCAGATCGAGGCGATCGTCGCGGGCGATTGCGGCGATCCGTTTTCGCTCTTGGGTCCGCATCCACAACCCGATGGAACCGTCGTGGTGCGCGTGTTCCTACCCGATGCACAGGCATTGCGCCTGATCGATGCGGATGGCCGGGTGCTGGCGGAATGCGAACGCATCCATCCGCAAGGTCTCTGGCAAGCGAAGCTGCCACAGCCCGTTCACTATCGCGTGCGCGCGGAAACAGCATCGGGTCATTTCGACTTCGAAGATGCCTACCGCTTCGGTCCGGTGCTGGGCGAACTGGACGTGTACCTACTGGCCGAAGGCACGCATCTGCGCAATTACGCGCGCCTGGGCGCGCATTTGTCCGTCAAGGACGGCGTGGGCGGCACCGCCTTCGCGGTGTGGGCACCCAATGCGCGGCGCGTCAGCGTGGTCGGCGAATTCTGCAGCTGGGACGGGCGCCGGCTGCCCATGCGCAAGCGGCACGAGTGCGGTGTGTGGGAGCTGTTCGTGCCGCACGTCGCAGAAGACGCGTTGTACAAGTTCGAGATCCGGGCGGCGAATGGCGCGTTGCTGCCGTTGAAAGCCGATCCCTACGCGTTCCATGCCGAGCGGCCGCCAAGCACTGCCTCGATCGTGCGCGTGCCCGGCAAGCAGTCGCGCTGGGAAGACCAGGACTGGATGAAGGCACGCGCCGCGACGCAGGAACGTTCCGCGCCGATTTCCATCTACGAAGTACACGCCGGGTCGTGGCGCCGCAAGGACAACGCCTATCTGGAGTACGACGAACTCGCCGATGAGCTGATTCCTTATGTGCGCGACATGGGCTTCACGCACATCGAACTGATGCCGATCAGCGAGTATCCGTTCGACGGCTCATGGGGTTACCAGCCGGTCGGCCTCTACGCACCGACCAGCCGCTTCGGCACGCCGGACCAGTTCGCGCAATTCGTCAATAGCTGCCACAACGCTGGAGTAGGCGTATTGCTGGACTGGGTGCCGGGACATTTCCCCAACGATCCGCACGGACTGGGGCTGTTCGATGGCACGCACCTCTACGAACATTCCGATCCGCGCCAAGGCTTTCATCAGGACTGGAACACGCTGATCTTCAACTACGGGCGCCGAGAGGTGCAGAACTATCTGCTCGGCAACGCGCTGTTCTGGGTGCACCGTTATCACGTCGACGGCCTGCGCGTGGACGCGGTGGCATCGATGCTGTATCTGGACTACAGCCGCAAACCGGGCGAGTGGGTGCCGAATCGTCTCGGCGGCCGCGAGAATCTGGAGGCGATCGAATTCCTGAAGCGCACGAACGAGCAGGTGTACGGCGACGATTCCGGTGCGGTCACGATCGCCGAAGAATCGACCGCGTGGCCCGGCGTTTCGCGGCCCACCCGCGACGGCGGCCTGGGCTTTGGCTACAAATGGAACATGGGCTGGATGCACGACACCTTGCAGTACATGCGCGAGGATCCGGTGTATCGCCGCTGGCACCACAACAAGCTGACTTTCGGCCTGCACTACGCCTTCAGCGAGAACTTCATCCTGCCGCTCTCGCACGACGAGGTGGTGCATGGCAAGGGTTCGCTGCTGGAAAAAATGCCGGGCGACCGCTGGCAGAAATTCGCCAACCTGCGCGCCTATTTCGGCTTCATGTGGGGACATCCCGGCAAGAAACTGCTGTTCATGGGCGGAGAATTCGCGCAGCCACGCGAATGGAATCACGACCGCGGTCTCGATTGGCATCTGCTCGGCGAACGCGAGCACGCCGGCGTGCAGTCGCTGGTGCGCGACCTGAATCGCGTCTATCGCGAATTGCCGGCGCTGCACGAGTGCGACTGCGAGGCCGCCGGTTTCCAGTGGATCGAAATGAACGACGAGGAGCGCAGCGTGCTCGCGTTTCTGCGGCTCGACCGCAATCGGCGGAGACCGGTACTGGTGGTGTGCAATTTCACGCCGGTGCCGCGTCACGATTACCGCGTGGGCGTGCCGCGCGCGGGTTACTGGCGGGAGAAGATCAACACCGATTCGAGCGATTACGGCGGCAGCGGCATGGGCAATCTCGGCGGCGTGCATGGCGAAGATGTTGCATGGCAGGGACAGCCGCATTCGTTGAAAATCACGCTCCCCCCGCTGTCCACGCTCATTTTTGAAGCTGATGTCTCTTAATCGTTCGCGCGTCCTTCCCGGTTCACCTTATCCGCTCGGCGCCACCTGGGATGGCCGGGGCGTCAACTTCGCGCTGTTTTCCGCGCACGCGGAAAAGGTCGAACTGTGCCTGTTCGAGCGCGCCGATGCGCACGAGTGCGAACGCATCGTGCTGCCCGAATGCAGCGGTCAGGTCTGGCACGGTTACCTGCCCGATGCGGGTCCCGGTTTGTTGTACGGCTATCGCGTGCACGGGCCGTACGAACCTGAGCGCGGCCATCGCTTCAATCCGCACAAGCTGTTGCTCGATCCGTATGCGCGTCTGATCCGAGGCCGGCTGCGCTGGTCGGACGCGCATTTCGGTTATCGCATCGGTTCGCCGCGCGAGGATCTGTCGATCGACCGCCGCGACAACGCGCGCGCGATGCCGAAATGCCAGGTAGTCGACCCGGCGTTCACCTGGGGAACCGATCGCGCACCCGGTCACGCGTGGAGCGAGAGCGTGATCTACGAGGCGCACCTGCGCGGCTTCACCATCCGTCACCCGGAACTGCCGGAAAACCTGCGCGGCACGGTTGCCGGATTCGCCAGCGCGCCGGTGATCGACTATCTGAAAAGCCTCGGCATTACCGCCGTCGAATTGCTGCCGGTGCAGGCGCACGTCGATGATCGTTATCTGATCGAGCGGGGACTGACTAATTACTGGGGCTACAACACCATCGGCTTTTTCGCGCCGGAGCCCGGATACCTTTCGAGCGGCCGCCTGTACGAATTCAAGACGATGGTGGCACGGCTGCACGACGCCGGCATCGAGGTGATCCTCGACGTAGTCTATAACCACACCGGCGAAGGCAACCAGCTCGGACCCACGCTGTGCTTCCGCGGCATCGACAACGCCAGTTACTATCGCCTGCAACCCGATGCACCGCGTTACTACGTGGACGACACCGGCACCGGCAACAGCCTGAACCTGACGCATCCGCGCGTGATGCAGATGGTGATGGATTCACTGCGCTATTGGGCCGGCGAAATGCACGTGGACGGATTCCGCTTCGATCTCGCTTCCACGCTGGGCCGCGGACCGCAGGGTTTCGATCCGCATTGCAGCCTGTTCAGCGCGATGCGCCAGGATCCGCTGCTGGCGCGCGCCAAGCTGATCGCCGAGCCTTGGGATCTTGGACCCGGAGGTTATCAACTCGGGCATTTCGGCGCGGGCTGGTCGGAATGGAACGACCGCTACCGCGACAGCGTTCGGCGCTTCTGGCGCGGCGACGCGGGCGCGCTGCCGGAACTGGCCACGCGCATCACCGGTTCGGCGGACCTGTTCGATCACGACGGCCGCCATCCGCGCGCCAGCATCAATTTTCTGACCGCGCACGACGGTTTCACGCTGCAGGATCTGGTTTCCTACGAGCACAAGCACAACGAAGCCAACGGCGAAGACAATCGCGACGGCCGCGACGAGGCATACAGCGCCAATTACGGCGTGGAAGGCCCGGCCGATGACGAGAACATCGTCGCGCTGCGGCGGCGGCAGCGACGCAACATGTTGGCCACGCTGCTGCTCTCGCAGGGCACGCCGATGCTGCTGGCCGGTGACGAGTTCGGCCGCACCCAGCAAGGTAACAACAACGCCTACGCCCAGGACAACGAAATCAGTTGGGTGGACTGGGAAGCGATTGACGATGACACGCGCGGCGACATCGGTTTCGTGCGGCGCCTGCTGAGTCTTCGCCGCCAGCATCCCGCGTTGCGCTGGCCGCGTTTCCTGCACGGCTGGTCGAAGTGCGATCAAGGCATCAAGGACATCACCTGGCTTAGCAACGGCGGCGAGGAGATGACCACCGAACACTGGAGCGATCCGGAAGCGCGCAGCGTCGGCCTGCTGCTGAACGGCCGCGCCGACACTTCGATCAACGCGCCGCCGCCGGACGAAATCCTGCTGCTGTTGTTGAATGCAGGTGTGGATGCGATCGATTTCAAGTTGCCGCACCTGCCGTTCGGGTCGGGCTGGGTCGAACTGCTGGCCGCCGACCGCCGTCCCGATTCCACGTTGCACGAATTCGAGCAGGTCTATCGTCTGGAAGGACGCTCGGTGGTGCTGTTCCATCTCGCGGTGGAGGTGTAAGTCCTCCGTTCAGGGAAATTCGGGTGCTGGATCAAGGACGACGATGAAGTTTTTCCACGACATGCCTTTCGGCGCACGGATATGCAGCGGCGGTGTGCGCTTTCGCTTGTGGGCTCCGGCGCAGCGCGCGCCGAAGCTGGTGCTCAAGGCGAACGCGAAAGAGCGTGCGCTGCCGATGGCGCCTCGAGACGACGGCTGGTTCGAATGCATCACCGATCTCGCACGCGCCAGCGACCGTTATCTGTACGAGATGGATGACGGCCGGCGCGTGCCCGATCCGGCTTCGCGCTTCCAACCCGACGACGTGCACGGCGCGAGCGAAGTAATCGATCCGCGCGACTACGATTGGCGCATACCGGATTGGCGCGGCCGGCCCTGGTGCGAAACGGTGTTATATGAACTGCACGTCGGCGCGTTCGCCGGCGATTACGACGGCGCGCACCGAAAGCTCGATCACCTGGCGGACTTAGGCGTCACCGCACTGGAACTGATGCCGCTGGCGGATTTCGAAGGCCGCCGCAACTGGGGTTACGATGGCGTATTGCCATTCGCGCCCGACGCGAGCTACGGCCTCCCAGAAGCGCTGAAAGGGTTGATCGATGCTGCGCACGAGCGCGGGTTGATGATGTTCCTGGATGTGGTCTACAACCACTTCGGACCGAGCGGCAATTATCTGAATTTGTACGCGCCGCAGTTTTTCACCGAGCGGCACCACACGCCTTGGGGCGCGGCGATCGATTTCGCGCAGCCGCAGGTACGGGAATTCTTCGTTCAAAACGCGCTGTACTGGCTCGAAGAATACCGCTTCGACGGCTTGCGTTTCGATGCGGTGGACCAGATCCGCGACGACGGCGAAACGCACATCCTGGAAGAAATCGCGCAGACAGTGCGCGCACGCATTCCCGACCGGCACATCCATCTGGTGCTGGAAAACGACAACAACGACGCGCATCTGTTGCAACGCAATTCCGGTGCGACACGTTTCTACAGCGCGCAATGGAACGATGACTTCCATCATGCCGCGCACGTACTCGCCACCAGCGAGAGCGGTGGTTACTACACGGATTACGCGCAGCAATCTTCCTTTGCGATCATCCCTGATCGCGACAATCAAAAAGCGGACGTCCATGTCCGCACTTTTGCCTTGGCGGCTCTGACGCGCGCATTGGCGGAAGGCTTCGTCTACCAGGGCGAACACTCTGCCTATCGAAACCGCGCGCGCGGCCAGCCGAGCGCGCAATTGCCGCCGCTCGCCTTCGTGGATTTCCTGCAGAACCACGACCAGATCGGCAACCGCGCCTTTGGCGAACGTTTGGCGAACCTTGCGGACACCGCTGCGATCGAATGCCTGACCACTATCTGGTTGCTGGCGCCTTCGATCCCGTTGTTCTTTATGGGCGAAGAATGGGGCTCGAAGCAGCCGTTTCTGTTCTTTTGCGACTACGAAGGCGAGCTGGCCGATATCGTGCGCGAGGGCCGCCGCAAGGAATTCGGCAAGTTCACATCGTTTGCCGATCCGGCCATGCGCGAACGGATCCCCGATCCGAACGCACGCGAAACCTTTATCGCTTCGACGCTCGACTGGCACGCTGCGGAATCGGCCGCCGCTGTACGGCGGCTGGATTTCATTCGTGGTCTGCTCCGGGTGCGTCAGCGCGAGGTCGTGCCGCGTCTTTCGGACTCCATGCATGGGGGGCGATACGAATTGGTCGGCGACCGAACCTTGCGTGTGCAATGGGAAATGGCGGACGGTGCGGCTTTGACGCTCGTCGCCAATCCGGCCGCAGTGCACGCAGGCCAATTCGACCGGCGCTTGCCAGGCAGACGTTTATACGCGCAGCCTTCTTCTCTGCCGGAGAAAATCATGGAGCTGCCGCCATGGTCCGCCATCTGGAGCCTGGGATGAAGGATTCCCTGCGCGAACTGGCCCTGCGAGCCGGCATCGAACTCGAATACGAAGACACTTGGGGTGAACGGCACACGATCACCGAGCGCACTCTGGACGCACTGCTGGACACAATGGGCTTGACGCACGCGACCGAAGCACAGCTTCGCGCTTCCCTTGCGCGGCTCGAGTCTCTGGACGGCGACCGCGCATCCCGCGAACCCGAGCGCGCATGGTGGCCCGAGGGATTGAAGGGCGAAGGCCGGCGCTGGAGCTTGGCGGTGCAGCTTTATGGTTTGCGTTCCGGGCGCAATTGGGGGATCGGTGATTTCACCGACTTGAAGGCGGTCATGCGAGGAGCGGCTGCGATCGGCGCCGCGGCCGTGGGCATCAATCCTCTGCATGCACTGTTCCCGGATCGTCCCGAACACGCCAGCCCCTATTCGCCCAGCAGCCGGTTGTTCCTCAATCCGCTTTATCTGGACGTCGAGGAGATCGACGACTTCAAGAACTGCCGCGATCTGCAAGACGCTGTCGGCAGTCGGCCGTTCCAGGAAAAGCTCGCAAGCGCTCGCAGCAGCGAAACCGTGGACTACGGGGAAGTCGCCGCCTTGAAGCGGTCCGTCTTGAAATTATCCTACCGGGCCTTTTGCGGTGAATGTCTCGCTTCGAATCGTCACCCACGAGCGCGCGCCTTCCGTAAATTTCAAGCTGAAAGCGGGCCCGACTTGCGGCAATTCGCGACTTTCAATGCCATTGCGCGCGCGAGAAGGACCGATGATTGGCGGAGGTGGCCCCGCGGACTGCAGGATCCGCAGTCCGAAGCTGTCGCGGCTTTCGCACGCGAGCATCTGCAGGAAATCGAATTCCACGAATACCTGCAATGGCAGCTCGCATTGCAGCTCGCATCCGCGAACGAAGCCGCCCGCGAGTCGGGCATGAGCATCGGCCTGTATTCGGATCTTGCAGTGGGCGTGGAGCCGTCCGGAGCGGAGGCGTGGAGCAGACAGCCGTTGTGGGTTTCGGAAGCGACGATCGGGGCGCCGCCCGACGCGCTGAATCCTGCGGGCCAGAACTGGGGCTTGCCTCCGCCGAATCGCTTCGCAATGAGCGCCACTTCGTACCGGCACTTTCAAGCGCTGATGAGCGCCAACATGCGCCAGGCCGGTGCCTTGCGTGTCGACCACATTTTCGGGCTGATGCGGTTGTGGTGGATCCCGCAAGGCAGACCCGCCACCGAAGGCGCGTACGTGCACTATCCGTGCGGCGATCTGTTCAACGTGCTCGCGCAGGAAAGCCGGCGCCATCGTTGTCTCGTCATCGGCGAAAACCTGGGGACTCCGCCCCGGGAATTCGAGGAGGTCATGCGAGAGGCCGGCGTGCTTGCTTATCGATTGCTGTACTTCGAGCACTATGACGTAGCTTTTCCCAAGCCGGGCGAATATGCCGAAGACGTATTGATCTCCGCCGGCACGCACGATCTTCCTTCGCTCCCGATGTGGTGGAGTTCGCAAGACATCGCTTTGCGCGAAGCACTGGGCCTCTGGCCGAATGACCACGCACGCCGGCGGGAGGCCGAAAATCGCCGGCGCGCGCGGACGGCGCTCACGCGCAGGCTTTGCGAAGAGCGGCTGCTCGAAACTGCGTCCGTTCCCCGCGAGGCGCCGGTCGAGGCCGTCTATGCCTATCTCGCCCGCACTCCTTGCAAGCTCCTGATGGTGCAACTGGAGGATGTGCTGGAACTGCACACGCAGAACAACGTGCCGGGCACGACGGACGAATATCCCAATTGGCGGCAAAAACTGCCCGTATCCGTGGAAACGGCGCTGGCGAGCCCGCGACTCGCTGCACTCGCCGAAGTATTTCGTCGCGAAGGCCGGGCCGACAGTTGCGCATGATTCCTCCACGCGCCACGTACCGGCTGCAGTTCAATCGCGATTTCACGTTTGCCGACGCGGCCGAGCTGGCGCCTTATCTGGCGCACTTGGGCATCAGTCACCTGTACGCATCGCCGTGGTTGAAGGCGCGCCTAGGTAGCACCCACGGTTACGACATCGTCGACCACGCGGTTTTCAATCCGGAGCTCGGTGGAGAGCGTGGCTTTGTGCGCCTGAGCGCCGCGCTGCGCGAACACGGATTGGCGCACATCCTGGACTTCGTACCCAACCACATGGGTGTCGCGCAGGCGGAAAACGCCTGGTGGACGGACGTGCTGGAGTGGGGACGCGCATCGCCTTGCGCGGGTTATTTCGACATCGACTGGTCGCCGCCCGATCCGCATCTGCACAACAAGCTGCTGCTGCCGGTGCTCGGCGATTCTTATGGCGCCACGCTGGAAGCGGGTGAATTGGATGTCCGTTTCGATCCGGCCAAGGGGAGTTTCAGCGTCTGCTATCACGACCATCGCTTTCCACTGGCACCGTACAGCTATGCCGTGCCGCTGCGGGCCGCGATCGCCGAGGGCAGCGAAGTGGCCGCGGCGCTGGAGCCGCTGGCAGCCGCTTTCGAACGCCTGAGACTGCACGCCGGCGCGAGCGCACGCCGCGTGGCGCAAACACGCGAGGAGTCGGATTCGCTGAAAGCGCGCCTGGCTTCGGACGCCTCGCTGCATCCCGCACTGGAACGTGGCGCCGCATCACTGTCGGGAGTTGCCGGCAAGCCGCAGACTTTCCAATCGCTGCACCGCCTGCTGGAACAGCAGGCCTATCGCCTCGCGCACTGGCGCACCGCGGCGGACGAAATCAACTACCGGCGCTTTTTCGACATCGATGCGCTGGCCGGCATCCGTGTCGAAGATCGCGAGGTCTTCGAGCGAACGCATAAGCTGGCCGCGAGATTGCTCGCCGATGGCAAGCTCGACGGTTTGCGCATCGACCACATCGACGGACTTTATGATCCGGCGCAATATCTTCGCCGTTTGCAGCGGCTGACGCCGCGGCCGTTTTATCTCGTCGTCGAAAAGATCCTGGAGCAGCACGAACAATTGCCCGTTCGCTGGCCGGTGCACGGCACCACCGGCTACGAATTCCTGAATCTGGTAAATGGATTGTTGGTGAACGCGCGCAGCGAAGCGGCGCTGACGCGCACATACCAGCGCTTCATCGGTCACGACGCCGATTTCGACGAAGTGCTGTACGCCGCCAAGAAGCAGGTGATCGAAACGAGCTTCAACGGCGACTCGCGCAGACTCGCGCTGCAGCTCCATCGCATCGCCGGACAGGACCGTCGCACGCGCGACTGCACGCTGCAGCAATTGCAGCGAGCGTTGACGGAAATCGTTGCGGCCTTTCCGGTCTATCGCACCTATGTCGATGCGCGCGGCGCGAGCGCGCAGGACCGCGAAGTGATCGCACAAGCGGTGGAGCAGGCGCGCGGCCGCTCGCATCCTGCGGATGCCGGTCTGTTCGATTTCATCGCGAGCGCGTTGAATACGGATCTGGCGCACCCCGGCACGGGTTCGTACAGAAGACAGGACGTGCTGCGGTTCGCGATGCGGTTCCAGCAATTCACCAGCCCGGTGATGGCCAAGGGCTTCGAGGACACGGCGCTCTATCGCTATCACCGACTGACCGGCTTGAACGAAGTCGGCGGCGATCCGCGCCGCTTCGGCCTTTCCGTCACGGCATTCCACGCGGCGAACATGCAGCGTGCCGAACATTGGCCGCACTCGATGCTGACGACGGCCACGCATGACACCAAACGCGGCGAGGACATGCGGGCGCGCCTCAGTGCCTTGAGCGAGATGCCGTGGGAGTGGTCGCGCGCCGTGCGCCGCTGGGCCCGGCTCAACCGCTCCCACAAGCAGGAAACCGAAGGCGACGCCGCGCCCGATCGCAACGACGAATACCTGCTCTATCAAACCCTGATCGGCGCCTGGCCCATCGAGTTGATGGACGGCCGCTGGAACAGGAAGGCGGCGGCAGATTTCAGAACGCGCATCCAGTCATACATGCTCAAGGCACTGCGCGAAGCCAAGCAGCGTTCCTCGTGGACCAATCCCGACATCGGCTACGAACGCGCCACCACGGATTTCGTGGCGCGGATTCTGGACGCCGAGAGCGGACGCGTTTTTCTCGACGCGTTCCTGCCGCTGCAGGCACGCGTGGCGGAGTTGGGCGTGCACAACAGTCTTGTGCAGCTCGCGTTGAAGCTCACTTGTCCCGGTGTTCCGGACATCTACCAAGGCGGCGAGCTGTGGGACTTCAGCCTCGTCGATCCCGACAACCGCCGGCGGGTGGATTTCGGCACGCGGACCCGTCTGTTGGAACGAATCGCGGCTTTGAACAAGTCGACTCCACAGCGCCGCATCGACGCGGTCTCGAATATGCGCGGCCACTGGCGGAACGGGGCGATCAAGCTGTACGTGCTGCATCGGCTGCTGCAATTGCGCGCCGCGCATCCCGCTCTTTTCGAGAAAGGCGATTACCGCCCTTTGCAAGTCCAGGGCGCCGATCCGGACTCGGTCATCGCTTTTGAGCGCACATCCGGCAACGCGCGAATGGTAGTCGCTGCGATCTTGCGGGCGCGCCGGGCGGGACTCATCGCGAGGAAAACGACCATCTCGCTCCCTTCGGAAAACCTGCCCGTTTTCTTCGATGTTCTGACCGGGCAGCGGCATGCGATGAATCGAGGCCTCGATGGAAGGCGCTTGTTCGCGCAACTTCCGGTGGCGGTGCTCACGGCGGAACGCTGAGAGCTTCCCCGGAGCGAAGGGACATCGGGTTCCAGCGCACGGCAGCGGCAACAAGACCGCGCCGCCGAATCGAAACACCGTATGTCGTCCGGAAACCGAAGGCTTCAGATTTCCCCGCGCACCTGCGCGTGGCTGATCAACGCGAAGATCAGGCTGCCGCCGACGATGTTCCCGGCCAGCACGGGGCCGAGAAAGTGGCCGAGCGCCTCGCCCCAACCGGCATGACCGTCGAAGACCAGGTAGAACACCTCCGCGGCCGAACCGATCACATGCACCAGTCCGGCGAGCGCGATCAACCAGGTGAGCCCGACGATGATCCACAGCCGCGCGGCATCCACAGCCGCCATCAGCCACACCATCATCGCGATGATCCAGCCGCCGAGGATGGCTTTGAAGAACATCTGCGGCGTCGAGTACGCCATCAGCTCTCTCCCCATGGCGTCGAATGCGCGCAGCATCTCCGCGTCGAACAGCGGCAGCCGCGCCACGCCGTAGGCGAAGGCGATTACGCCGATCAAATTCCCGATCAAGACGATGCACCATAACCGCAGAAGCGCGCCGGCTTTCGCCAGGGACGGAGCGCTCATCAACGGCAGCACCGCGGTGAGCGTGTTCTCGGTGAACAACTGCTGGCGCGCGAGGATCACGATTACGAAGCCGGTGCTGTAGCCGATCGACGAAACCAGCGCGCCCACCGGCGACTCGGGCAGGTGCGCACGCAACGCGCCACCCGCCACCATCGAGAACCCCATCGACAGACCGGCTGCCAGGCCCGACCACGCCAGCGACGAGGCGCTGCGCCGCAATTCCTCTTCGCCGGTCCTGCCGACCGTTTCGTGCAGCACCGCCGCGCGCGGCGGCTTGCGCTGCTCGATCTCATTGCGCTCGGCCTCATCGAGCTGCGATACAGGATTTTCGACAGACATGACTACTGTGGTGTGCTGACGAGGGTTGCGCTGTTTACCACCCGCCGCCCAGGTGGTTGTCGGTTTCGGTGCAATGCTGCCACTGTTAATAGCTCCATGTGACGTGACAACAAAGTGAATCACTGGCCGATGGATCTCCTGTCGTGATTTCGAGCGCGTGCTCCTGTTTGCGATTGCGTTAAAGGTCTCATACGCGTCCTTGATGCAACCTCCACAACACATTTCAGAAAATGCCCTGCGATGGCGGCCGGGGCAGCCGTCATGTTCAGCAGCACTCCGCTCTACCGCCGCCGCGCGCTCCCATGCCGCGGTTTTTTGAGATAGCCGATGCAAACAGGACATCCATCCCAGGAGGGCGCGCGCCGGTATCCACCGGAGGGGCTCTATATCTCGGACAGCGGTTCATCATTGCCTTGCACGTGCAAGCCGATCTGCCGCGACAACTGCGCAGGAGAGTGCGGATGCGGCGCTTGCAGCCGCAATCTGATCGATTACCTGCGCCTTACGAGCAGCGAGTCCGAATATCTGGACAACTGGGTGGGTGTTGCCGATTCCACCTGAGCGAGGGGGTACAACCCGCTACGGGAGTGGGGTTTCACTGCGACCGGATTTGGTGGGCCGTGATGGGTCGAATGCTGCGCGCTCAGCCGATGCCTTCAACGGCATCGGCTGCGCAGCGTGAGGGCGAGGCATGGATGCCCAGCGGGCATGCGCGCCAAGGACGGCACGGGACGAAAGAAGCAAAGAGATGGTGGGCCGTGATGGGTCGAACCATCGACCAACGGATGTGAGATCGTCTGCGAGACCGGTGAAAGTGCGATCGAGTTTGGTGGGCCGTGATGGGATCTGATTGTTATTGCAAGCAACTGATACATCAATATGCGCAGGAATGATACGTTTCGCCGTATCCCCATCAGTATCCCAACTTGGACTCGGGTATTACTCGCCAATCTAGTACGGGCTCGTGCCAACGCAGACAATCTGGCAGCGCCATAGGCTAACTTCGTACACGACTATGGCTGCGGCGCTCTTGACATCCCCACTCGCACTGGTCATCAGCGGCAAGGTTTGTGTTTACTCGCCCACCATTGAGAAAGTTCAATGTGGTGATCTCATTCAGCAGCTGGCATTGGTTCTTTAGGACAGTTTGCTGCAGCAGCCTCGCCCCGAGAAGCAGTGCGGCTCCTAAGGAAACGAAGCCGGCAGAAAATTGAGTGGGCGGACGCGTCGCAAAATTATTGAGCGTCGCTTCGCCGATACTTCCGCACTGTGGGTTAGCGAGATATTCCTCGACGGCTTCTACATTCAAGCCTTGCTCGACCAAGAAATCTCTTCGCGCGCCGGGAAGCATCTGACGGAGCTGTCGTTCGAGCTCACGGATGTTCTCTCCATCACGCTCTTTGGGGTTAAAGCACGCCAGGCAGGCCGCGCCGGGACGCTGCGAGTACCAATTGGTTCGAGCGGTCATGTCGAGGGTGCTTCCACCCATCAACAACCGTGGCTGCAGCCCCTGGATGTCCTGTCTGGAGATTCCCTTGTCAACGCAGGACGCGACGATCTCGAATTCAGAGTTGTCGACTTGACGAGCAACATCAGATCTGAGGCCCCGTCGAATATCGGAAACATAAGTTTTCACCGTCCCATCGTATGGGAAGGTCTCAATTCCGCACGCCAGCAATGCGGAAGAGATCGCATCCACCTTTTTGTGGGACACATCCTGTGCGCCCGCAAGAAAACAACGATTCAAATTCGTACCGTCGTAAACGTCATCATCTACCAGAATGAAATATCCCTGGTCGAGCTCCATGTTCTGCATCAAATAGGCGAGACCATTTCCAACTGCGCCCAGACCGAAGATATGGATAGGACAGAGGCTGAGTCCAGACACCTCAGGGCCATCTTCAAGCGCGCACCAATCTTCATTCGATTCACCGGACCACAAGGAATAGCCCGCTGCGCTCAAGAAACGACCTCGGGTGATACCCCGGGTGCGTTTGAAGACTTCGCCGGCCGCTAACGTAGCTCCAAAGAAAGGCCCAAGCGGATTTCTCGAGTTGGGAGAGGCATTGCGAGGGGCTTTGTCGGGCTCACCGACCCATGCGCACCAACCATCGGCAATGACTGTGATTACCTGACGTTCCGCTGATAGCGCGATCGAAGGAGAAGTGTTGCCGATAAGGATGAGATGATCTGGGTCGTGAACAGTCGCAGATGTGCAGATGGAAACCGCGTCTCCTACGGCCCAGCTCACGAGTGCCTCAAGGCAGTTGGGGAAGGTTTCAACCGCTTGGCCGTTCGGCAATCTAACTACTGCTGCGGTCGATCTTGCTACCACCTCCAAATGTCTCACTAATCCAACCTGACGACAAAGAAGATTCACCAGACAAGTGACAAGTAGCTGTCCGGATCGAGAGCTTCCCCACTCATCCGCAACAACAATGCGCACGGACTGAGCATCGGGCTGAAGCATATGGGATAGGCCGTCGGCGGGGCGAAGATGCCGGTCGCCAATCTTTTTGACGCCGCTCATCTCAGATCCTCTACCTGGACTTCTCCCGGCACAAGAATCACACGCGCTTTCGCTGACTGCTCGTCGAGGAGATGCCAGTACTCATTCTGCCACTCGTGCACACCCACCCCGCTTGGAAATGCTGGAGCATGGTTCCCGTAGAAAGGAAACACCATCGATAGTGCCTTCCTGCTGCTCGCCATTTCATCGTCGTATCTTGAGTGCTCAACGTTTGCACCAGGATGACTGTGAATTTGCGCCAAGGGCTTCCAGATATCGGGCAGGCGGCGAACCACTTCAGTCAAGGCCTGCGCCGAAACCAAATAATTTCCCCAGCTCATTCGCTGGCGCGGGGCGACGACATAAGCCACTGTGCCGTTCCCAGCGGCATCTCGAACTCCGTACCACAGCACTCCACTTTCACGACGTCTTGCGGCTCTTAGCAGAGCAAGTGTCGATGTCAAGGCCGAGAACGGAACCCGAAGCTGAAGGCCATTGGGCTCGTACGCTCGCGCCGATGGTGGACGTAAGACGTCGTCTTCATTGTCCATGTTTTGGAAACGGTCCTTGGTAGAAAGAAGCCATTGCTCTCTTTATTGCGTTGACGGTGGTCCAGAAGTTATTGGTTTCGGACCACAGGTGCTCTTGCGCGACGTTGTGCTTTATTTCGTAGAACTCCAGAGTGGCCGAACAACAAATGAGCTGGATCTTGTTTGTACCGTGTGGGTAGGCAACATGTGTCCGGCATTCTCCGCTCGTAAGCTGCGGAACAAAGTGCTGATCCTGCGGGTAGGAGTAACTCAGCGTCTCCGGATTCACGAACTGCGCGCTGGGAGGCCAAGTCCGATATGCATGGAAGCCCAAACGCAGCAGATAATCGTCGGTGTTCCCTTGGTGCACCCCGGAGATCGGGATTAGCAACGTGAGCTTATTCGGGCGCGACCACCCTAACTCTTCAATCGAAGTCGCACCGAGCATTCTCAAAACGCGCGGCAGATCCTCCTCCAAGGCCGCCGCGCCCGCCGCGGGATCTATCGCCGGAGATTCGTTGATTTGCGCCATCTAGGCGCCTCCAGTCTCCGACGCGATGCTGAACCGGTAATCGGTAATAACGCCTTGATCACGTGCTTGTTCCAGCGTCAACCCGAGATCACCCATCAGAGATTTCGGATGGTGCCCAGCCGTTTGGAAAACGTCCTTGGCTCTGCGCGCGATCTTGAGTTCTACATACGACTTGTCCCAGACCTGCGCTAAGGTGGCGGTAATAGATTCGGAGAACGTGACCTTCTCGGCTTCTTTGATGTCCTGGACATGGACCTCAACGTGCTTGGGGTGCCGCTTGGATTCTTCTGCTTGCTCATTCACTGGAGTGATCCTTCTTGACTGGGGTCTTCAGATATGATTCTATTCGTTGCAGCTGTAGGACGTATTCGATGAGAAACGTATCGTCTTACGTGCGAAACACTCTACTCGGCAGCGCCTGAGCCGTCAAGACTTGGGCGTTTTTTCGCGCACGGAGAAAAAGTGGAATTAAAAATCAATGATTTAGGAAAGATGGTTGCCGATAAGCGCGGAACTCGTGGGGTTAGGGCAGCCGCTTTAGAAGCAGGCGTGAGCCCCGCGACACTCTCCAGGGTGGAGAACGGCCACATGCCCGATCTCGCCACTTTTGCCAGACTATGTAAGTGGGTCGAACGAGATCCGCGCGAGTTCTTAGGCATGGAGCTGAGCAACGACCAAGCGACAACCCCAACGGCGGTTGTGCATTTCAAGAAAAAGAAGACAGTCGCAATGGACACTGCAACCGCGCTGGGACATTTGATCATTGCTGCGCAGAATGCATTGCGTGCGCGTGAAAGCCTTCTGGGCAAGTGACCCTTGCGACGTGGCTTCAAAGCTCAAGCGGAAAAGAACGCCGCAGCAGCGAGAGCTGCGCTGCAGCTGGCAGAGATTGCGCCTCTGGACCCTTGGGAGTATGCCGCGCATCTCAACGTGACCATTCTCGATTTCGAGACACTTGGCTTGAATACTCAAGTGACTCGTCAATTGATAGAGGTCGATGCTTCAAGTTGGTCAGCAATGACCTTGCAAGAGGGAAATGCTTTTGCGATCGTGATCAACCCTGTCCACGCAAAAGTGCGGCAGCGGAGCGATCTCATGCATGAGTTGTCGCACATTCTCCTGCGGCATGTTCCCGCTCGCGTAGATGTCGCCCCATCAAAACTGTTGCTCCTGAGTGACTACTCCGACGAGCAGGAGCAAGAAGCAGATTGGCAGGCGGGAGCACTCCTAGTGCCTCGGGATGGGTTACTGCGTTTGCGCTCGCGCCGGCAAAGCGCGGCAGATATTGCAGAGCATTTTGGAGTCAGCGCCGCACTTTGCGAATGGCGCTTGCGCATGACTGGAGTGGATGTCCAAATGCGTCGCTCTACGAACGGCTGATGCTATTCAATGGTAGTGGTATAGGGGAAAACGCGGGCTATATAAGCCCGCGCTGCGCCATGGAGGTCGCCGTCTCGCCGATGACGAAGTGGTCGAGGACGCGAACGCCAATGAGAACCAGAGCATCGCGCAGCTCGCGCGTGATCGCGCGATCCGCCGCGGAAGGTTCTGAGACACCCGAAGGGTGATTGTGCGCGAAGATCACGGCGGCGGCATTGTGCCGGATGGAGGCGCGTACGACCTCACGCGGATGAACTGAAGCGCCATCGAGCGTGCCATTGAAGAGCTTTTCGCACGCGATGACGCGATGGCGATTGTCGAGGAAGATGCAGTGAAACTCTTCGTGCGGCAGCGCGCCAAGTCGAATGCGCAGGAACTGTTCGGTGTCGCGCGGACTCTTCAACTCGGCCTGGCGCTCGAGCCGCCGGCGTAGGATGTCTTCCGCAGCAACGAGAATCTCGTGTTCGCAAAACGGTGTGGTGACGTGATAGTCGTTCAACATGTCGCGGCGGTGACTCATGTCTGATCTCCTTCGGCGCTGGATTGCACCGTGGGAAGTCAGGCGCGTAGCGGGATAGCACCAGCGCACCGCAAGCAAGCGCGCAGCGCGCAGCGGCGGGCGGAACGCAGTGGAGCACCCCTTGCGGGTTGCGCGGTGCGACCGCGAAGCAATGATGACCACGATAAGGTGCAATTCCCCGCACGAAGACAGACATGCAAAGCGGAGCCGCGATCGGCGAATACACGAATCTGTGTTTGCGAGAGACGCGGCGGTGAGTTTCCTGCGTTGCGGAGCGCCAGCGAATCAGCGCGCGAACACTTCTTGTTCCAGCATTCGCCTAAGCGCAACCACGACCGATGCGGACGAAGCACGCGCCGCAGAGCCGAATTATTCAGTGATCGGCAGAAGTGCTCTATGAACGCAAGCGATCGTCGTAGATGAACCTACGCACCCTCGTGGCCTTGCAGCGCTTTGCATCCGGATGAGCTGGATTGATCAAGATGTTCAGCTCCTCGGGGACGATCACCGAAGGCACCCGAAGAATCGCACTCACCCCTGAGCGCACCCATGTTTCGCCGACCTCGATGGACGTCAGCCCGGCAGGCTGTGCATCCCATCCAACCGGAGGCCTCGCAATCTCGGTCGCCTCATTGAACACTTCATCCGGAATGTCGATGCGGATGAGATAGCGATTCAATGGAAGCGAGTGGGTGCCGATGTGGACCAAAGTTTCCAATACGGCCAGCCCGATGTTCGGCGACGAATAGACGATCGCCGTCCCTTTGTCGTTCCAGCGTCCGCCGGTGTCCTTCGCTCCGGCGCCGGTCATGTCATCGCAGTGGTAGCTCCTCGCTTCGACGGCGATACGCCAAGCGGTGGCCATCAGGCGTACGCGCCCGATTGCGATTGTTGCAGAATTTTCAGGACTTCCTGGGCGCCGACTGCCGTATCAAGCAACTCGGCCGGTTTGCGATCGCCTAGCGCCGGAACGGGTGTCTGCACCCACTCACCGACCCACTTCGCCGCATCGAATCCTTCCGGATTGCCGCTCTCATCGACGATGCGCTGTGCTTCACCGATCAGCTTGCTGACATCCAACACACGCTCGCTCTCCGATGGCGACAACGGCTTGTCGTTTTGCAGCTTGCGATGAACAGACTGGATAGCGACCCCCGTCCATCGGCTGAAAGTCTTTTGATCCGTTCCCAGATCCTTCGCGATTCTTTTGAAGACTTCGGGCGAGACTCCGTAGCGCAGCACTTCGACCAAGAATCCCGGTTCTGCTCGACGGATCATGGTGTAGGTGTCGCGATCGAAGTCGTCCCTGCCCGTCAGCTTGCGCGCGAGGCCTTTATTAGTCTCCAACATCGCACTTCCCGAGCTGGTTTGAGCGTACGCAGTAAACCGACCCGCCGCGGCGGACCTCTCGCTTCTCCGAAGAGCCTTACTCATCGTCGTCTCCTTTGAGAGCAGATTATAACTCATTTGAGACAGCAATGTTTGCCGGCAAAACCCCTCAAAGAAGTCGCAAGTCGAATCCTGTCCTCCCAAGCCATTCCAATGTCAAGGCTTCGCATCACCATGGCGTCTGAGAATTTACTGATGCACCGCAAATTCAGCTTGACACAACGGTGTTCTTTGACCTACCTTTGAAAAAACGCCAATAAACGTAGCAGTTTTTTTGCGTTTTTTTATAAACAAACAAGAAGAATTTTGGCATGCGCTTTCCTGCCCGTCTCACTTGCTTGGCCTTCACCTCCATCGCCCTTGCCCCCGCTTGGGCGGGTCCCGCGTCGGTGGAATCAAACATTGACCGGGCCATCGAGCAGGCAAACGCGATGGTAAAGCTCGGCGTGTCGCAACCCGAAATCGAACGATGGCTGCTGCAGCAAGTGCAAGGCGACAGCGACCCCGGCCAAGACTCCCCGGCGACCGTGACAGTCCAGACGGCGCCACCCACGTGGGACGTGTACGCCACCGCCGCTTGGGTGGAGCAGAAAACGGCCATGACCGGGGGTGCCGAATCGCAGGGGGAAAACGTTTACATCAGGACTAGACTCGACACGAGCCAGGCGGACGAGGGCCTTATTTATGGCCAAGCCGAAAAAGCCGATGTCGATCAGCGAGGGACTGAAGCGGCGGACCCTCTACATGCCCCGAACTCCGCGCAGCGAACCGACGATGTACGAGTCGGAGCTGGCGGACCAACTCGCCAATAACGCCATTCGTCAGCTATGCATCTTCCAGACGGAAGAAGGTTTCAGCCTGAAGGCCTTGCCCATCTGGAAAGATGAGTTCATCACTCTGATCGGAACCGCCACGAAGGAGCCTCGCCAATACAAGTCCCTCGACCGTCTGCTCCGCACCATTCAGCAACACGGACCACTGCCGCCGACGCTGCTGCTCGGCACGCACAAGTGATCTAGCACTTCCACTCATTCTTGGAGATTGAAATGGCGTCAACCCGCCTGGCTTCGTGCGGCCCGTTTTTGCAACGCAACGCCGGTTACTTGCAGTGCTTTCTGAGTTTGACCTTCATGGTGTGCAGCGCGGTGATGCCGCATCTGGCCTTGGCGCAAGACGCGGGTGGCATGGATCTGTGCACCAAGGCGAACAGTGCGCTGACCTGGATCAAAGAAGGCGTGTTCTTCATCCTGATCGTGGCGGTCATGGGTTCTGGTGTGTTGGCCGCCTTCGGCCGCATGTCCTGGCACACGGTCGGTCAGGTACTGATCGGTGCGATCGTCGCCGGTGTGGCAACCGAAGTCGTCACCGCCTTGTACGGCTCGGGTGGGTGCTGAGCATGGCAAACGGTTTGCGCAGCGATCCTCTCTTCGGTGGCTTGGCCCGTCCACCCGTGTTACTGGGTTTGCCAATTCAAGCGCTCCTCCTGATCACGGCCAGCAGTGCTTGCGCCTATCTCGTCGCCAACATGCTGCAGACCTCGGTGGCATGGAAGATCGGAGCGCTCGGTGTCGGCGTGATCCTCTACGGGATCGCTCGCTTGGTCTGCGCCAAGGATCCACGCGCGTTCCGCTACCTCGCATTGCAACTCAACACCAAAGCGATGCACCGCACCCGCAAGTTCTGGCGGGCGGGCTCGTATTCACCCATGCCACATCGCAAGCGCCGCTGAAGGAAAAGCCATGTTTGCGCCCAGACAAGGCCTCGCCAATGCGGCAAGGCCACTGACCGACTTCATCCCGTATTCCGCGCACGTCTCCGCATTCAACGTGCGAACCGTCGCAGGCGATACGCTCACGACGATCAGGATCGCCGGCGTCGCGCATGAAGCCGCGGATGACGAGGACATTCAGGCTTGGCACGACGCACTCACGGGGTTGCTTCGCAACATCGCAAGCGACGATGTTGCGCTGTGGCTGCATACGGTCCGCGAAGCCGCTGCCGAATATCCGGCAGGCACCTTCGAGAACGACTTCGCCGGGCGGTTGAATGAGCGCTATCGCGCGAGTCTCTCCGGCGTACAGCTCATGGCCAATGCGCACTATTTGACCTTGCTGGTACGCGGCAAGTCGCGCGGCCGGAAGCTGCTCGACTTCGGCACCAAGAAGACCACCGTCGGCGTGCTCGAATCCATCGCCGAGGCATCAGCGCGTCTCGACGAGCTGGCCGAAATGGTGCTCTCAGGTTTAAGCCGTTATGCACCACGTCGGCTTGCGACCTATACGCGCAATGGCATTGTGTACTCCGAAACGCTGGAGTTCTTCTCGTACCTCGTGAATGGCGAATGGCAGCGCATCGCGGTCCCGAAAGGCTGTGCCGCATTTGGAATGGCCAGCTCGCGCGTCTCTTTCGGCGTCGATCAGTTTGAAATCCGCAGCGCAACCGACAGCCGAATCGGCGCGATGCTCTCTGCGAGCGCCTACCAGATCGAACGGACCGAACCCGGTCACCTGAATGTATTGCTGACGCTGCCGTTCCCGTTCGTACTCACGCAGTCGTTTGCGATCTTCGGACGTACCAAGGCGATGGCCGCGCTGCAGAAGCAGCAGCGGCTGCTGATCAACGCCGAGGACGTCTCCCAATCGCAAATTGCCGACATCGGTACCGCCCTGGATGATCTCGCCAGCAACCGCGTGGTGTTTGGCGAACATCACTTGAGTCTGCAGATCCTGGCCGGCACACAACGCGAGCTGATCGAGCGCCTGTCGGATGCCAAGGCGGCGCTTTCCGAGTGCGGCTTCGCGACCGTGCGCGAGGACGAATGCGTCGAAGCTGCTTATTTCGCGCAGTTGCCGGGCAACTTCACGATGCGCCCGCGCCCCGCTCCCATCTCCAGCAGCAACATCGTCGGGTTTACCGGCTTCCACAACTATCCCACCGGACGTCGAGAAGGCAATCAGTGGGGGCCGGCCGTCACCCTGCTGAAGACGGCGTCCGGCACGCCGTTCTACTTCAATTTCCATCTACCGCCGAGTTCGAAGCGCAGCATCGACGAAGCTGACATCGACGAGCGCGTCCCCGGACACACCCTGCTGCTTGGACCCACCGGCGCCGGCAAGACGGTCATCCAGACCTTCATGCTGTCGCAGTGCGAGAAATACCGCCCGACCGTATTCACCTTCGACAAGGATCGCGGTCAGGAAATCTTCGTGCGCGCCCTAGGCGGGCAGTATTTCACTTTAAGAAACGGCGTACCGACCGGCTTCAACCCCTGCGCACTGCCGGACACGCCCGGCAACCGCTCGTTCCTGATGCAGCTCGTCAAACGTTGCATCGCCGGCGAAGATCCTCGGTTTCAGTTCTCGCCTTCGCGCGAGCGGGAAATCCACGAGGCGGTGAATGGCCTCTACATGATGCCGTTCGCCTCACGCCGCTTCTCGGCACTCAAGGAGTTCTTTGATCCTACCGATCCGAACGGCAACGCTGCGCGCTTCCGTAAGTGGTGCGCGGGCGGATCGCTCGGCTGGCTACTCGACAACGAAGTGGACACGCTGAACCTGGCCACCGGACGACACTTCGGCTTCGACGTGACGGAATTTCTTGACAACGACGAAACCCGCACCGTGACCGTCATGTACCTGTTCCATCGAATGGAGCAGCTGATCGATGGCCGCCGCTTCATCCTCAATATGGACGAGTTCTGGAAGATGCTGCTTGATCCAGTATTCGAGGGCAAAGCCCTCGATGCGGTCAAGACCTATCGCAAGCGCAACGCTCTGGCGATCTTCGGCACCCAGAGTCCTTCGGATGTACTTCGCTCGCGGATCAGTCGCCAACTGATCGAGCAGTGCGTGACGCAAGTGTATCTGCCAAACCCGAAAGCCGCCCGCGAAGACTACATCGACGGATTCAAATTGACCGAACGGGAATACGACATCGTCCGCAAGGACCTAGTCGAACAGAACCTCCGCGGCTTTCTCTTCAAGCAAGGCTCCAACTCCACCGTCTGCGAATTGAACCTGCGTGGCTTCGAGCCCGAACTGGCGGTGCTTTCGGGTACGGCAGCGTCGGTGGAACTCGCCACGCGGGCCATCGCACAAGCGGGCAACGATCCGAACCTTTGGCTGCCCGTCTTCGAACAAATGAGGAGAGCGCAATGAAACGCACGATCTTGGCGATGACACTTGGTTTCGCGCTGGCCGGCGGTATCGCGGCCGCGATCACGCCGCCGATTACGTACGCACAGGAAATCGTAATCGATCCGGCCAATCTGCAAGAAGCCATCGCGCAGTACATGGAGATGATCCAGCAACTGGAGCAATTGAAGGCCCAGCTTGATCAGGCCAAGCAGCAGTACGCCTCGCTCACCGGCAACCGCGGATTGGGTTTGATCGATCCGGAAGATTACAACGCCAACATTCCGACAAACTGGCACGAAACGCTGGCGGCGATGCAGAACGGCGGACAGGTGGGTGCATTGGCAAACCAGATCAGGAATGAGGCCTCCGAACTCAGCCAGCCGCAGTTTGCCGGTGTGGATTCAGGCGTGACGCAATTGCTGGGCACGCACATGGACAACGCCGCGACCCAGCAGGCCTACAACGCCCAGGTGCTCGATGACAGTTCGCAACGCTTCCAGCGGCTGAATGAACTGATGGCGCAGATCGACAGCACCACGGACATGAAGTCGATCGCCGAGTTGCAGGCACGCATTGAGATCGAGAACGGAATGCTCATCAACCAACTGCTGCGGCTGCAGGCGGCGAACCAGCTCATGCAGCAGAACAAGGAAGTCCAGCAGCAGCACGAAACCCAGGACGACTACAAGCTGACCGCCGCGAAGTATTGATTGGAGAACTTCTGATGAAACGAATTCCGATGCCGCTCTTCCTTGCTGCCGCGATGGTGGCACTTTCCGCCTGTTCGCACTCCGCCGATCCGGTACCCGACTATCACACGCTGCTGGGCAAGCAAAATCAAGCAAAGCGCGACGCTGCTTTCGCAAAGTGCAACGAATCTCCAACCCAAGCAGACCGCATCAACAATCCATGGTGCGGCGTCGCAGAAAAAGCCGAGACCTGCCAAGAAGCCATGGACGCTTACGACGGAAAGCCACCCGCTTCTTCTTGTCCCAAGAAATGACCAGACGGACGATTCAACTTGGCTAACACCCGCATTGCTCACTGGCTGCTCGATTCGATCGTCACCACGACGACGAACTACGTCAACTCCGCCTCCACAACGATGGTCGCCCTCATCGGCGGCGCGGCGACCGCGTTGCTCACCATCTATGTGCTGTTGTGGGCCGCGGGGCTCGCGAGCGGGCGAATCAGCGAGCCGTTCACCGATGGCGCGAAACGCGTCATCCGTATCGTCGTCATCGTCGCTTTCGCCTTGACGGCCGGCTTCTATCAAGCCCAGGTCGCGCAGTTCTTTCTCCAGACGCCCAGCGCCCTTGCAGCCGATCTGGTCGCGCCGGGTTCGAACTCGGGAAGCTCGCCTACGACAATCGCCGATGTCCTCGATGACGCGGAGAACCAGGGAATCGAGATTGGCGACAAAGCCTGGTCTCGTGGAAAGTCGGAAGGTGGGGTAAGCGGCTTGGGAGGCATTGGTTTCTATTTTCTGGCGCTAGTGATCTGGCTTTCGGTCACGGTCATCGTCGCGCTCGCGTGCGGGATCATTTTCATGGCCTTCATCTCCACTGCGTTGCTTCTGGCGATTGGTCCGCTTTTCATTCTGCTGGCCATCTTCCGTGCCACTCAGCGCTTTTTCGAAGCCTGGCTCGGTCAGGTCGTCAATTTCGCCATCCTGTTTCTTCTGGTCGCCTGCGCGATCAGTTTGTGCTTCCACTTCTTGAGCGATTACCTGACGCAAATCAACACCGACCAGTGGGACGAGCTGGTCATCGACACCTTGAAAGTCTTCGGCGCGACGCTGGCCACGCTCGCCGTCCTGTTCCAGACACGCGCGATCGCCTCGGCCTTGGGCGGCGGATTGGCGCTGCAGACCCAAGGCATGTTCGGACGCTTGGTGGAAATCGGCGTGCTCGGCATCGGTGTCAGCCGTGCGATCGGTACCGGCCATTCCCATAAGGGCTGGTCACGCGACCGCGCCGAACGCGGATTGCCGATGACTCCGAGTGAACATCTGTCCCGGCACCTGCGCAGCCAAAACGCCTTGGGGCTCGTGAGGCGCACTTGGCAGGTCCGCGGCCGAAACGCCGTCTAACCAAAGGAACCGATATGCATCGACTTGCACCGCTATTGCGGGGAGCCTTGGCTATGGGCGCTCTGCTTTTATTGACCGCCTGCGCTTCCACACCGGCCAAGCCGCCGGAGTGCCACGGCGCCTACACGCCGATAAACACCCCCGACCACTACCCCGCCACGGAGAAGAAATCGTGATGAACGATTCTGCGGAAACGTTGGCCTTTCTGGATGCTGCCAAGGCTTGGGAAACCGATCAAATCGTCCGCGTGCAACGATCAGAAAGACGCGCTTGGATCTTCGCGAGCCTCGGGATGGCGACCGCGCTCGCCGCGGTCATTGCACTTGCCCTGCTGACGCCGCTCAAAACGGTAGAACCTTTCGTGGTGCGTGTGGACAAGAACACCGGCGCGACCGACATCGTGACGCGCCTGACCGATCAGAAAGAAACCTACAACGAAGCGATCGACAAGTATTTTCTCAGCCGTTACGTGATCTACCGCAACTCCTACTCGAATGCGATGGCCTACCCGGACTACGAAGCGGTCACAATCATGTCGTCAGCACAGGTAGCCGATTCCTACTTCGAGCAGATCAAACCAAACAATCCGCATTCCCCAACCGCCGTCTATGGGAAAGATGGTCAGGTCGATGTGTCGGTCAATGCCATCGCATTTCTGGGCAAAGGCGTGGCGCAGGTGCGGTTCACGCGAACCGAATACCTACCCAATGCGCAGGGCCAAACCACGCGCTGGATCGCAACGATCACTTACCGCTATCTGAATCCGCCGACCACGGAGAGGGCCCGGCTGGTTGATCCGATCGGTTTTCAAGTCAGCGATTACCGCTTCGATCCGGAAACAGCTCCGACGGGAGGCTGACCATGCGCATACTTTTCGTTGCCCTACTTCTGATCCCGATGCTCGCTTTCGGAGAAACCATCCCCAAAGGCGGGCCGGTCGATGCCCGCATCAAGACCGTGGTCTACAACGCTTCGGATGTGGTCAAGATCGTCGGTCACTATGGTTACTCGACCGACATCGAATTCGCCCCTGACGAGCAGGTGCAAAGCATTGCACTCGGCGACTCCCTGGCATGGGAGGTTGCCCCATCGGGATCGCACCTGTTCGTGAAGCCACGTGAAGACAATGCAGTCACCAATGCGACCGTGGTGACCAATCGGCGCGTGTACCAGTTTTCACTCGATGCGCGGCATGCCGCCGGTCTCACGGGCGCCCACAGTGCGGGCATGTTCTTCGAGGTGCGTTTCAGCTATCCGCAGGATGAGGCAGCTCTCGCACACGCGCAGCGTACAGAAGCAGACCGCGCACTACTGGCGGCGGAACTCGATGCTCCGCCCAAACCCATCAACTGGAACTACTACGCATGTGGCGAACGCGCGCTATGGCCGTCCGAAGTCTACGACGATGGCCGATTCACCTACTTGCGTTTTCCAAACGCGCAGGAGATCCCAGGCGTCTTCATCATCAACGCGGACCACACCGAAAGCCTGGTCAACGGCGAAATGCGAGGCGACCAGTACGTGGTGCAAGCGACCACACGCAAGCTGATTCTGCGCCGCGGCCAATCCGTTGCCTGCATCGAAAACCGCAGCTACAACCCGCGGGGTGTCGCGACACCCACCGATACGACCAGTCCGGAGGTGCGACGCACGATCCGTGCGCAACGATCGCCGGCGGATGTAGGCCCCGCGCAAAGCACGACGTCTGAATCGTCGCAAGGAAACTCCCAATGAATGTGTCCCCCGCAGATGAACCCGCAGCGCGTGGCATTCCGCAGGTGGGCCGGCCGCGCAAAGGCAGCAAATGGCTCATGCTGGTCGTGGTGGCGCTCGGCATCGTACTCGTCATTGCACTTGGCGTTCGAGCGATGCTCGGTGCACTGACGAGCCGCAACCAAACCTCGCACGTTGCAACCCTTGCGCCCACTCTGCCCGACCTGACGCGCAGTGCCTTCGACAAGCAGACCGCGCCGCCTCCGCCGCCCACGATGCCGTCCTCTCCGATCGTCGGCGGACAAGCTCCAGCGCCACAAACGCCTGAGCAAAAAGCTGCTGCCGATCTCGCTGAACGCCGCAAACGGGCGCCGCTGCTTGTGCTCGGCGGCAGCGCCCCGACCAATCAAACGGACAGTTCGTCCGCAGCGCCTTCGACTTTTCCGGGTCTACCTTCGCTCGCGCAAGCGCATGCCGCGAACACGAATGAGCCCTCGCAAAGTACCCTTTCGAGTGCATTGAGTGCCACGCGCACGACCGAAGTCAGCGCCTCGCTGCTCCGCGATCCAAACATGACCCTGACTGAAGGCATGTTTCTCGACTGCATCCTGCAGACCGCCTTGTCCAGCGAAGTGCCGGGCATGACGAGCTGCGTGCTCTCGCGCGATGTTTACTCGACCAACGGCAAGGTGCTGCTGCTGGAGCGGGGTTCGCGTCTGGTGGGCCAGTACCAGTCTGCGCAGCTACGTCAGGGCCAAAGCCGGATTTTCGTGCTGTGGACGCGTGTCGAAACGCCCGACGGCGTCATCATCGATCTGGATTCGCCCGGAACCGACGCACTTGGCCGCTCGGGCCTTACCGGTAAGCTCGACACTCATTTCTCTGCGCGGTTCGGCTCCGCGCTGCTGCTCTCGGTCGTCGATGATCTGGCATCGGCCGCCGTGCAAAACGGCAATGGCTCGAACAACAACAGCCTGACCTTCACCAATACCACGAATTCGGCCAACGACGCGGCAGCAATCGCCGTCGAAAACACCATCAACATTCCGCCGACGCTCACCTTGGCGCAAGGTTCGCACATCAACATCTTTGTCGCGCGCGATCTGTACTTTGGAAACGTGTATGGACTCGCCGCTGCCCGTTGAATTCTCCGAAAACTCAGGTTCAACACTCGGTGCATCCACCGCGGTCGAGACGTTCCTGGCGCCGCTGCGACGACTGCTCGCCGGGAACGTGACCGAGGTCGTGATCAACCGTCCCGGTGAAGCATGGACGGAAGATCGCGAAGGTTGGCGCCGACACGCAATCCCTGCTCTGACCTACGAGCACCTGCGCACCTTCGCGACCTTGATCGCCAATTCCACCCAACAGACGATCCAGGAAAGTGCGCCGCTCATATCCGCATCGCTCCCCACTGGCGAACGTGTGCAGGCGATCGTGCCTCCGGCGGTGCCGGCCGGGACGGTGAGCTTCACTATTCGCAAGCCCTCGCCTTTGCGTCTCACGCTTGATGACTATGAAGCGGCCGATGCATTCGATGGCGTAACCATCGGAGAGGATCCGTCCGAGCGGCTGGAAGAAAAGCTCAGTGGACTACTCGCCGCGCATCGCATCCGCGAGTTCCTTGAACGCGCCGTACGTACCAAACAGAACATCGTGATTTCCGGCGCGACCGGCTCCGGTAAGACCACGGCGATGAAGGCGCTGGTTGACCTGATTCCGGCAAGCGAACGGCTGATCACCATCGAAGACACCCCGGAGCTCGATGTCCTCAAGCAACCCAATCACGTCCGGTTGTTCTATTCCAAAGATGGACAAGGCGTGTCCAAGGCCACGCCTAAGATGCTGCTGGAAGCATGCCTGCGCATGAAACCTGATCGCATCCTGCTGGCCGAGCTGCGCTCGGATGAGGCCTTTTACTTTATCCGCAACATCAATTCGGGCCATCCGGGTTCGATCACCTCGGTCCACGCGACCTCGCCACGCCTGGCCATCGAACAGCTGATGCTGTTGGTGAAAGAGTCCGCGGGCGGCGCACACCTCTCGCGCGAGGACATCAAACAACTGCTGTTCATGCTCGTCGATGTCGTGATCCAGTTTTCCGTTGTCGACAAAGTTCGCCGCGTCACCGGTATCTACTATGACCCGCAGCGCAAGCGCACCCTTCTGGGTTAGGGCATTCCTGATCGCCATGCTGGCGCTGGCCGCAGTGCCTGCGTGGCTGTGGCTGGCCGGCCATGTGTTCGTGTGGCTGGAATTCCGCGGGCACGATCAACCGATCGTGCACCTGATGACTTGGCCTGCGTATTTCCATCATTACAGAGTTGTCGCCGGTGTCAGGCGTCTTCTGATCCTAAGCGGAGGCGCGGCGAGTGTGGTCGTGCTTGCCCCGATGGCACTGCTCTTTGTGAAGCCGAAGCGTCCGCTGCACGGCGAAGCAAGATTCGCAAAGTCATTCGAAGTCCGCAAAGCCAGGCTCTTCGAATCAACGGACGATGGAATCATCATCGGCCGATTGGGCCGCAAATTCCTGACCGCCGGTCTTGCGAAGTATCCGCACGTGATGCTCGCCGCGCCCACGGGTGCGGGCAAAGGTGTGGGCGTCGTGATTCCGAATCTTCTCAACTGGAACCACTCGGTGATCGTCCTGGACATCAAGAAGGAGAACTGGGAAATCACCGCCGGTTTCCGTGCGGCGCACGGGCACGACGTTTTCCTGTTCGATCCCGCCTCGCCACAACGCCTGACGCATCGCTGGAATCCGCTCGCCTATGTACGGGAAGACCCCGCACTGCGTGTGGACGACATCCAGAAGATCGCTCACATTCTCTTCCCCGACATCGCCGGTACTGATCCCATCTGGACGGCTTCATGCCGCTCATTGTTCCTCGGTTTGGTGCTCTATCTGCTGGAGACACCGGGCAAACCGGTCACGCTGGGCCAAGTCGCACGCGAATCCTTCGCCGGCAACGATCAGCGATTTGCCAAGCTGATCGAAACGCGACAAGCGGAGGGCAAGCCGTACAGCACCTCCTGCGCGCACGCATTGCTGGACTATGTGCACACCTCCGACAACACCCGCACGTCGATCCGCAAGACCTTTACGTCACGATTCGAGTTGTTCCTGAACCCGATCATCGATGCGGCTACGGCGGCGAATGACTTCGATCTGGAAGCGCTGCGTCGCCGGCGCATCAGCATTTATCTCGGTATCACGCCGGACAACCTTGGCCGTCTTGCACCTCTCCTGAATCTCTTCTTCCAGCAGGTCGTGGACCTCAACACGCGCGAGCTGCCGGAGCACAATCCTGCACTGCGGTATCAGTGTCTGCTGTTGCTGGACGAATTTCGTTCACTCGGCAAGATGCCCTTGCTGGTCGAAGCCGCGGCGTTCCTGCGCGGCTACGGCGTGCGGCTGTTGCCGATCTTTCAATCGCCGAGCCAGATTCGGGAACTCTATGGCGAGGAGGCTGCCAAAGCCTTCTTCCATAATCATCCGCTCCGCATTGCCTACACACCGCCGGATATGGCCACTGCTTCGGAACTCAGCCGCGAGTTGGGCACGTACACTTACAAGGCGACCTCCACTTCGCGACCTTCGGCCTTCTCCAAGGGCTCGCGCTCCATGAGCGAATCGGATCACGCGCGCTCACTTCTGCTGCCGCAGGAAGTCAAGGAACTCGGCGATACTGAAGCGCTGATCCTGGCCAAGGGCTGCAAAACCATTCGTGCCGACAAGATTTGCTGGTATCGTGATCCGGCTTTCAAGGACCGTCCGCTGCCCGCCCCGCAACTCGCACCGATGCCTTTGACGGTCCATGCGCTCGAGCCAGACCATTTCCAATCGAACAACGGAGGATCGGAAAACGAACGCTCGCTGTCGGATTTCAACCTCGACTTGTCCGACGTGCAGATCCCCACCGGGGAAATTACAGAAGCCGAGGCCGAAGCGCTGGCGGATCAGCTCTACGCCGCCATGACGCGTTAACCAACTCTCAAAGGAGTTCACTATGAGCAATGAAGCACCCGAACTGCCGGAAGGCGGTCGTGCCCCCAACAAGCGGCCTTTGAACGAAATCCGTCGTATTGGCGGCGAAAAAGGCAGTCCCGACCGCACCATCCCCGAACACCTGAAGCCGCACTATCACCAGGACGGCAACGCCTTCCGCTCGGCCTACCGTCCGGACCGGATCGAGTTCGTGGATCGCGGCAGCCGCATGCACGCCTATTTCCCGATTAGTACCTTCACCGTGCGCGCGCTCGCGGAGATCGCCGTCGCGCGTGGCTGGAAGGAACTGGAAGTCACGGGCTCCCAGGACTTCCAGCGATCGGCCTATGTCGAAGCCGCCACGCGTGGGCTGAAGGTCCGCGGCTACGAACCGACGGAAAAGGATCTGGAAATCCTGCAACGCCGATCCGAAAGGCGTGAAGCCGAAAAGAACCCGCTGGTGCAGGCGTTTCTCGCCGCGGAATCGAAGAAAGACCAAGAAAGCGCAATCAAGAAATATCCGCAGCTCAAGGCGGCATTCCTTGCCGATGCTGCCGCCAAGGCCATCGCGGAGGCGAAAATCGATTCGAAGAAGGCTGCGGAGAATTTCGTCTCCCGCTTCCGCGACTCCATTGCAATCGCTCTTCACACAGGACGCGCTTTGCCTGCGCCCGAAGTTAAAGCAGAACCAGCGCGTCCTTCCAAAATCGAGGAGAGGAACCGGGATCGCTCGCGATAGCTCCTTGGCGCCAGCTTCCTTGCGGGGCTGGCGCCTTCATATTCGGCCGTTTTTAGTATTCTGGTACTTCTACAGAAATCTGAATCGGATTCTGAAATGGTTGCGAAACAACGGCTGATCTACGCACTCGTGTGCATCTCCGCATTGCGCTGTTGCTGAGCTATTTGTCGCGCGCACTTCGCCCTAAATCCCGACGGCTGATCAAAGGTGGGCGTCTCCTCAGTCGCTGCCGTTCGAGCAACCGGAACGCCGCGGGAATCACCAACATGGACAGGATCGGTGCGGTGATCATGCCGCCGACCATCGGCGCGGCGATTTGCCGGGTCAGCTCCGATCCTACGCCACCGCCGAGCATGATCGGAAGCAGACCGGCAATGATCACCGCGACCGTCATCGCGATCGGTCGCACGCGCATCAGCGCGCCTTCGCGGATCGCTGCGTCCAGCGCTTCGTCGGTCACGGCGCCCGCTTCGAGCTGGCGCTGCCAAGCGTGGCGCAGGTACAACATCATCACCACACCGAACTCCGCGGTGAGCCCGGCCAGTGCGATAAAGCCGATCACGTTCGCCACGGATATCTCGTAGCCGAGCAACCAAGTCAGCCAGAAGCCGCCGACCAGCCCGAGCGGTACGGTCAGCAGGATGATCCCGGCCTGCGCGGTGTCGCGGAAGATCAGGTAGATCAGCAGGAACACGATCACGACCGTCGCCGGTATCACGTACCGCAAGCGTTCCTTCGCGTGCTGCAGATACTCGAATTGCCCGGCCCACCCCAGCGTGTAGCCGGGCGGCAACTTCACCTGCTGCGCGATCGCCTGTTTCAGCGATGTCACCAGACCGCCGAGATCGCCGCTCGGCGTGTCCACATAGACATAGGTGGTCGGCACGCTGTCTTCGCTCTTCAGCATCGGCGGGCCGTTGGTCACGACGAGATCGGCGACCTGGCCCAAGGTGAGTTGTGCGCCGTTGGCCGCCACGATCGGCAGCGCGCGCAGGCTCGCCAGCGAATCACGCTCCGAGCGCGGATAACGCAGCACGATCGGAAAGCGCTCCAGACCCTGCACGGTCTGGCCGATCGGCTCGCCACCTACGACGGTGCTGATCAGCGATTGCACGTCCTGCTGGGTCAAGCCGTAGCGCGCAGCGGCATCGCGGTGGACTTTTACTTGCACGTAGCGCCCGCCGGCGCTGCGTTCGGCGATGACGGAACTGACGCCAGGCACCGTGCGCGCCACGTTCTCGATCTGCCGGGCGATGCGTTGCAGCTCGTTGATGTCGGGCCCCAGCACCTTGATGCCGATCGGCGTCTTGATGCCGGTGGACAGCATTTCGGTGCGGGTACGGATCGGATACACGAACAGGTTGGTGAGGCCCGGCACCTTCACCGCGCGATCGAGTTCCGCTTTTAGCTTGTCCATGGTCATACCGGGACGCCACTGATCCTGCGGCTTGAAAGTGATCGTGGTATCGAACATCTCCAGTGGCGCGTTGTCGGTGGCGGTCTGCGCGCGGCCGGCTTGGCCGAACACGTGCGCGACTTCCGGCACCGTCTTCAACATGCGATCGGTTTGCTGCAACAACTGCGCAGCCTTGCCGGCGGATATCCCCGGCAACGCGGTCGGCATGTACAGCAGCGTGCCCTCGTTCAACGGCGGCATGAACTGCGAGCCGAGCCGCGATATCGGCAGCAACGCAGAGACCAGCACGATCGCCGCGACGATCAGCACCGTGCGCGGCGCACGCAGCACCCATGCGATCAACGGCCGGTAGAGTTCGGTCAATGCGCGATTAAGCGGATTGGCGTGCTCGGGGCGGATGCGCCCGCGCACCAGATATCCGATCAGCACCGGAATCAGCGTGACGGACAATCCGGCCGCCGCCGCCATCGAATAGGTCTTGGTGAAGGCGAGCGGCTTAAACAACCGGCCTTCCTGCGCCTGCAAGGCGAACACCGGTACAAAGGAGAGCGTGATCACCAGCAGGCTGAAGAACAGCGCCGGGCCGACTTCGGCGACCGCTTCCGCGATCAACTCCCAGCGTTCGCGCGCGGTGGGTTCACCACGATCCTCAGGCGCGAGATGCCACGCCTCCAGATGCTTGTGGGTGTTCTCGATCATCACCACCGCCGCATCGACCATCGCACCGATCGCGATCGCGATGCCGCCCAGCGACATGATGTTGGCCGAGACGCCTTGCCAATCCATCACGATGAAGGCGGCCAGCACGCCCAGCGGCAGCGTGAACACCGCGACCAGCGAGGAACGCAGGTGCCCCAGGAACAGCGCGCAGACCAGCGCGACGATGATGAATTCCTCCAGCAGTTTTTCGCCGAGATTGCCGACCGCGGAATGGATCAGCTTCGAGCGGTCGTAGGTTGGTACGATCTGCACGCCCGGCGGCAAGCTCTTCTGCAACTTCGCGAGCCGCGCCTTGACCGCGTTGATGGTGGTGAGCGCGTTCTTGTTGTAACGCATGATCACGATCCCGCCGACCACCTCGCCCTGGCCGTCGAGTTCGGCGATGCCTTGGCGCACGGTCGGTCCGCGACGGATCGTCGCTACCTCATCCAGCAGCACCGGCGTGCCATCCTTGTTGGTGGCGACCGGAATGCGCGCGAAGTCCTCGTGCGATTGCAGATAGCCTTCGCTGGACACCATCAGATCGGCTTCGCCCTGTTCGATCACCGAACCGCCGCTGGCGCCGTTGGCCTGCTTGATCGCGTTCTCGACCTGCGGCACGGTCAATCCGCGCGTGGCCAGCGCCAGCGGATCAATAACGACCTGCCACGCCTGCACCATGCCACCCACCGTCGCAACTTCGGCCACGTTCGGTACGGTCTTCAACCGGTAGCGCATGAACCAGTCCTGCAGCGCGGTCAACTGGCCCAGATCATGGCGGCCAGTGCGATCAACGAGTGCGTATTCGTAGATCCAGCCGGCGCCCGTGGCATCGGGACCGAGCGCCGGGCTGATACCGGCCGGCAGCTTGTCGCGCGCCTGGCTCAGATATTCGAGCACGCGAGAGCGCGCCCAGTAGGGGTCGGTGCCGTCCTCGAACAGGATGTAGACGTAGGAGTCGCCGAAGAACGAGAAGCCACGCACCGCCGTGGCGCCCGGCACCGACAGCATCGTGGTCTCCAGCGGATAGGTGACCTGATCCTCGACTAGTTGCGGCGCCTGACCCGGCCAGGACGTGTGCACGATGACTTCCGTGTCCGACAGGTCGGGCAGCGCGTCGAGCGGTGTGCGCAGCAGCGCGATGACACCGGCAATGGCGAGCGCCAGCGCGGCAAGCAGCACCATGCCGCCATTGGCAATGGACCAGCGGATCAGACGAGCGATCATGGGTGCGCTCCGTGACCGCTCGAAGCCGACGATGCGGGCATCGGCATGCCAGGCATCGCGTTCATCTTCGAGTTGCTTGAAGGCGGGGCAGCGGGCATGTTCATGCCGGACATGCCTCCATTGCTTGCAGCGGGCGTCGGCTTTGGGCCGGTGTTCAACCGCTCCAGCGCGCCGGACAAGCTCGCTTCCGAATCAATCAGGAACTGTCCCGAGGTGACGATGCGTTCGCCGCCGCGCAGGCCGGCAAGGATTTCGGTCAGGCCGTCTGACGAGCGCCCGGTCTTCACCCGCACCGGTTTGAAGCTGCCATCCGGCAATCGCTCAATGACACGCGTCGCGGTGCCGTCGGCGATGATCGCTTCGTCCGGTACCAGCGGATGCGCGGCATGCGCCGTACCCTTGATGCGCAGATTTGCGAACATGCCCGGCGCCAGATCGCGTTTCGGGTTCTGCAGCACGATGCGTGCGCGCTGGGTGCGGGTGGAGGGGTCCACTTCGGGCAGCAGTTCTTCTACCTGGCCTTGGAAGGTTTCACCGGGCAGCGCACTGACTGTCGCCATGATCGGAGTGCCGGCGCGGACGCCACCGCTCATCGCCTGCGGGATGGCGGCATCCACCCACACGGTATCGAGTCCGTTCAACTGCATGATCGGCGCACCGGCGCTGATCTGCTGGCCTTCCGTGGCATCGAGTGCACTCACCACGCCATCCATCGGCGCACGCAAGGTGATTGTCCCGCTGCCCGCGCGCGGTCCGCGAATCGTTGCGTCATCCATGCCCAATGCATGCAGGCGCGCACGCGCAGCACCGCGCAGTGCGCGAGCATCGGCCGACTTCGCGTTGCCCAACGCGAAATATTCCGCCGCCGCCGCGCTCCATTGCGGCGCTAGGATTTCCGCGAGCGGCTGGCCTTCCTTGACCGTCGCGTACGGCGCACGTACGTACAGCTTTTCGATGGTGACATCCGTGCGTGCGCTGACGGTGACGGCGAGGCGCTGATCCCACGCGATGGTGCCGGGCACGTGCAGCGTGTCGGGGAGCGTTCCGGTTTTCACCACTTCGCTGCGCACGCCGAGGTTCTGCTCGACGGCCGGATCGATACGCACCACGTTCCGACCTGCGCTGCCGTTCTGCTCGACGTACTTGGGCACCATCTGCATGCCCATCGGCGAAGTGCCCGGATGATTGAAATGCTGCTCCGGCACCATCGGGTCGTACCAATAGAGAATCTTCTTGCCCGAAGATTGCGAAGATGCGGTTGCACTGCCCGATGCGGCTGGCATGGACTGCCGCGCGATGAAGTAGCCGATGATGCCGGCCACGACCAAGGCGACCGCCGCCCCGACAAAGAAAAGAATGCGTCTCATCACGGCGTCTCCGCAGTCGAACCGGAATCGGGAATCAGGTAGGCAAGTGCCGCCCAGGCTTTGCCCCAGGCGGCAAGTGCGTTCGCATAAGCGATGCGCGTATCGATCTCGTCGCGGCGCGCTTCCAGCCAAGGTTGTAGCGAGCCACCGCCGCGGTACAGCGCCAGCGCTGTACGCGCGCGATCGGCCGCCAGCGGCAGCAACTCGTCGCGATAACGCCGCACCTGCTTGTCGTCGCCTTGCCATTTGGCGATGGCCGCGGCGACCGCTTCACGCTGCGCGCGGCGAGCATCCTCGTGCTCGGCCCGCACGGCATCGCGTTCGGCGTAGCGCGCGCTGATGTCGCGATCCTGCCGGTTGCCGGGAAAGATCGGCAGGCTGACACCGACTTCCAGGCTCATCATATCGGTGCGATGGATGCGCTCGCCGTACATCAGGCTTACGCTCCAGTCCGGATGCTTTCCGGCCTTGGCGAGATCGAGTCTGGCCTGCGCCTGATCTTCGCGCGCACTCCAGTCCAGCAGCGGCGCCTGCCGGTCCACATCAGCGTGCAATTGTGCGGGAGAGGCGCGTAGATCGGAAAAATCCGGTGGTTCGGCCAGCGCATCGTTGGCGCGATCACCGATCCAGCGTTGCAGCGCCGCGCGCGCGGCGGTGATGTCGGCATCCGCCGCGTCAATCTTGTTTTCGAGTTCCACGGCGGCAGCTTTCGCGGACAGCGCATCGGTCGCATTGCCGATACCACCGGCGAGATTCGCTTTCGTCGCTTTCACCGCCAGCGCGGATTGCTCGCGCAACTCGTCCAGCAATGTGCGTTCGCGCTGCGCGGCCCACAGCATCACCCAGGCGTTCGCGGCGGCGCGTTTCGCATCGAGCCGCATGACCACGCTGTTGGCGTTGGCAAGTTGCACATCGGCTTGCGCGACATCGCCCATGGCCTCGCGCTTGGCATGCGCAGGGATCTCCTGCATCAGGCCGACCTTGCGCATGGTCATGAAATCGGCCGAAGCGTCGAACGCCTGCGGACCGGTCGCGGTGAGATTGTCGATCCCCGCGATCAGCTTCGGATCGGGCAGTTGTCTTGCCCGCACGGCATCGTCTTGCGCCGCTTGTGCGCGCAGCAATTGCGCCTGCACTTGTGGCGCCTGTGACGCTGCGATTCGTGTCGCCGCATCGAGCGTCAGCGCCGAATCATCACTGGCCGCACATAACCGCTGTGCGATCAACGCCAATACCAAGGCAATCAGGAAACGCGGCGCGCGCCAGCGCCGCCGAAGCATGGAAAAACGCATAAGACCTCCGCAAACGATCGGCCACGGCTGCGAATGCAGCCGCGGAGGAACACGCGGAGGTCTAGATCAGCAGGACTCGGAAGCGCAGCGTGGGCGGAATGCCGGATCGTCGCCACGCAGCATTCTGCCCGTACTGGGCGGTGAAGACCGGCAATGCTTGCACGAGCGGCTGGGCGGGTAGCAGCGCCGGCAGCGACAACGGCGGCACATTGGGCAAGCGCGCATCCTGCGTCGAAGCGGTTTGCTGCGCGCAATGCTGCGCGCACAACGCCGGCGCCTGCTTCTGCTGGGTCATCGGCATGCCGGCGCAATGTGCATTCATTGCGACATCACTCGTAGGCAATTCCGAAGCGCCACACAGGTAAGACGCGAACGCCACCTGCTGGAACAGCAGCGCAAGCACCGCCAGCAGCGTCAGCCGCACGCGGGTTCGTTGGTTCGGGCGAAAAAGCCGTTTCACGCCTTTACTTTACAGCACTTTTTCAATGACCATCCAGTTGGCTGCGATATACCTTATCAGGGTATAGTATTTGTGTGACACACACCATCCGCGACAAAGCCAAGCTTCTAAATCGCGTCCGCAGGTTACGTGGACAATTAAACGGCATCGAAAGGGCTCTGATCGAGGAGCGCGAGCCGGCGGACATCCTGCACACAATTGCGGCCTGCCGGGGTGCGATCGATGGCTTGCTCGGCCAAGTCATGGAAGGCCATATCCGCGAGCACGTGCTCGACGAGCACCGCAAGGCCACACCAGACCAGATGCGGGCCGCGGAAGATTTGATTGCTGTGCTCAGGACTTATCTGAAATGAATTCTCGCCATTCCCACAGCCATGCTGGGGACGAAGATGTTTCCGGCCATGATCACTCGCCCGAATACGATCATCACCACAGTCACGATCAGGGTGGGGGGGTTCTGGGCTGGGTGCGCAGCTTGTACGGCCACACCCATGACATTGCCGAGCGCGTGGACGCGAGCATGGAGTCCGACGAACGGGGCATCCGCGCGCTCAAGATTTCACTGGTGGGACTGGGAGCTACAGCGATCGTGCAACTGGCGATCGTGTTGTTCAGTGGATCGGTCGCGCTGCTCGCCGACACGATCCACAACTTCGGCGACGCCACCACCAGCGTTCCGCTGTGGATCGCGTTCGCTCTGACCCAGCGCGGCGCCAGCAAGCGTTTCACCTACGGCTATGGCAAAACCGAAGATGTGGCCGGCGTCATTATCGTGCTGGTGATCTTCTTCTCTGCCTGCGTGGCCGGTTATGAATCGGTATTGAAACTCATCCATCCGCATCCCATGACGCATTTGGGCTGGGTCGCGGCGGCGGCGGTTGTCGGTTTTATCGGCAATGAAGCGGTGGCAGTGTTCCGTATCCGCGTCGGCCGCGACATCGGTTCGGCGGCGCTGATTGCGGATGGTCAGCATGCGCGCGTCGATGGCTTCACCAGTCTCGCCGTATTGATCGGCGTGATCGGCACGGCCTTTGGCTTAGCAATCCTGGACCCGATCGTCGGCTTGCTGATCACTATCGCGATCCTGTTTATCGTCAAGGATGCTGCACTCTCAGTGTGGCTGCGGCTTATTGATGGAATCGAACCGGGAATCCTCGCTCAAATCGAACACGCACCGACCCATGTGCCAGGTGTGATATCGGTGCGCGACGCGCGTGCGCGCTGGGTTGGTCATCGCGTACACAGCGACATCGAGGTTCAAGTGGATCCCGCGTTGTCGGTGCGCGAGGGCGAAGCAATCGCTGCCGCAGTCGAGCGCTCAATGAAAGAGCACGTGCGCCTACTCGGCAGCGTAGTGGTACGTGTGAGTCCCTAGCTTCATAGCCGCGCCTTGCGCAAACGCAAGGCGTTGCCGATGACCGAAACCGAGGACAGGCTCATTGCCAGCGCCGCGATGATCGGGCTCAGCAGCCAGCCGAACACCGGGTACAACACGCCCGCCGCAATCGGGATGCCGAGCGTGTTGTAGGCGAAGGCGAAGCCCAGGTTCTGGTGGATGTTGCGCACCGTCTGTGCGGACAGATTGCGGGCGCGCAGGAGTCCGCCGAGCTCGCCTTTCAACAAGGTCACCTGCGCGCTTTCCATCGCGACGTCGGTGCCGTCGCCCATCGCGATGCCCACATCGGCCGCCGCCAGCGCCGGCGCATCGTTGATGCCATCGCCGGCCATCGCAACCTTGGCGTCTCCGTTGCGCAAATCCTCGATCCGCTTCGCCTTGTCTTGCGGCGTCTGCGCAGCCGCGTATTCCTCGATCCCCAACGCATCGGCCACTGATCGCGCGGTCGGTTCGGCGTCGCCTGTCAACATCACGATTCGCAAGCCTTGGGCGCGCAACGCATCGAGCAGTTTGCGCGCTTCCGGCTTGATCGCGTCTTCGACCGCCAGCGCACCGGCAACTTGGCCGTCAACGGCCAGGTACATGGTCGTCTTCGCCGAAACGCGCAAGGCGTCGAGACGTTCGTCTTTCGGCAGCGTGACGTGCAATGACTCCATCAACGCTGCGTTGCCGAGCGCAACCTCGCGATTGCTCACCTTGCCGCGCACGCCTTGTCCCGTGATGGCGTTGAAGTCGGTGACTGGGAGCAATGTCAGGCCGCGCTCGCGGGCACCGGCCACGATCGCGCGTGCGAGCGGATGCTCGCTCATCGCTTCCAGGCTGGCCGCGAGAGTCAGCGCTTCATCATCGGCCATGTCGCTGAGGGTGACCACGTCACTCAGGCTCGGCTTGCCTTGGGTCAGCGTGCCGGTCTTGTCCAGCACCAGCGTGTCCACCTGCGCCAGTGCTTCGATCGCCGCGGCATCGCGGAACAACACGCCGCTTTCGGCACCGCGGCCACTGGCGACCATGATCGAGATCGGCGTGGCCAGACCCAGCGCACAGGGACAGGCGATGATCAGCACCGCCACCGCGTTCACGATCGCGTACGCGATGCGCGGTTCCGGCCCGATCAGGAACCAGGTGATGCCGGTCAGGATCGCGATCACGATCACCGCCGGTACGAACACGCGCGAGACCCGATCGGCCAGCCGCTGCAGCGGCGCGCGCGAACGCTGCGCCTGCGCCACCAGCGCCACGATCTGCGCCAGCACGGTTTCGTTGCCGATCTTGTCGGCGCGCATCGTCAAAGAGCCGTTGGCATTCACGGTGCCGGCGGTCAATCGGTCACCCGGGCGCTTGCCGACGGGCATCGGTTCGCCGCTCAGCATGGATTCGTCCACGCTGCTCGACCCTTCCAGCACTGCACCGTCCACCGGAATCTTTTCGCCGGGGCGGATGCGCAGCACGTCGCCGACGTGTACCTGTTCGATCGGCACGTCGCGTTCCTCGCCATCGGCCTCGATGCGCCGCGCTTGCCGTGGCGCAAGATCGAGCAGCCGCCGGATCGCCGCCGAAGTCTTGCCGCGCGCACGCACTTCCAGCCATTCGCCGAGCAGTACCAGCGCCACGATCACGCCGGCTGGTTCGAAGTACACGCCGATCATGCCGCGCGCATCGCGGGTGCGCGGTGGAAAAATCTGCGGCACGAAGGTCGCGACCAGGCTGTAAACGAACGCGACCAGCACGCCCAGGCCGATCAGCGTGTACATGTTGGGTGAGCGATTGCGCACACCCATCCAGCCGCGCCGGTAGTAGTCCAGGCCCAGCCACAACACCAAAGGCGCGGCCAGGATCAGTTCGGCCCAACGCAGCACATGGGCCGCTGTTCCAGCGAATTGCGCGCCGAATACATGCGGCACCATCGCCACCGCAAACAGCGGAATCGCCAGCACGACGGCAATCCAGAATTTTCGCCGCACCCTGCGCAGCTCGCTGTCGTCTTCTTCGGAGGCTGGCATCAACGGCTCCAGCGCCATGCCGCAGATGGGGCACACACCGGGACCGATCTGCCGGATTTCCGGATGCATCGGGCAGATGTAGACCACGCCCTCATCGTGGCTGCGCGGTTGCGCGGCGGACGCAAGTTCCAGGTAGCGCCCGGGTTCGGTGACGAACTTCTCACGACAACGCGCCGAGCAAAAATGGTATGCCTGACCTTGGTGTTCGGCGTGATGCTCCGTCGATGCGGAATCGACTTGCATTCCGCAGACCGGATCGGCAACCCGATTCGCCGCCGGTTCCGCCTCGCAGTGTCCACAGCAGCCCTCGGTTTGTACCGAAGGTTCATGCTCGTGGTGATGTTCGTGCGCGGGCAATTGCTCACTCATCGGACAGGTCCTGGGTCAAGGCGTGCAGAATCGGGCAGGCATCGGGATCGCCGCGCCCCGGACATCGCTCGATGAGGTGTTTCAGGCCCCGCCGCATGCGTTGCAATTCCTGGATGCGCAGCTCCAGCTTCGCCAGCCGTACTTCCGCACGCTGCTTGACGTTGCGCACGCCTTTCTCGTGATCGGCCGACAGCGCCAGCAGTTCGCGGATGTCATCCAGTGTGAAACCCAGCGCCTTGGCGCGGCGGATGAACTTCAGGCGATCGATGGTGCTGCGGTCGTAATCGCGATATCCGGAGTCGCGGCGGCGCGGGGCAGGCAACAAGCCTTCGCGCTCGTAATAGCGGATGGTATCGATCGGGACGCCCGCGTTGCGCGCGACCGCGCCGATGGTCAGATGTATTCTCGGTTGGATGTTCATGCGGCCAGTCTAAACCATGGACTATGGTCCAGAGTCAAACGGGAATTCCGTCCTCTTTGACAATGTCATATTCACACAGTAGCTTATCAACTAAGCTATTAGCAGAGCCTTTACATGTCAGCCAAACACAAGGATGAACTCATCCACGAGATCGTGACGCGGCAGATGCACCGCAACAGCACAGCGGCCGTGTTGTTCCATCAGGCCTTGGCGGAACGCCTGGGCCTTGGCCCGACGGATCACAAAGTCTTCGATCTGCTGCGGGAGCACGGGCCGATGTCGGGCAGCGAACTGGTCGCGCTCACCGGGATCACCAGCGGCGCCATTACAGGCGTGATCAACCGTCTGGAACAAGCGAAGTTCGTGCGGCGGGAGGCAGACGCCAAAGACGGACGACGACAGATCTTGTCGCCGCAGACCTCGCGCATACGCGAACTACATGCCGTGTTCCATCCCTTGCATCAGGAACTCGCGAACGTGCTGGAAAAGTTCGATACGCGGCAACTGGAGGCCATCGCTCAATTCCTGATCCAAGGCACAGACCTGCTCTACCGACATTCGGCCGTGCTTCGGGCATATGCGCTCGCGGGTGCCCTTGAGTCGCGCAGATTAGAAGAAAAACCCAATAAAACTGCCAAGCGCGTACCTCGATGACTCCGAAAATCCGCAAATTCCTTCTCACCACGCATATCGCCTGCACGGTCGGCTGGCTGGGCGCCGTCGCCGCATTCCTGGCTCTGAGCATTGCCGCATTGACCAGCCGGGAGCCAGAAGTCATGCGCGGCAATTATGTCGCGATGGACCAGATCAGCCGGTTCGTGGTGAGTCCCTTGAGCTTCGGTGCGCTTGCCACTGGACTGCTTCAGGCGCTTGGCTCGGCCTGGGGACTGTTTCGCTATTACTGGATTACGGCCAAGTTCGGACTGGCGATCGTGGCGACAGCGGCGCTGCTGATGCACCAATTCAAAGTCGTCGGCGTGGCGGCGAAGGAAGCTGCTGGAACGAATGCACCCCTGTTGACGGGCGCCATGCTCGATCCTTTGAAAATCGAACTGGTACGCGCGCCGGCTATTGCGATCGCCGTGCTGCTCACGATTCTGGCGCTGGCGGTGTACAAGCCGTGGGGACTGACTACCCATGGTCGGCGCACACAGCCGCAGCGAGCAATAGCAAGCCAGCCATTCGTGTCCGGAATGCCTTTGGGTCCGAAGCTTTTTCTCGGCGTGATCGCAATGCTCGTGCTGACATTCATAGTGTTGCACCTAACCGGGCATGGCTTCGGCCAACATCATTGACTGTTACTCTCCATTAACGGAGGCCAGCGGCGGTGCTCTGCTGGGAATCAAGAAGAGATGCAGCAACATGCAACTAGTCCTGATCTTGGTTTACCCGACGTCAGGAATCGCGCAGGAAGATGGTTGAGTAACGCCGCTCATGGTTCCGGTGCCGTTGCGAAAACGGCTCCAGGCCTGTCGCAAAGTGCGGATAGCGTTCACCGCGCACCAATCGTGCTTCGTCGTGAATGCGCTGCAGCTCGTACGCGAGTGGAACGAGGCCGCAGATGCGTGTGCACCGTTCTCTCATGTCCAGATCCATGCCATCGATGAACAATGCCGAACGTTGCTTCAACAAGGCCGCAATGTTGTCGAACAGGCGCCTTGCAAGGGGCCGGCGCAGATTGCACATCACATTCTGCGCCATGACGATGTCGGCCGTCGAAACTCTTAGCCGGAAATCCGGACTCAACGCGTCGGCCTGTTCAAAGCGAACTCGACGAGCGATCTCCGGCCTCACGACCAATCGATCACCCTCTTGTTCAAAGGTACTTCGGACGAAGTCGGCCGTAACCAATGGATTGGCGTGCACCGTGTCGATGGAATAGCTTGCCCCACGGGCGATCGCGAGCACATCGGGATCGATGTCATAGGCATCGATCGCGAACGCCAGTTGCGGCCGGCGCTCGAGCAGCACTGACGCGACCGTGAACGGTTCCGCGCCCGTAGAACATCCGATAACCACGATGCGAATTGGGTCTGGCCGTCGGTGCGCTTCGAGAAAGTCAAGTACAGGGCCGACAAGCGCATCCAATTGCGCAGGAAGACGATGGAACTGCGTAAAGGTGAATCCGGGGCGATCCTCGAAGTGAAGGGCGAGACGATACCTGAGCGCTTGGCCACTGGGGGAATCTGCGAACCGACGCAGTCCCGGCACGGTTTTCAGCAACTGTCTGGCTGCGCCGTAGACGATGGACATGCGATCACCTCTGCTTAAAGATCAACACTGCGTATGATCAGGAACAGGTCGATCAGCCGCGCAAACATTGGATGTTCCCCCTTTGCTTTTCTGCCTCAAGACCGGGAACGGCGGTAATCTGCTTGATCCCGGTCTTGACGGTCCTCCGTTCAATCATTCGGCCGGAAGCGCCCAGCGAATCGCGGAGCGCATGTTCGCTACATCGCTGCGCAAGCCTCGGCGCAGCCGCGGCAGGCTTCCGCACAGCGTTTCACCTCGGCATCGTCGCCCATGCGTTCGCACGAAGCCGCGCATTGCCGGCACACCTCGGCGCAGGCGTTGCAAACGACCGTATGCACCTCGGCGCCTCGCAACATTGTTCGTGCGCAGGTATCACAGATGTCGGCGCAAGCCGACATCAACGTGATGTGCTGCGGGTCGGCATGTTCGCCGCCCTCGCCGAGGCAGTAGTTGATGGTTTCGAGGCACGTGGCTTCGCACTGCTGGCAAGCGAGGATGCAGTCGTTCATAGCCTGCGAGCGGTGTTCCGCGGAATGGTGAGTCATGGCGTATTCCTTCTTCCTTGAAGCAGGCGAAGCGCGGCGCGCCTGCATCGCCGTCCCTGATCGCAACGTCCCTGGCTGCACGCTCACTGCGTGTCAGGCTTGATCCAGGTCACCGTGCCGTTCATGCCTTCGGTGTGCAGTCCAAAGCGGATATGCTCGCCGGCTTTTACATCTTGCAGCAGTTCCGGCTTGGCGGCTTTGAAGGTCATGGTCATTGCCGGCCAGTGGATCGACTCGATCGCTTGATGCTTGATCGTGATGGTGCCCTGATCCGCATCGACGGCCTGCACGACACCCACACCTTCGGCATTGCCGGATTGCATCATGCCTTTCATACCGGGCATGTTCTGTATCGGCATGTCCTGCATTGGCTTGCTCGGGGTTTCCTGCTGAGCGAGCAGTGCTGGCGCGCAAAGAAGCGCGGCGATGCTCAATGACATTGCGATGTACCTCATGATCGGTTCTCCTCGTTACGCGGTAGTTGCGTTTGAAATTCAGCGTCGATGTCCAGTTCACATAAGCGCCATCGGCGCACCGCCCCAGATCGCCGCAATAGCCGCGCCTGCGGCCAATGCGAGAAAAGACAACAGGGTCATCCACGCAAGCTGCGCGGGTGCGACTTTCCCCATATCCGACATTCCAGGCTGGTCTGCTGACGCGGCGTGTCGATGCGCGGAACTCGACGGGATCGGACTTTCCTGCCCGCCGCGATGCTCCTGCGCGAGCGCAGATTGCGGCACACGCACGGTCATCATGCCGTGCTTCATGTGCTTGGCAACCAGCCACCAGTTGATCGGATAGGCGGTGAGAAACCCCACCAGCAGCGACATCGACATCAAGAACCAGAAGGCGGGGTCGGCCGGATGGTGAGCATCGGGTACGTGTTTCATCGTCAGGATCATGGTCGGAATCATGCCGGCCATCAGCAGATTCATGGAGAGCAATTCCGGAAAAAATGTCTTCGCCAAGGAACGTTTGTACGACCCGCCCATCATGTCGCGCATAAACAACGCCTGGAAAATGGTCCAGCCGAACCCGAAGCCCAGCAGGTATTCCAGAACCACATGTACGACATCGGAAAAATGCATCAGGCTGGCAAACACCGCGCCCGCCAAGATGCCGACGCCGTCGCCTGCACAGCAGTGCATCGTCGAACCCAGTACCTGTCGCCAGCGCACGGCCACGTATTGCTCGTGCAATCCCGACAACGGCTCGCGGCAGCCGAGCACGTAGAGAAACGCGCCGAGCGGGCCGGTATAGGCCGTCAGCAAGACGAAGCCCCACTTCAGCACTGGAGACTCGGGCGTGGAACGTATGTCCACGGCGACGAACAGCACCGATAGCGCGGTGAGCAGGAACCAGAGCAGCATTACGCCATCCAGCATGGGCTTGCTCCCGCATGCATTCGTTCCACGAGAGGGGCTGCACGGAGTCCCGCGTGCAGCGCCTTCAACACCAGCGCGCATCGCATGACTATTTCGCCTCCGACTTCGTTTGCCAGTCGATCGCGATGATCTTCCATGCACCGTTGATGCGCTTCAGTTGCATCGCTTCGTGACTACCTACCGTGACGGGCTTGCCTTTGGCCGTGGCCAGGATTTCGTTCTCCGTGACCACTTGTGCGCGATCGCCTGATTCGGCGGATACGCGTGACAGCCGTTTGACTTGCGCGTTCTTGAGAAAGGCAATGTCCTTTCCCAAATGATGCGAGGCGTACTCGGCGCGGCTCTGGCTCGATCCGTCTTCGCTGATGCGTGCGTCATCGGCCAACAACGCCAAGGCTGCCTCGCGACCGCCGTTTGCGAGCGCATCCTGGAAAGCTTGTGCCGCGACTTCGGCTTGCGGCGAGCCGCCAGGCTTCAGTTCGGCGTTGGATGCCGCATTCCCCATGTTCATGCCGGTCATCGATGCAGACATGGACATGTCCGGCGCGCTGGCGCTGTCGTGTTGGTTTTGACGCGCATCGGTGTCGCCATGATGGTGGCTGTGACTATCGCCTTCATCCATGTCCATGTCTTCGTCCGGCGGCGCCTTGGCAACAATGTCCTTGTATTGCTGCGGCGTCATGCCCGGCAGCTTTTCGATAAACGCGACCATGCTCCAAATGGTTTGGTCGTCGTGGCTGCCGCCCCAAGCCGGCATCGCGCTCATCTTGATGCCGTGCTTGATGACCCAGAAGGCGTCCTGCGGATCTACGTGCATCTTCGACAGGTTCGGAGGCTGCGGATACATGCCCTCGCGCAGTTCCGAGTTCTCTACGCCCGGCTGCAAGTGACAGCTCGTGCACATCGCGGCGTACTGGCCCGCACCTTTCAGGATCAGTTGCGGATCGTCAAGATTCGGCACCTTGATGTTTTCGGAACGCACATGGATGGAACGGTCGCGCACCGTCTGCATGGCGCTGTAAGTGAGCGACCAGTGATGATCGTCGGCGCCGATGTTGTACAGACCGGAATAGCCAAACAGCGCCAGCACTATGGCGATCAGCACCAGGACGGCAACAACGACGATGACGTGTTCGGTATGTCTTTTCATGCGATTTGCCTTCTTAAAACCAGACATGGAGACCGGCGATGAATTGCAATTCGCCGGCATGTTGACCTTGTGCGCGCGCGAAGTCGGCCGTGCGCCCATAGCGCTGCCGCCAAACCACGCCGACGTAGGGAGCGAATTCGCGCTTGAACTCGTAGCGCAGGCGCAACCCGAGCTCGACATCCGAAAGACCCGAGCCGATGCCGCGTTGCGGATCGTCCTTGCCGTACAGATTCACCTCGAACTTCGGTTGCAGCACGAGGCGCTGTGTCAGCAATTCCTCATACTCGAATTGCACGCGGGCCGCGGTGCGACCGTCTTGGCTGAGGTAGAACGTGCCTTCGGTGTCGAACCAGTAGGGCGCCAAGCCCTGCACGCCGAAAGCAGCCCAAGTGCGGTTCGGTCCCTCGCCGAAGTCCTCGCGCAAGCCCAGTTGCGTGCCCCAGTAGGTGCTGATGGCGTGATTCCACAGCGCTTCCGTGCGCAGGTCTTCGAGTCGGCCATGCGTGTATTCGCCCTCAGCCTTCAGCCACAGCTTGTCGAAGTCCTCGCCGTACCAGAATTCGCCATCGAGGAACACGGCGTTGTTGCCGTGGTTGTCATGCGCATATTCGAACTGGTCGAGCAGCAACATGCCTTCCTTGGCGTGATCGGACATCTCCATGCCGGACATGTCGGTGTAGCGGTAACCGTCCGAATAGTCCGGACTGCGCGCGTCCGGTGGCGCCTTGCCGCCCTGCATGGACGACATGTCCATGCCCTGCATGGAATTCATGTCCATGCCATGCGAACTCTCAGCGAGTCCATCGGGCATGGGCCGAGTGCCGATCATGTTGCCGTTGTCCAAGCGCTGCATTTCCTTTGGTTGCGAAGGTTGCATCGGCATCTGCTGCGTGCCCGGCATGCGCTGCATGGAAGACATGTCCATGCCCTGCATTTCCGTTCCCGGCTGCGCTGAAGATGGGGCAGGTACCGGCGCCGCTTGGGAGGGGGCGGTCTGCCGAGGCATTTGCATGCCCGGCATGGAAGACATATCCATGTCGTGCATTGCATGTGCGGAGCTTGCCGGAGCCGGCGCGGCGGTGTGGTTGTGCTGTTGTTTCTTCGGTTTGGCCGGGTGCGCAGGCATCTGCATGCTAGGCATAGAGGCCATATCCATCCCATGCATGGTTTGCGAGGACGAGGCAGATGCCGGCGCCGATGAAGACTTTGCCGGTTGCGACATCTGCATGCCTTGCATGTCATCCTGCGCCATCGCCGGGGCTGCCAGCATCAGACCAAACGCAACTGCCGTAACGCGGGAGCGCTTCGCGGAAAAAGAAATATTCTCGTTCATGCCGTCACCACTTCGCGGAACATGCCCGCTTCCATGTGGTAGAGCAGATGGCAGTGGTAGGCCCAGCGACCCGGGTTGTCGGCGGTTAGCGCATAGGTCACGCGCTGAGCGGGTTGCACGTTGATGGTGTGCTTGCGCGCGATCACCTCACCGTGCTCGTTTTCCAGTTCACTGAAGATGCCGTGCAGGTGGATCGGATGATTCATCATGGTGTCGTTGACCAGCACGATCCGCAGCCGCTCGTTGAATTTGAAATGGATGGGTTGAGCGTCGGAGAACTTCACGCCGTCGAACGACCAGACGAAGCGTTCCATGTTTCCCGTGAGATGCAATTCGATCTCGCGATCGGGTTTGCGTAGATCGGTTGGGCCTTCAACGACGTGCAAATCGGCATAGGCCAGCACCCGGCGGCCGTTGCCGCGCAGGCCGACACCCGGATCGTCGAGATCGGTACGCGGCATATCCACGTGCATGTCCACGCCGGGGTTGCCGTACTCGGTACGGGCGTGGTGGGCCTTGACCATGCCGCCCATGTCCATCCCGGACATTTGTTCGTGCTGCATTCCCGGCATCGATGGCATGCCCATGCCAGACATCGCGCCTTGATCCATGCCCGGCATGTTGGACATTCCGGACATGCCGTGGCTTTGGGCCATCGCTCCCATCATGTCGACCATCGTCAGCGTAGGCACCGCGTCCATCGTCGGCACCTCGGCTTCCGTGCTTGGCCGAGGGCTGAGCGTGCCGCGCGCATATCCGCTGCGGTCGATGGATTGCGCGAAGATGGTGTAGGCGCGGTCTTCCTGCGGCTGCACGATCACGTCGTAAGTTTCCGCGACCGCGATGCGGAACTCGTCCACCTGCACCGGGTACACGTCCTGACCGTCGGCCGAGATCACGCTCATCTTCAAGCCGGGGATACGCACGTCGAAGTAGCTGTTCGCCGAGCCGTTGATGAAACGCAGCCGCACGCGTTCGCCCGGCTTAAACAGGCCCGTCCAGTTGCCAGCCGGCGGCACACCGTTCATCAGATAGGTGTAGGTGAAGCCGCTTACGTCGATCACGTCACGCGGGCTCATGCGCATGCGGTTCCACATCTGCCGCGCCTGCAAGGCGCCGCGCAAGCCCAGCATCGAGGTGTCGCGCAGAAAATCAGGCAACGTGAGCTGGTTGAAGTTGAAGTAGTCGCTTTGTTTTTTCAGGATCGCGAAGATGCGTGCCGGATCGAGATCGGTCCAGTCGTTGAGCATCACTACGTAATCGCGATCAGACGGATTGCGTTCGCCGTTCGCCGGCTCGATCACCAGTGGCCCGTACGGGCCGTTCTGTTCCTGAAAGTGCGAATGCGAGTGATACCAGTAGGTGCCGCTCTGCTTCACCGGAAAGCGGTAGACGAAGGTCTCACCCGGCGCGATGCCGGGAAAACTGATGCCCGGCACGCCGTCCATATTCGCGGGCACGATGATGCCGTGCCAGTGGATCGAGCTTTGCACCGGCAATCGGTTCGTCACGCGCAGCGTGACGGTGGTACCCTCGCGCCAGCGCAGGATCGGCGCGGGCAATTGACCATTAATGGTGTGCGCAGTGGTCGGATGTCCGGTGAAGTTGGCCGGCGTCGGTGCGATGTCCAGATCGAACTCGGTGCCGGAGAGAACGCCCGGCGGGCGCGTCTGCGCCGACGATGATCGTGACCAAACGCCCAATGCGGCGGCAGCGCCACCGAGCGCTAGGCCCTGCACGAAACGGCGGCGCGAAAACATCGGCGACGAGTCCGTGCCGAGCGGATAACGACCCTTCATGTGAAACTCCCGAATAGCGCATTACGCGCTGGATAAGATCAAGACGCGCGCTGACCGCGAGGCGAGTCGCATACACGCGCGTGGACGAGCGGCGCGAGGCGCCGCGATCGGGAGTCAGGCGATGGGTGGTCGCAAGGGTGGCGCGGATTGCGCCAGCGCCGGTTCGGAGTGGATCAATGAAAGTGCGGGGTCATGTGCCGGCTGCACCGGTACGCCAAGGTATGGTACAGCGGCAATGGCGCTGCACAAGGAAGCACAGTAACAACCGCCGTTCTGACAGCAACCGTGTTCGCTGCCAGCCGGATGCGCCGGCACTGGATGGTGCGATGTGCGCGACGACATGTGCATCATGCCCATGCCATCGCAATGCGATTTACTCGCGGTTGTTGGTGCGTGCGCAGCGGGCACACCGATCATTGCGATCGGATGCGCGAACGCGTTAAACGCCAGCGCACTCCACGCCAAAAGCGCCAGTGCCAGCAGGCTCCGAAAGAGACCTGAACGCGGGTCGAGCGAATGCCTCATGCCACCAGCATAGACTGGTGTCGGCCAATCCTCAACTTCAGTCCCGAAGATGACCGTGGCCCGCTGCGATTACTTAATTACCCGATCGCGATTGCGCTCCTCCATCAACTTCTTGGCCTTCGCAATGAAATGTTCGCGTTCGGTCAGCGCCGAGGGCATCGCGCTCACAAACTGCTTTATCTCCTGAGCCAAGGCAACCTGCCCGGCCTCCTCGAACGCGGCGGTGAGCATATTCCAAGCGCGGAGAGTTTTTCGTTGCCGCTCCTTCGCGGTCTTCGCAAACGACGACGCTTCGTCTTTACCCGATGTCAAAGTCTTGACCGCTTGCTGCAACTTCCACTGAGTTACTCGCGACGCGCGCCTCGCGTCCATATGTCGAATTTCCTGGCGCTGCCCTTTTTGGACCACGCCACGCATGCGACGCGGGGTGGCTTCCGCGGCTATCCCGCGGGCACGCAGTTCAAGAGCAAAAGCATCGCGCCACGCTTGCAAATCGTTTTTGCGCGGATCTAACCGTTGTCCGTTGCGGCCTCTAGTCAGCACGCTTAAATGGGCGTGAGGGTTCTCAGGTTGTTTCGGGTCGGTGCCCTGGCTGTGGTGCGCGAGCAAATAGTCGTGTTCGCCGCCGAAGTTTTTCCGGGCGAAGGCCCTTGCCGCTTCTGCGACGGCTCTGGGGTCTGTTCCTGACGGCATCGACAGAATCAGATTGATGGTGTCTCGCGCCCTGCCCGGACGGTCGACGCTTGCTTCACTCCACCATTCTTCAGCCAAACTGCGTACGTTCGCGGCGCCTGCAATCAAGGTGCCGTCTTCGCGCTCAGTGACGAGCTTGCCGTTGCGGGTGATATAGGCCAAGTGTTCTCTCAAACTGCGCCGCCCCCGCGCGCTCCCCGTGATTTTCACCATTACCTCTGGCCGACGACCGGCGACTCGTCCGATCCGACCCAGCGCTGCGTTCATCTGCTGCGCGCGTGACAACCCGGATTTTTGTGCACTGGACGATCGTCGCTGCTTCTTCGCCCGCACTGGTGTCTGAAAGACCAGACCCGCCGGGCCAAGCAGCAATTTATCTTTCGATTCAGCCATCCGAGCGGTGCGCGCGATAGGTGGCCCGGGTGATGGTGGCGATCATTTCACGGCGTAGCTGCTCGATCGCCTTGGCCAAGGCATCGAGTTTCAAATTGCTGACGTCGAATTCTCCACTGCGTAGCAACCGGTGCGTGATCGTGTTGAGATTGCGACCCACGGCCGATAATTCGCGAATTGCGGCGCGCTGGACCTCCAGTTCCTCTCGGGCGAACGGTATCGCGCCTTCGAGACGGTACCGCAGCAGGCGCACAATCCATGCTTGCGCGGAATAACCCTCGGGTTCCGCCAAGGCTCGGATGGCTTGGATTTCGGCTGGCCGCAAGCGCAGCGAGAGCTTTCCGCTCTTGCCACCCTGTCCACCTCGGATTCCCGCCTCGGACGCGGCGAGCTCACTGCCACGGTTGCCGGTAATCACCGCGACCGCCATCCGCCGCAGAAGCATTGACTCGCTCAGACCTTCTGTTTGTGCAACAAGCCGAAATCGATCCTTGACCGTCCGGCTGCAATGCGCTTTCAGGTTTGGCACGACGGCTTCTCGACACAATTAGAGTCGACGGGAATGGGCCAAACGTGGGCGCCATCCCTATCCTGCACTAGCCCATTCCTCCTCGAGAAAATGTCAGCATGCTGACATTCCGTTGCTCTTGGCGGCATCTTCAAATCCACTCGATGGATTGCAGTTTTAACGCGGCAAGCGGCGCGAAAAGGGAGCCGCGCTCTTCACTTTCAAGCCGCACTGAAGCCACACCGTCTATAAGCTGCTGGCAGTGATAATCAACAATCCAGTTTGTGCCGTCATAAAAAACGAAAATTCGGACCGGTGGATGCAGAGTCATCTGCTTCGATAGAGATGAGCGCTCAGCCAGTGGATTGTCATCGCGACTTCCACGCGTCGCTTTGATCGCTTGCTGGGGTTCGGAAGCATCGCTCTTGCCCGTAGACGTAAGCGACCGCATTGAGCTGTCCAGTGAGCAAGACAATTGTGCCTCGCCCCTTGCACGCTCGACCATTGAACGGCTGATCGACATTGAGGAGTTGAGAAGCGCTGTCGCAGCGGCTGGCCTCGCATCATGCAAACGATGCAAGTGGGCCAATGTAGTGATGTCGGTAATGCGGCCCTCTCGCAGTGCGGATACGATCGGCTCAGGCATGTTGTCCACTGCTGCGTACGCGGTGACCCAGGTTCGGCTCTTGCCGAGCGACCGGGCCAGTTCTGCGTGGGTCGTACCTGACGCCAGTTCAGCCGACACCACGCGGTAGATTTCCCAGTGCGTCAATTCCTGGCGCTGGATGTTTTCGACCAACTGCGCGCGGGCGCTTAGATCATCGCGCACTATCACGTCGATCATCTCCAGCCTTAGCTGACGAGCCGCGCGCCAACGCCGCTCGCCGGCGATCAGCAAATAGCCGTCGTCGCGACCGCGTACTACCGGTGGCTGGATGATGCCGTTTGCGCGGATGCTCTCCGCAAGTTCATCCAAGGATTCTTGATCGAAGGTCTTGCGTGGCTGATTCGGGTCCGGGTGAATGACATCCACTCTGACCCGGCGAAGCCCCTTGCCTTCGTCCTGCGCCCGAAGCAACGCGCCTACGTCGCTCAAGGAAGAAAGGTCAAGCGCCATGCGGCAGCCCTCCCATCCTTTCAATGAGGTGCGCAATGACCCCTTTCATTTCGCGGCCGGCTTCGCGAGCCGAAGTTTTTCGCATCGCCCAAACGGGCTTCTTTTCGCTCGCCGCCTCGCCAATGCTGGTTCTCAGCAGGATCGCTCTATGGACCACTAGCTCAGGGTATCTCTGCAGGAGCGAAACCAGATTTGCTTTCTGCGCGGGGCTGTGGGAATTCACCCGGCTGGGAAGCATGCCGATGACCTGCAACGCCGGGTTCAACTTCTGCCGGATGCCATAGATCGTCTTCAGCATGGCGGTAATGCCAGCGATGCTGTAGCTCTGCAACTCGATTGGAGAGATGACGTGAGATGCCGCCGCGACCGCGGCGAGCATGCGCACCCCGAGTGCTGGCGCCGTATCGATCAGGCACAAGTCGAACTGCGCAGCCTCCGAAAAACTGCGGAGGTGATTGACGAACGTTGAAATGACTTCGGGTTTGGCGCGATCGACTTCGAGCAAGCCCGGATCGGCACCTACTGCCACGATGCCAGCTTCTCCTGGCGACGGTAGTTCAAGCGGCTTGGGTTCGAACAGCGCTGAAGCAGGCACTGCGCTCGCGAACTCGACAAGACTGGCTGTCGTGTTCCGTTGTGGATCCAGGTCGATCACCAGCACGCGGTTTCCCGCTTCCGCTGCATAGTGAGCTATGTGCACGAGCAGCGTGGTCTTGCCGACGCCACCCTTTTGGTTGGCAATCACGAGCGTCTTCATGGTGTGTTCCAGCCGAGGGAATGCAGTGTGGAGACAGGCCGCTGTGGATCAGCGGCATCGGCTGTTTATCTGGACGATGATCTCATCTTTTTGGGCGGTTCAACGACGATCAGAGAGCCCTGCAAGGGCCATTCGCCGGTCAGCTCAGCGATCTTCTCGAATGCCGCGTTTTCGGCTGCATACCAGGCGCTGACCGCCAGCACCTGCGGCATGATCTCCGCGATTTCAGCTTCGTCGTCGAGATCGTTGAGTTCTACCGTCGCTGCAAAAGCATCCTCGATGGTGACCCTGCGTTTCTCAAGTTCGGCCTCTGCGGCTCGGGTTGCGGCGGCGATCTGTTCGTCGGTTCCGGGCACGTACCAAAGCGAAAGCTTCACGAGAACTCCTTCTGCCAACGTGCGCCCACGTACGAACGGCGCGCGCAAGAGGCAATTGTGTCAGATGGGCGGCGCTGGCAGGCAATCGGCCGCGCGCGTCGATGGCAGCGATCAGGCGCGTTTCTTCGCATCGCGCTCGGCGATGCGCTCGGCAATCCAGGTTTGGATTTCGACTGAGCTCCAGGCACTCGCCCTTTGCCCAATCTTTACAGGCTTCGGAAACTCGTCCCGGTCCATGCGCCGATAGAGTTCGGAGCGGCTCAGTCCTGTATGCGCCTTTACTTGCGGAAGGCGCAACAAAGTAATTTCAGGAGCGATAGTTGCATCTGTATCAATCGGCATCGCAGTGGTCCTTTCGCGCCCGCGCCGGATTGCGTGAGCGGCCTTGAACGAGGCGATGCCTACTATCTACATCTGTGCGCGGACTTCATCATGCGAACTCGAACGATGGCTACGCAGCCGGCACGATATGTACGCAACCCGTTTAATGCATATCACTGCGCCGCGGCTTCCCGCGACCACGCGGTGACCCAGCGTTGCACCGTCACGGGATTTTCAATGACGGGATGCTTGGCGATCACTGCGCGAGCGAAAGCGGCGGCGGACTTGTACACCGTCTTGCCGGCGCGCCACTCCAGCCACAGTTTGAAGGTTTCCCGCATGGCCGCCTGCTTGGGATCATTGGCGAGCTTGGCCGAGACGGCGGCCTTGGCCTTTTCCAACGTTAGTGCGCGATGCGCGACATGGATCAACGCCGCGACAGCCTCCGGGCTGAGCGGGTGCTCCCGGCAGTACGCCACCGCTTCGTCCATGTCGGCATAGCGCAGATTTTCGAAAACGCGTTCGGCTTCCTTCTTCGCGGCAAGGAAGCGCGCCACCAACGGTTTGAAAGACTCCGCAGTCTTCAAGATTCCTGGGTAACGCTCGGGATTTTCGCGCAGTTCACGCAGAGTAATTCGCTTCTTGGCAGTCGTCACCATTGAATACCTTCTTTCTTTTACTTATTGAGTCGAGATCGGCTGCAACGCGGACTTACGATTTCTCTCTATCACCTGCCCTTTTTACGCGCATCGCTTCAAAGGAAGAGGAAGCGCACGCAAGGTGTCAAGGTGATCTGCCCATGCCTGCATCATTTTCCGACGCTCCTCCATGTACGCGGCCTTGTTGTAAACAGCTCGCACGCCCTGCCCCTTGTGCGCCAACTGTCGCTCGATCGCGTCCGGATTCCAGCCCAGCTCGTTCAGAAGCGTTGATGCCATGTGCCGGAACCCGTGTCCGGTCATGGTTTCCCCGTCGTAGCCAAGGCGGCACAGCGCGGCGTTGATGGTCGCATTCGACATCGGGCGTTTGGGATCGCGCACCCCCGGGAACAGATATTTTCCGTGGCCAGTGAGTGCATGCAGCTCGCGAAGAATTTTGACCGCCTGCCTAGCCAATGGCACCACATGCGAAGGTGTTTGTGGATCCTCCTTCAGCTTTTTCTTGAGTTTGCGCCGCATGGCTGGAATCCGCCATTCCGACGAAGCAAAATCCACTTCCGCCCATTCGGCGCCGCGCAGTTCCCCGGGGCGTACAAAGAACAACGGGGCCAAACGCAATGCGCAAGCAGTGGGAAACTGTCCCTTAAAACCATCGATGGCACGCAGCAATGCAGCCACGTCATCTGGATCAGTGAGCGTCGCATAACTCCGTTTGCTGTGCTCAGGCAAGGTGCCTGCCAGATTGCCCGCCGGGTCCCGACTGACACGGTCATCGCGCCCTGCATACCGGAAGACGGCACTAATTTGTTGGCGCAAACGATGCGCCATGTCCAGCGTCCCCCGCCTCACCAGGCGATCGAGCAGTGGACGGATTTCTGCGGTACCGAGATCCGCGATGGGTGTTTTGCCGATCCAGGGAAAGGCGTGGATCTCCAACCGCCGCCGTTCCTTCTCAAATTGGCTCGCAACCCACCCGCTCTTCTTCATGGCCAGCCATTCGCGGGCAACAGCCTCGAACGAGTTGGCAGCAGAAACTTTCAATCTGGCGCTTTCGGCCCTCTTCAACAGGCCTGGATCGTTGCCTGCGCGTATTGCCATGCGGGCCTTGTCTCGCGCATCCCGCGCGTTCGACAGCGACACCTCTGGATATGCACCTAATCCGATCCGTCTCTCTTTTCCAGCGTGCCGGTACTTCAAACGCCACCACTTCGAACCGGTTGGAGAAACTGTCAGGTACAAACCGCCCGAGTCGTACAGGTTGTAAGGCTTATCTCCAGGCGCAGCCTGACGCACGCGCGCATCCGTTAACCTCGCTACTTTCTTCAAGATTCCTGTCCTTGGGGATACCGATTGAGAAAACCGATGCAAATCAGCTCCGGTATCCCCAACGGTATCCCAACTTTCGGCAGGCTGCAACGGGATGAGAGAGGACATCACGCACAAAAAAACCCGCTAGGAATGCGGGTTTCATCGAGTCTCGGGGATGACGTGGGACGCGGCTGGATCGCTATATGGTGGGCCGTGATGGGATCGAACCATCGACCAACGGATTAAAAGTCCGCTGCTCTACCGCTGAGCTAACGGCCCCCGCAAACCGCACATTGTAACTGGGAGCGACCGATCAACGATAGCGTGTCGGATCGGCAATACCCACTTCGGCAAAGCCATGCGCGCGCAAGGCGCAGGCGTCGCACTCCCCGCAGGCGCGGCCCTCGCTGTCTGCGCGATAGCATGAAACGGTTGCGGAAAAATCCACGCCCAGCGCCAGGCCTTCGCGCACGATGTCGGCCTTCGACATCCGCATCAACGGCGCGTGCACGCGCAAGGTGTGTCCCTGCACACCAGCCTTCGTCGCGACATTCGCCAGTTGCTCGAAGGCCGCGATGAATGCCGGCCGGCAATCCGGATAACCGGAGTAGTCCACCGCGTTGACGCCGCACCAGATATCGTCCGCGCCCAGCACTTCGGCCCAACCCAGTGCGATCGACAACATGATGGTATTGCGCGCGGGCACGTAGGTGATCGGAATCTCGTCCACCGGATGCACGCGATCGTGCTGCGGCACTTCGATGTCGGCGGTCAATGCGGAGCCGCCGATGCCGCGCAGATCGACATCCACGATCTTGTGCTCGACCGCACCCAGCATCGCTGCAATGCGCGCGGCGGCCTGCAATTCGGAGATGTGGCGCTGGCCATAGGCAACGCTCAATGCGTGGCACAAAAAGCCCTCCGCCCGCGCCAGCGCCAGCGTGACGGCGGAATCCATACCGCCGGAGAGCAGCACGACCGCGTGTTTCATCGGCCCGGTATCTCGCCCCATAAAACTTTGTGCAATTGGATTTGCAATCGCACCGGCAAACGATCATGCAAAATCCACTCGGCCAGCGTGCGTGGATCGAGCACGCCATACACCGGCGAGAACAGCACCATGCAGCGCGAAGACAAATCGCGTTCGCGCAGGATCCCGACCGCCCAATCGTAGTCGGCGCGATCTGCCAGTACGAATTTCAGTTGATCGCGCGAGGTGAGATGCGGCAGGTTCGACCAGTGATTGCGCGCTGATTCGCCCGAGGCCGGCGCCTTGATATCGACGACGCGCCGCACACGCGGATCGACGCTGCTGATATCCAGCGCACCGGAAGTCTCCAGCGAAACCTCGAAACCCTCGTCGCACAGGCGCCTCAGCAAGTCCAGGCAGCGTTTCTGCGCCAGCGGTTCGCCGCCGGTGACGCAGACATGCCGTACGCGGTAACCGTGCACTTCTTGCAGAATCGAAGCGATATCGCGCCACTCGCCGCCCTCGAAGGCATAAGCGGTATCGCACCAGGTGCAGCGCAACGGGCAACCCGTGAGGCGAACGAACACCGTGGGCCAGCCGACCGAATCGGCTTCTCCCTGGAGCGAATGGAAGATCTCGCTGACGCGAAGGCGTGCCGCTGTGCGATCGAGCGCAGCAACAGTTTCGGCCGACGCGAGTCCCGGCGCGGGTACGATCGTGGCCATGCGGAATTTACTGTGACGCTTGCTGCAGCTTGATCGATTTCAACCGGCTCTGCGCCAGCCGCGCCACGGTCGTGCCGGGGTATTTCTTGATCACGGATTTGAGCGTGGCTTGCGCGGCGGCGTAGTTCTTCATCTCGGCCTGGCAATAACCGACCTTCAGCAGCGCGTCCGGCGCCTTCTCGCTGCCGGGATAGGTCTTCAGCAGGTTCTGGAAGGTGTCCAGCGCGACCTGATAGTTCTGCGTGACGTAATACGACTCGCCCAGCCAGTAGTAAGCGTTGGGTGCGAGCGCGCTCTGCGGATATTTCTGGGTGAAGGCCCGGAAACCACGCGACGCCTCCACGTAGTTGCCGCCCTGCAACGACTTGAATGCGCTGTTGTAGGCGGATTGTTCGTCCGGGTTCGGCGGACCGGATTGCGCTGCAGACGCCGCGGGAGCAGGTGCGGGCGTGGATGTCGCAACGCCGGGTGACGCCGCGCTGCCGGCCGATGACGCCGCGCTGCCGGCCGGTGACGGCGCGCCGCCGTTTCGGCCTTCCAGCTTGCCGATGCGCGAATCCAGATCGAGGTACTGATCCTTGTTCTGCTGCTGCAACTGCTGGACCTGGTGCTGCAGGTCCTCGATCTGGCCTTGCATCTGCTGCAATTGCGCTTGCAGATCCTGCACCTGGTTGACTACACCGACGCCGCTATTCTGCGATTGCTGCTGCGCCTGCTGCTGCTCCAGACGCTCGACGCGCTGGGAAAGGCTCAGCGTCTGCGCATTCACGGAAACGGCGACGATCGCCGATGCGATCGCCGCCGTGATGCCGAGCGCTTTGCGCAAGCGCGAACTGCCGAACATCATCTACTGAACTGCCGGATCACTTGGCCGTGTAGACGATCTCGACGCGGCGGTTCTTGGACCAGCAGTCCTCGTTGTGCTCGCGGCAGGTCGGGCGCTCTTCGCCGTACGAAACCACGTTCATCTGCGAAGCCTGGCCACCGTCGGCCTGCAGCGCGCTCATCACCGCATTGCCGCGGCGCTCGCCCAGACCCAGGTTGTACTCGCGCGTGCCGCGCTCGTCGGTGTTGCCTTCCAGGGTCATGCGCGCCATCGGACGGTCACGCAGATACTTGGCGTGGCAGGCGATGATCTGCTGGAACTCCGGCTTGATTTCGCTCTTGTCGAAATCGAAGTACACCACGCGCTGACGCAGGCAGGCGTCGGTGTCCAGATCCGCAGGCGTGTAGGCGCCGGCCGTCGTGGTGGTTTCGGTCGTCGGTGGGGCGGCTTCCGGCGGCGGTGCCTTCACTTCCTGTTTCTTGGCGCAGGCGGCGAGGCCCACGCACAACAGGGCTGCAAGGGTGATGCGAGCGGTAGCGTTCATGGCGATTCCTTCTTCTTGAACGAGTG
>DAIOUL010000003.1:0-80850 GCA_036759545.1 Rhodanobacteraceae bacterium
CCAACAACCAGCTCGCCACAGACGAGATCGGCGACGAAGTCGAGAAGCGCGGCATTCTTTATGCGCCGGACTACGCGGTGAACGCCGGCGGCGTGATGAACGTGTCGCTGGAAATCGACGGCTATAACCGCGAACGCGCGATGCGCATGATGCGCACCATCTACTACAACGTCGGCCGCATCTTCCAGATCGCCGAACGCGACGGCATCCCGACCTACAAGGCTGCCGATCGCATGGCGGAAGAGCGCATCAACGCGATCGGCAAGATCAAGCTGCCGACCATGGGCAACGACGGCCCGCGGTTCCTGGGAAGGATGCGAGGGCAGTAGCAATCAGGACTCGGGACTCGGGACTCGGGACTCGGGACTCGGGACTCGAAACAGGGTAAAACTGACATCGTCAGTCCGGGGCTGCCGTGGACGAAGTCCGCGGCAGAACCCGGAATCTGCTTTCATCGAATCAAGAGCAGATTCCGGGTTCCGTTCGCGGCGATCCGCGAACGGCCCCGGAATGACGACGGTGAGGATTCCGTATGCGCGCATTCAACCTCGGCGAAGACATCGACCTGCTGCGCGAGAGCGTGCACGCTTTCGCGGAGAAGGAGATCGCGCCGCGTGCGGAGCTGATCGACCGCGAAAACGCGTTTCCTTCCGACCTCTGGAAGAAGCTGGGCGACCTGGGTTTGCTGGGCATCACGGTGCCGGAAGAATTCGACGGCAGCGGCATGGGTTTCCTGGCGCATCTGGTGGCGATGGAGGAAATCTCGCGCGCCTCGGGCTCGGTCGGATTGTCGTACGTCGCGCATTCCAATCTGTGCGTCAGCAACCTGTACGCGAAAGGCAACGACGCGCAGCGCCGGAAACTCCTGCCGAAACTGTGCAGCGGCGAACACGTCGGCGCGCTGGCGATGAGCGAACCGGGCTCCGGCTCGGACGTCGTCGGCTCGATGGCATGCCGCGCCGAGAAAAAAAGCGACCGCTGGATCGCCAACGGCTCGAAGATGTGGATCACCAACGGGCCGGATGCCGACGTGATCCTCGTTTACATGCGCACCGCGCCGCGCACCGCGGGCAGCCGCTGCATCACCGCCTTTGTCGTCGAAAAAGGCATGACGGGTTTTTCCACCGCGCAGAAGCTGGACAAACTCGGCATGCGCGGCTCCAACACCTGCGAGCTGGTGTTCGAAGATTGCGAGATTCCCGACGAGAACCGCATCGGCGAAGTGGATGAAGGTGTGCGCGTGCTGATGGGCGGCCTGGATACCGAACGGCTGGTGATTTCCGGCGGCCCGATCGGACTGATGCAGGCCGCGATCGATGTCACCCTGCCCTACGTGCGCGAGCGCAAGCAGTTCAACGCGCCGATCGGCACCTTCGGCATCATGCAGGCGAAGATCGCCGACATGTACACGGCGCTGCAATCCTCGCGCGCGTTTTCGTACATGGTCGCGCGGCAGTTCGACGGCGGCAGCAAATCGCGCATCGATCCCGCATCCTGCCTCTTGAACGCATCACGCAACGCCGTGCAGGTGGCGTTGGAAGCCGTGCAGGCGCTGGGCGGCAACGGCTACATCAACGATTTCCCGACCGGCCGCATCCTGCGGGACGCCAAGTTGTACGAGATCGGTGCCGGCACCAACGAAATCCGGCAGATGCTGATCGGCCGCGAGTTGTTTCACGGCAACGGTTAGCGTTGGCGATCGCCTTTGGATCGCCGCCCCTGAATATTGCCGCACCGCAGCATCCGGCGCATAATCACCCGATCACGCCCACCGGAGATCCCCGATGTCCGACTCCATCGTAATCGTCGGCGCCAAGCGTACTGCGATCGGTTCCATGCTGGGCCAGTTCACCGGCGTGCCGACGCCGGCGCTGGGCGCCACAGCTATTCGCGCCGCGCTGCAGCAATCCTGCGTCTCCGCGAACGAAGTTTCCGAGGTCATCATGGGCTGCGTGTTGCCCGCCAATCTCGGTCAGGCGCCGGCACGGCAGGCTTCGCTCGGCGCGGGCATTCCCAGCTCCGTCGGCTGCACCACCATCAACAAGGTCTGCGGCTCTGGCATGAAGGCGATCATGCTGGGCCACGATCTGATCAAGGCGGGTTCCGCGGCCATCGTCGTGGCGGGCGGCATGGAATCCATGACCAACGCACCGCACATGGTCGCGGCGCGCGCGGGCTTGCGCTATGGCGAAGCCAAGCTCGTCGATCACATGGCATGGGACGGCCTGACCAATCCCTACGACGGCAAGTCGATGGGCGTGTTCGCCGAGGCCACTGCGGCGAAATACGGCTTCACCCGGGAGCAGCAGGACGCGTTCGCGATCGAAAGCGTGAAACGGTCGCAGGCCGCGATCGCCTCCGGCGCGTTCGCCGACGAAATTGCTCCGGTCAAGGTGGCGACGAGAAAAGGCGAGGTGGAAATCGCCGTCGACGAACAGCCCGGCAAATCGGACGTGGCCAAGATTCCGACGCTGAAGCCCGCGTTCGCGAAGGACGGCACGGTAACGGCGGCGAGCTCATCGAGCATTTCCGACGGTGCCGCCGCCACGGTACTGATGTCTGCATCCGAAGCCGGCAAACGCGGATTGAAACCGCTCGCGCGCATCGTCGCGCACGCCACCAGCTCGCAGGATCCGGAGTGGTTCACCACCGCGCCGGTGGCGGCAATCCGGAAAGTGCTCGAGAAGGCCGGCTGGAAAATCGAAGACGTCGATCTCTTCGAGGTCAACGAAGCCTTCGCGGTCGTCGCGATGGCGCCGATCAAGGATCTCGGCATCCCGCACGACAAGCTCAACGTCAATGGCGGCGCCTGCGCGCTCGGCCATCCGATCGGTGCTTCGGGGGCTCGGCTGGTGGTCACGCTGCTCAACGCACTGCAGAAACGCGGCGGGAAGAAGGGCGTCGCCGCGCTGTGCATCGGCGGCGGAGAAGCCACGGCGGTCGCCATCGAGCGCGACTGATTCGCTGCCGGAAGTTACGCCCGTCTGAACGGGATATCATGGCAGTGGCGGCCCGATGGAGTTCGCGCTTTAATGATCGGGCCAGATACTGGCATCCCACGGCTCGGAGAGAACCCATGAAACTGACACGTATCGTTGTTGCCTCGGCGTTGGTGGTCGGACTTGCCGCGTGCGGCGGCAACAATGGTGACAACAACGAGAATCCGGCAGCATCATCGACCATGGCGGCTCCCGCCGCGACGGCTCCGGCACCGGAGGCGACTGCGCCAATGTCGTCTTCAACGGCTACAATGCCTGCGGCTTCCACTGCAGCGCCGTCTGCTTCATCCACTGCTATGCCGCCATCGGCTTCTACTCCGATGTCCTCAGAGAGCGGCGGCTGATCCACCAGCCGGTCCGGAGCGCGCGCGATGACATATCGCGCGCGTCTTCCTTGAGCGGCTGTCGTGTTTTCTCTGCCGGCCGCAAAAGTTTTCTGTACGAATCCCGTCTCCCGTTGCGCGGGAGGTGGCGCGCGTGCGTGCATTCGGATTAAATAGACGCGCCATTTCTACAAGCGACTGATGGCATCCACGGCAAATCAACACGGCAAATCCAAGGAGAGACCCATGAAATTCACCCGTACCCTTCTCGCGTCCGCTCTGGTGGTTGCGCTGGCTGCATGCAGCAATCCGTCGGACAACGCGCAGGACGCACAGCAATCCGCCGCCGATGCACAACAGGCTGCCCAGCAGGCCCAGCAATCGGCCGATCAGAGCCAGAATGCGGCTGCCAACCAGGCTGCGTCGCAGGCGCAGCAGTCGGCCGATCAAGCCGCCGCCGCTGCGGGCCAGGCCACCAATGCCGCGGGCAACGCGATGCAGGCCAGCGGTCAGACTGCGGATCAGGCCGCCGACGCCGCCAAGCAGGCCGCCGACAACGCGGCCGCTTCCGCGGATCAGGCCAAGGACAACGCCGATGCCGCCAAGGACGCCGCCAAGGCAAGCAGCGGCGGGTGAGAAGCAGCACTTGCGACATGCCTTGAATGGCATGTCGCGCTGCTTCGAACGGGCGGACACGGATGTCCGCACCGGCGCCAAGCACCAAGGATGGTTGCTTGCTGCGCATCTGTTCAACGCCCCGGTTCTCCGGGGCGTTTTTGTAGGCCGCTCCCGCGGCCGTTTTTTTTTTGGATCGCGCAAACTGGCGCACCGGCGCACGCTTGTGCTTTCATGCGCGCTGATCCCCGCGGACACGACCATGCCCGTCATCGAATCCCGAATCGACGCGAAGAGCGCGGAGTTCCACGGCAATGCCGCGCGACTCTCTGAACTGGTGGGCGATCTGCGGGCGCAACTGGTCCGCGCGGCCGAAGGCGGTGGTGAAAAGGCTCGTGAAAAACACGTCTCGCGCGGCAAACTTCTGCCGCGTGAACGCATCCGCGCTCTGCTCGATCCGGGTTCGCCGTTTCTGGAACTCTCTCCACTCGCCGCGCACGGCATGTACGAGGGTGCGGCGCCCGCAGCCGGCATCATCACCGGCATCGGACGCGTGCAAGGCATCGAATGCGTGGTGGTCGCCAACGACGCCACGGTGAAAGGCGGCACGTATTTCCCGATCACGGTCAAGAAACACCTGCGCGCGCAGGAAGTCGCGCTGGAAAACCGCCTGCCCTGCATTTACCTGGTCGATTCCGGCGGCGCGTTTCTGCCATTGCAAGATGAAGTGTTTCCCGACAAGGAGCACTTCGGCCGCATCTTCTACAACCAGGCACGCATGAGCGCGCTGGACATCCCGCAGATCGCGGTAGTAATGGGTTCGTGCACCGCCGGCGGCGCCTACGTACCTGCGATGAGCGATGAAACCGTGATCGTGAAGGAGCAAGGCACGATCTTCCTCGGCGGTCCGCCGTTGGTGAAAGCCGCCACCGGCGAAGTCGTGGACGCGGAAGCGCTGGGCGGCGCCGACGTGCACACTTCGGTTTCCGGCGTCGCAGATCATTTCGCCGAAAACGACGCGCACGCGCTGAACATCGCGCGCGACATCGTGGCGCAACTCAATCGCCGCAAATCGATTTCACTGCAACTGCGCGAGCCGCGCGAGCCGAAATACCCAGCCAGCGAACTCTACGGAGTGATCCCGCAGGACACCCGCCGGCCCTTCGATGTGCGCGAAGTGATCGCTCGGATGGTCGATGCTTCCAAATTGCATGAATTCAAGGCGCGCTACGGCAAGACACTGGTCACCGGCTTCGCACACATCCACGGCTATCCCGTGGGAATCATCGCCAACAACGGAATTCTTTTCTCCGAGAGCGCGCTCAAGGGCACGCACTTCATTGAACTGTGCAATCAGCGCGGGGTGCCGCTGGTGTTCCTGCAGAACATCACCGGCTTCATGGTCGGCAAGAAATACGAGAATTCCGGCATCGCGAAGGATGGCGCCAAGATGGTGACGGCGGTGGCGTGTTCGTCGGTGCCGAAATTCACCGTGATCATCGGCGGCAGTTTCGGCGCCGGCAACTACGCGATGTGCGGCCGCGCCTACGGCGCGCGGTTCCTGTGGATGTGGCCGAATGCGCGCATCAGCGTGATGGGCGGCGAGCAAGCCGCATCGGTGCTGGCGACCGTCAAGCGCGACGGCATTGAAGCTTCCGGCAAATCATGGTCGGCGGAAGACGAAGAATCGTTCAAGGCGCCGATCCGCGAACAGTACGAACGCCAGGGACATCCGTACTACGCCACCGCGCGGCTGTGGGACGACGGCGTGATCGATCCGGCCGACACCCGCCGCGTGCTCGGCCTGGCCATCTCCGCCTCGCTCAATGCGCCTGTCGAACCGTCGCGTTATGGCGTGTTCCGGATGTAACCGAATCGTCGGTCAAGCGGCGGTACGCGGTTCCCCTTGTACGGATGGCTGTACGGCATCGCTGCGGCGCGGCGGCTTGCGTTTGGTCAGCGCCATCCCGATCACCAGCGCGACCACTACCGCCAGCCAGAACACCATCTGGATCCCTGCCGGATGGGCGTCGTAGCCGATCAGGATGTGCAAGGCCTGCCCGATCACCGAGCCGTTCGTGAGCAGCCAGTCGCTATTCCAGATCTGCGTGCCCAACGCCGGCAACCAGTTGGCCTGCACCAGGAAGCGGGCGGCCGTGGAAGCCAGACCCGCCGCCAACAACACCAGCATCCAGTTGGTCGCGGTGAAGAAGTAGCGCAACGGGATGCGCAGCAGTCCGAAGTACAACGCAAAGCCGACGCCCACGCCGCAGACGATGCCGAGCGGAATGCCGCCGACGAGACCGGCGATTCCCGCGCCACCCGCGGCCATGCCATACAGGAACAGCACGATCTCGGAACCTTCGCGCAACACCGCGAGCGCAACGACGACGAACAGCATCGTCAGCGAACTCGAACCGGCTTTCACCGCGCCGCCCACCGCCTGCATGTGCTGCACCAGCTCGTGCGCGTGACTCGACATCCAGATCACATGCCAGGCGATCATCAGCACCGCCGCGAACAGCACGCAGGCATTGAACAATTCCTGGCCCGAGCCGTTCACGGCCTCCGCGATCGCACCGGCGCACAGCGCGACCATAACCGCGCCCAGCACACCGAGTGCGATGCCGCCGCTGATGTAGACACCGCGTTTGGCGACGCCTCGCGTTGCGGCGGCGACGATCGACACGATCAGCGCCGCTTCCAGCACTTCACGGAACACCAGCAGCGCGACACCGAGCATCACTCACCTCATTGCACGATCAGCACACCCTGCCCCGTGTCCTGGTGAAAATCATCGAAGAATTTGTAACTGCCCTTGTCCAGCGGTCCGATGAACACCGTGATCTGGCTGCCCGGCAGCACGATCTTCTCGCGGTTGAAATCGCTGCTCTCGAATTCGGAAGGCGTGGCGTCCTGGTTGTGTACCAGCACCTTGAATTGCGTGTTGGCCGGCACGGTCAACTGCGCCGGCTGGAACTTGTGGTCCCTGATCGTCAAGGTGTACTGGGGCATGTCGGCGGCGAGGGCCGGGCCGGCCAGCAGCGCGCAAGCGAGGATCACGGCGGATTTGCGGCGGATCATGATGAACTCCGGTTCGCTCAAATAATAATGGTTCTCATTTGTGTCCGCAATGCGTAAGGCACGTGCCGTTCAGCAGTTATGATTGTGCGATTCAGCCGAGGCATCGCGATGTCCGAGTCCGTGCTGCTGGCGCGCCGGGGTGCGCTGGCCGAAATCACGTTGAACCGCCCATCCGTGCACAACGCGTTCGACGATGCGCTGGTCGCGGGACTGCAGGCCGCGTTCGATGAAATCGCCAAGGACGAAACCGTGCGTTCCGTGGTGCTGACGGGCGCAGGCAAGAGTTTCTCGGCGGGGGCCGATCTCAACTGGATGCGCGGCATGGCCGCCGCCAGCGAGGCGGAAAATCTGGCCGATTCGCTGCGCCTCGCGAAGCTGCTGCGCACGCTGAACTTCCTTCCCAAGCCCACCATCGCCCGCGTCAACGGCGCCGCCTACGGCGGCGGCGTGGGATTGATCGCGGCGTGCGACATCGCCATAGGCGTGCACGGTGCGAAGTTCGCGCTGAGCGAAGTGAAGCTCGGCCTGGTGCCGGCGGTGATCTCGCCTTATGTCGTTGCCGCGATCGGCGCGCGCCATGCGAGGCGGCTGTTTGTCACCGGCGAAATTTTCGAAGCCAAGCGGGCCGCGGAAATCGGCTTGCTGCATGAAGTTGTTGCACCGGAAGAATTGGACGCCGCGGTCGATCGCGTGCTGCATTTTCTTGCTAAGGGCGGTCCGATCGCTCAGCGCGAAGCCAAGCAGCTTGCTTTGCGTGCGGCCGGCATCGCGCCGGAGGCAATGGAACTCATCGACGCGCGGAACACAGAATTGATAGCGCAGTTGCGCGTGTCGCGCGAAGGGCAAAAGGGCCTGTCGGCATTTCTGGACAAACGCGGCCCGGATTGGGACAGCAGCGGAAAGACGCCGTGATCGACGTCGAAAACGTCTTTCATACAACGGAGTAAATCATGCCGATTCGTGTACTCAATATCGAAGACGTGCAGTTCAGCGATCTCGCCGAAATGTCGCGGCAATTGGGCGAAGAGCTGCCGCAGGAGCGATTCGGCGGCCGCCGGGGAATGGTGGGGCGCAAAATGGGCGCGCAGAAACTCGGCTACAACGTGACTGTCTTGGCGCCGGGCAAGCGCGCGTTCCCGTTCCACAATCATCGCGTCAACGAGGAAATGTTCTTCGTCCTGGAGGGCGAAGGCGAGTTGCGTGCGGGAGCGGAAACCCTGCGTGTCCGCAAAGGCGACTTCGTCGCCTGCCCGCCCGGAGGCATGGACATGGCGCACCAGTTCGTCAACACCGGCAGTGCGGAGTTGAAGTATCTGGCGGTGAGCACGCTGCAAAGTCCGGACATCTGCGAGTACCCGGATTCGGGCAAATTCGCGGTCCGTGGTCCGGACGACTTCCAGCACATAGGCCTTGCGGCGGACAAGGTCAAATACTGGCATGGCGAATGACGGCATGTTCGAAACCGTCCTGATCGCCAACCGCGGCGAGATCGCATGCCGCGTGATCCGCACCTGCCGCCGCTTGGGGTTGCGGAGCGTGGCGGTGTTTTCGGAAGCGGACGCGAATGCGCGCCATGTGCGCATGGCCGACGTCGCGTTTCCGATCGGTGGCCCGCGTCCTTCGGAATCGTATTTGCGAGGAGACGTGATTCTGGAAGTCGCGAAGAAGACCGGCGCGCAAGCGATCCATCCCGGTTACGGTTTTCTTTCCGAGAATGCCGCGTTCGCGCGCGCCTGCCGCGAGGCGGGCGTGATCTTCATCGGGCCGAAACCGGAAAGCATCGAGGCCATGGGATCGAAAGCCGAAGCCAAGGCGCTGATGGAAAAACACGGCGTGCCGCTGGTGCCCGGTTACCACGGCGAGGACCAGAACGAAAAGACCCTGCTCGTCCAGGCGAAGAAGATCGGCTTTCCGCTGATGATCAAGGCCGCGGCCGGCGGCGGCGGCAAGGGCATGCGCATCGTGCGTTCGGAAAAGGAATTCGATGATGCGCTCGCGTCCGCGCAGCGCGAGGCAAGCAGTTCATTCGGCGACGCGCGCATGATCCTGGAGCGCTACATCGAACATCCGCGCCATATCGAATTCCAGGTGTTCGGCGACACGTACGGCAACGTGGTCCACTTGAACGAGCGCGAATGCTCGGCGCAGCGCCGCTATCAGAAAGTGCTGGAAGAAACGCCCTCGCCTTTTCTGGATGCGAATCGGCGAGCCGCGATGGGCGCGGCGGCGGTCGCGGCGGCGAAGGCGGTGGACTACGTCGGCGCGGGTACGGTGGAGTTCATCGTCGGCGCGCAGGGAGATTTCCATTTCATGGAAATGAACACACGGCTGCAGGTCGAGCATCCGGTCACCGAGGAAACGCTCGGCCTCGATCTGGTCGAGTGGCAGTTGCGCATCGCCGCGGGCGAATCATTGCCTCTGGCACAGAATCAAATCCAGGCACGTGGGCACGCCATTGAAGTGCGACTGTACGCAGAGGATCCCGAACAGAATTTTCTTCCAGGTTCCGGAAAAATCGAGAAACTTGCGTTGCCGCAGCCTTCAAGACACGTGCGCATCGACGCCGGCGTCGACCAGGGCGACAGCGTCTCGATTTTCTACGACCCGATGATCGCCAAGCTGATCGTGTGGGACGAGGATCGTCCGCGCGCGCTGGCGCGCATGCGCGAAGCGCTGGCGCAATGCGAAGTGCTCGGCCCGAAATCCAATATCGCGTTTCTCGAACGGCTGGTGCGCCATCGTGCAATCGTCGACGCGACGATCGACACCGGCTATCTGGATCGCCACCTCGATGAATTCATGGCCGGCGACACGCCGCCCTCACCCATTGCACTGTTTGCGGCTGCGACGGCGGTCTTGCTGGATCAGGAGCACTGCATGCGCGAAAGTGCGCGGGCCGGCGGCGATCCGCATTCGCCATGGGCGATCGCCGATGGCTGGCGCATTGGACACGCCGGCAAGCGGATCGTTGTGCTGGCTTCGCGCGGGGAGCGATTCGAGATCGAAGCGCGCGGATACGGCGGCGAATGCGATCTGCGGTACGAAGGTGCACACTGCGCGGTCCGACATGCACGGATCGAAAATGGCTGGTTGAGCGGCCGTTTCGATGAGGATGCGAAGTGCATTCGCATCGTCATCGATTCCGCGCACGTGCGGGTGCACGTCGACGGTGCCGCCCGCGAGGTGTTCGCACGCGCGGCGGCGTTCGCTTTCGAACTCCAGTCGGGCGAAGGCGGAGATCGCGTGCTTGCGCCGATGCCCGGCCGCATCGTGCTCGTCAAGGCGAAAACCGGCGATACGGTGGAAAAGGATCAGGAACTGCTGGTGATGGAAGCGATGAAAATGGAGCTGACCCTGCGCGCACCGCGTGCGGGCAGGATCGAATTCATCGGTGCCGCCGAAGGCGACTTCGTCGAGGCCGATGCGGTGCTGGCGAAGTTTGAATAAGCATCGGCGCACCCCATCTTCTGATCCATGCCCAGCCTCCCCGCCAGTGTTCGCATCGTCGAAGTTGGTCCGCGTGACGGCCTGCAGAACGAGAAGACGGTCATTCCCACCGCGGTGAAGATCGAGTTGATCGACCGGCTTTCCGGCTGCGGCTTGCGGACGATCGAGGCGACCAGTTTCGTCAGCCCCAAATGGATACCGCAACTGGCGGACGCCGAAGAGGTGTTTACCGGAATCCGCCAGCACGAAGGCGTGAGTTATCCGGTACTGGTACCCAACGAGCAAGGTTACGAACGTGCACGCGCGGTGGGCGCGACCGAGATTGCGGTCTTCACCGCGGCATCGGAAACCTTCAGCCGCAAGAACACCAATGCGTCCATCGACGAATCGATCGAACGCTTCGTGCCGGTGATGCAACGCGCGCGCAAAGACGGCGTGCGCGTGCGCGGGTATGTTTCAACCGTGCTCGGTTGCCCGTACCAGGGCGACGTCCCGCTGAGCGATGTGGTGCGTGTTTCGAAGCGGCTGCACGAACTCGGGTGCCATGAGATCTCGCTGGGCGACACCATCGGCGTCGGCACCCCCGACAAGGCGCGCGCGATGCTGCTGGCGGTAGCCGCCGAAGTGCCGATCGCGACACTGGCCGTGCACTTCCACAATACCTATGGCCAGGCCTTGGCCAACATTCTCGCCTGCCTCGAGGAGGGTGTCAGCGTGGTGGATAGCGCGGTATCCGGCGCCGGCGGCTGTCCGTTCGCACCGGGCGCCACCGGCAACGTCGCCACCGAAGACGTGGCCTACATGTTGAACGGCATGGGCATCGACACCGGCGTGGATCTGCCGCAACTGATCGAAACCGGATTGTGGCTGGCGGCGCAACTCGGGCACCGCACCACCAGCAGCGTGGTGCTGGCGCGCAAGGGGTGAAAATGCCGGGAGATTTCCTGATCCGTCCGATCGAGCCGCGCGATGACGCTGCGGTCGCGGCGATCATCCGCAGCGTGATGCCGGAGTTCGGCGCTGGCGGACCGGGTTTCGCGATCCATGACGCCGAGGTGGATGCAATGCACGCGGCCTACTCGCAACCGCGCAGCGCCTATTTCGTGATCGAATCCCACGGCCGCGTGCTGGGCGGCGGCGGGGTGGCGCCGCTAGTCGGCGGTGAGGCGGACGTGTGCGAGTTGCGCAAGATGTATTTCCTGCCGCAACTGCGTGGAATGGGTGCAGGACGCGCGCTGATGCAGCATTGCCTGAAAACCGCGCGCGAGCTCGGCTTCGCCCGCTGTTATCTGGAAACGCTAACGGGGATGGATGCCGCGCAGGCGCTGTACGCGAAATCCGGTTTCACGCCGCTGACGGGTCCGCTCGGCGCCACCGGCCACCACGGCTGCAATCGGTTTTTCATCCGCGATTTGTAGCCGCCGTTGCTAGAATGCCGCGCTCGTTTGCGGAGAATTCCATGCAACTCGATCAGGTCAAGGCTGTCATCACTGGCGGCGCGTCCGGACTGGGACAGGCGGTGGCGAAGCATCTGGCGGCTAAAGGCGGCAAGGTCGCGCTGTTCGATGTCAACGACGAGAGGGGACAGATCGCCGCCAAAGAGCTGGGGGAAGGTGCGCGTTTCTTCCGCACTGACGTCACTTCCGAAAACGAAGTCGTGGCCAACGTCGCCGCCGCACGCGAAGCGATGAGCGGTTTGAACGTGATAATGAATTGCGCCGGCATTTTGGGCTCCGGCCGAGTGCTCGGCAAACAGGGACCGATGCCGCTGTCGCAATTCCAGACCACAGTGATGGTCAACCTTATCGGCAGCTTCAACGTCGCCAAGGCCGGCGCCGCAGTGATGCAGAGCAACGACGCGGGCGAAGACGGCGAACGCGGCGTGATCGTCAACACCGCGTCCGTCGCCGCCTACGAAGGCCAGATCGGGCAGGCCGCGTATTCGGCTTCGAAAGGTGGCGTGGTCGGCATGACCCTGCCGATGGCGCGCGAACTGTCGCGTTTCGGCATCCGCGTGGCGACGATCGCGCCCGGCATTTTCTGGACGCCGATGGTGGACGGCATGTCGGCCGAAGTACAGCAATCGCTTGCAGCGTCGATCCCCTTCCCTTCGCGCCTGGGCAGGCCGGAAGAGTTCGCCGAACTGGTCGCCTTCATCTTGACCAACCGCTACGTCAATGGCGAGACGATCCGCTTGGACGGTGCTGTGCGGTTGCAACCCAAATGACAATGGTGCGCTCAATGCGAAACGGGAAATCGCTGGAGAGGTGGAAAAGCACTCGCGCAAAGGGCGCGTGGAATTTCGTGCTTGTGCGGGGCGTGCTCGGCTGGGGCGGCCTGATGTTCGTCATCATGGGCGTTATTTTCCCTCTGGTCGAGCACACGCCCCGGGCATTGACGCCGCGCGGACTGGCAATCAGTTTCGCGATCTGTCTCATTGGTGGCCTGCTCTGGGGCGCACTCGTGTGGCTGTGCATGGAATGGATATTCCGCAAACAACTGCGGATCGAACGCTGATGAAAGCTTCGGACGTCAAACGCGGCAACGTGATCGAGCACGAAGGCACGGTCTACCAGGTTCGCGACATCGAACGCAGCGCGCCGACCGCGCGCGGCGGCAATGTCACCTTGCGTTTCACGCTGTATTCGATCCCTGGCGGACGCAAGTTCGATCTGAGCCTGCGCGCCGATGACGACTTGCGCGAAATCGAACTGACGCGCCGCGCGGCCAATTTCTCCTACAAGGACGGCGAGGCATTCGTGTTCCTGGATGCGGAGGACTACACGCAGTACGCACTCGACCCCGACGCGGTGGGCGACAACGCGGGATACATCGTGGAAGGCACCGAAGGTTTTTACGTGCAGTTGATCGACGACACGCCGGTGGCTTTGCAGGTGCCCTCCAGCGTGGCATTGAAGGTCATCGATACCGCGCCGGAACTGAAAGGCGCGTCCGCGACCAAGCGCACCAAGCCGGCGAAGCTCGAAAGCGGCATCGAAATCCAGGTGCCCGAATACATCCGTACCGGCGAGAAGGTGTGGGTGAATACGACTACCGGAGAATTTTCCGGCAGAGCCTGACGTTTGCCATACTTGCCCAAACGGTATCCCTCGCGTAGGCTCGGCCCGCTGCGATGCCGGATGCGCCGCACGACGATCACCTCCATAACGCGCAAAACCCTCGGGGAGAACGCAATGATCTTCTGGCGCATCAAGCCGCTCGACCAGATCCTCGCCACCGCCGAAAAGAAATCGCTAAAGCGGCAGCTCGGGCCGATCCAGTTGACCCTGCTCGGCATCGGCGCGGTGATCGGCACCGGAATTTTCGTGCTGACGGCAGAGGCCGCGCAGAAAGCCGGCCCGGCGATGATGCTCTCATTCGTGATCGCGGCGGTGGTGTGCGGACTGGCTGCACTGGCGTATGCGGAACTGGCGGCGATGGTGCCGGTTTCCGGTTCGGCCTATACCTACACCTACGGCGTGATGGGCGAACTGATCGCGTGGATCGTCGGCTGGGCACTGGTGCTGGAGTACGCGATCGGCGCGACTGCGGTGTGCGTGGGCTGGTCGGGTTACGTGAACGGTCTTTTGAACAGCGGAGTCTTCGGCCTCGTCACGCCCGGCAAATTGTCGCTCCCGACTTACCTGCAAACCGGTCCGTTCCTCGGCGGTGGATTCAATATTCTTGCGTTCCTGATCGGCATTGCGGTGACGTGGCTGCTGGTGATCGGCACTTCCAAGAGCGCACGCGTGAATGCAGTGCTGGTCGCGATCAAGATCCTCGCGCTGACCGCGTTCATCGTGCTCTCCTTGCCTGCGGCAAAGAGCGCCAACCTGGTGCCCTTCCTGCCGAATGGCTGGGGCAGCCCGACCGGCGGCGTCGGCGTGCTGGGCGCGGCAGCTTCGATCTTCTTCGCTTACGTCGGCTTCGATGCGGTGTCCACCGCGGCGGAAGAAACCAAGAATCCCAATCGCAATATTCCAATCGGCCTCATTGGCGCGTTGACCATCTGCACGATTTTCTATCTGCTGGTGGGTTACGGTGCAGCAGGTTCGGTCGGTGCCCAGCCGATGCTCGGACCTGACGGTGTGGCGCTCGACCCGGGGACCCCCGCGATGGCGGCTGCCTGTAAGGGTTCGCAGGCGCTGGTATGCAGCAACGAACCGCTCGCGCATGTGATCCGCATGCTCGGATTCCCGCAGATCGGCAACCTGATTGCGCTCGCCGCGATCGTCGCGCTGCCTTCGGTCATCCTGATGATGATGTTCGGTCAGACGCGCATCTTTTTCACCATGGCACGCGACGGCCTGTTGCCCGAGAAATTCTCCAGCGTGCATCCGCGCTTCTTCACACCACACGTGATCACCTACGTAACCGGGTTCGTGGTGTCGTTCTGCGCCGCGCTGTTCCCGGTAGGCAAACTGGCGGACACCTCAAATGCCGGCACTCTGCTCGCGTTCGCGATGGTTTCGATCGGCGTGATGATCCTGCGTCGGCAGCAACCGCAGCGGCCGCGTCCGTTCCGTACGCCGTTCGTGTGGTTCGTATGCCCGCTGGCCGTCGCCGGTTGCATCCTGCTGTTCGTGAATCTCAGCATCGTTGCCAAGCTGGTGTTCGCGGGTTGGGCGGTAGTCGGCCTGATCCTTTACGGCCTGTACGGCTACCGCCGCAGCCAGCTTTCTCCCGAGGGCATTGCCCGTTCTCTGGAAGACGTGGTGTGACGCACGGGGCCGGCTTTGCCGGCCTCGCTTTTTCGGAGTCCATCATGTTTCAGCAACTGCTTGCCAGGAAAACCGACTTCGTCGGCGTCGACGGCACCACCGGCGTGGAATCCGCAACCGGCATCGAATTGCGCCGCACGCTCGGTCCCTGGGGACTGACGGCGCTGGGCATCGGCGCGGTGATCGGCGGCGGCATCTTCGTGATCACCGGCCAGGCTGCGGCCGAGCACGCCGGCCCGGCGGTGTTGCTGTCATTCGTGATCGCCGCGGTGTGTTGCAGCTTCACCGCCTTGTGCTACGCCGAGTTCGCCACGCTGATCCCGATGTCGGGCAGTTCGTACTCGTACGCCTACGCTACGCTCGGCGAACTGGCGGCCTGGTTCATCGGCTGGAACATGGTGCTGGAGTACGGGGTCTCGGCGTCCGCGGTGGCGGTGAGCTGGACGGGATATTTCACCAGCCTGCTCGATCACATCGGCGTTCACCTGCCCGCGGCATTGACGAATGCGCCGCTGGCGTTCCAGAACAATCACTTGGTCATTACCGGCGCGTTGTTCAACCTGCCGGCGGTGGCGATCGTGCTCGTGCTTACCTGGCTCTGTTATGTCGGCATTCGCGAGTCCAGCAGCGTCAACACGGCGATGGTGGCACTGAAGGTCGCGCTGATCATCATCGTGATCATCGCCGGCTGGCACTACGTCAATCCCCAGCTGTGGCAGCCGTTCATCCCGCCGGCGGAGGGCCCGGAGAAGTACGGCTGGGGCGGCATCATGCGCGCCGCCACCCTGGTGTTCTTCGCCTACATCGGCTTCGAGGCGACCTCGACCGCCGCGCAGGAAGCCAAGAACCCGCAACGCGACCTGCCGATCGGCACCCTCGCTTCGCTCGCGGTGTGCACAATCCTCTACATCGGCATGTCCGCGGTATTGACCGGCTTGTTGCCGTTCGCGCAACTCGGCACCGCAGAACCTGTAGTGACCGCGGTCAAAGCGCATCCGCAACTGGAGTGGCTGCGCTGGCTGGTGGAGATCGGTGCGATCATCGGACTGGCATCGGTGGTGCTGGTGATGATCATCGCGCAGCCGCGCATCTTCATGATCATGGGGCGCGACGGCATGCTGCCGCCGGTCTTCGCACGGCTGCACCCCCGCTATCGCACGCCGCACATCAACACGTTGATCACCGGAGCCGGCATCGCCGCGCTCGCGGCGGTGTTTCCTCTGGACGTGCTGGGTGATCTGGTTTCGATGGGCACGCTGATCGCCTTTGTCGCGGTGTGCCTGGGCGTACTGATCCTGCGCCGCACGCGCCCGGAGCTGCCGCGTACGTTTCGCGTGCCGTGGGCGACCGTCACCTGCACGCTCGGCGTGTTGAGCTGCCTCGGATTGTTGTACTGGGAAAACTGGTACAACTGGACCTTGATGGGCCTGTGGACGCTGGTCGGTTTCGTGATCTATTTCGGCTACGGCTATCGGCACAGCCGGCTGCGCGAACAGCCCATCTCCGCGTCGGATTCCGTACGCAAAAGTACGGCCTGAATTCATCTAGAACAAGCTTGCGATTTGTGACCTAACAAGCTGTTCCACTTGACGTTAAATAGTCGTTTATGTGGACAGCGGAATCGCATTGGATACCCCGCCAAGCCCGCGTTATGATCCCTCCTCCGCGGGCTTTCCCATTGGCAGTGGACCCCGGATAGTCGCCCGGTGCGGCAGGCGTCGTCAGCTCCTCGCCTGTCGCATCGGGCGATTGTTTATGGTTTATCGGTGCAAACGTCCCTGTTTGCCTTAGCCACAAGATTTGCGTGAATTGAGCTTTATCGCTTCGCTCATTTCACAAGGCGGCCAGCCATGGCCGCACTTCTCAAGTGAAGCACGCTCGAAAAACGTTTTAGGCAAGAGGTTCCCACACCACTCACGCCTTCGCGGAATATCCGGCGCACCAACCCTTCGCCGCGACCGCTTTTCCGGGATACAACTGGCAGGGTCCGTATGCCTGCCCGTTCGCGCCGGAGAAGAACTTGCAGTTCGCGCACTCCTGGCCTGCCTTGTGGGGTGGCGGCGCCTTGCTCGCATCTTCGGTGTAATGCAGCGCCTTGGCGGTCGGATCGCCGTCGCTCAAGTGCGGCAGATCGGCTGCTCGCGCACGTTGCGACAATCCGCCGAGAAGGAATGCAGAACCCGCAATGCCGCCCAGCAGCGAAAGGAATCTGCGACGCGACGACTCGACATGTTCTTTCATCGTGATGTTCTCCGGAGGCAAGCCCACCCTCGCGTATCCTACGCCAGCGCGAGCCGGTGCGGCGCGCCCATGCGTGCTACATTCAGCCGCATGAACGAACGCGTCGCCGCATCACGCGAGTCTTCGGAAGTGAAGCCCCAACGTGTGTCCGCCTGTGCGCAGGAAATCGCACGCGTGGGTGCCGAACTGGCCGCGATGGGTTGGACGCCCGCCACCAGCAGCAACTTTTCGATGCGGCTGGACGAAGGCCATGTTGCCATCACCGCTTCCGGGCGCGACAAGGGCGCACTCACACCAGACGACATCATGGTGATCGGCATGGATGGCCGTGCCGTCGACACGGCGCTGCATCCTTCGGCGGAAACCGCGCTGCACACCCAGATCTACCGGCGTTTTCCCGAAGCCCGTGCAGTGCTGCACACGCACTCGCGAACCCAGACCGTGGCCTCGCGTTTATTCTCGGAAGCCGGCGTGATCAGGTTGGCGGGTTATGAGTTGCTGAAAGCATTCCAGGGCCATTCCACGCACGACACGGCGATGGAAGTGCCGGTTTTCCCCAATTCGCAGGAAATGGCGGAACTGACGGCGCGCGTGGATGCCTGGCTGCACGAGAACAAAACTTTGCAGGCCTACCTGATCGAAGGCCATGGCGCTTACACTTGGGGCCGCGACATGGGCGAGGCCAAGCGCCACCTGGAAGCGCTGGAATTCATGTTGGCTTGCGAACTCGATCTTCGGAGACTCGGCGCATGAGCCGCTTGCGTATTTTCCACGAGCAGCGCGGCGACGAGCCGCTGCAGACCGTGGACGACCACGCGCAGATCGCGCGCGAACTGGGCAAGGTCGGGGTGCGTTTCGAACGCTGGGAAGCCGCCTCGAGGATCGCGCCCGGCGATCCGCCTGAAAAGGTGATCGACGCCTATCGCAGCGACATTCAGCGGCTGCAAAACGAACACGGTTACAAAGCCGTGGACGTCATTTCGCTCTCCGCCGATCATCCGCAGAAGGACGCGCTGAGGCAGAAATTCCTCAATGAACACACCCACGCCGAAGACGAGGTACGTTTCTTCGTGGCGGGGGAAGGCCTGTTCACACTGCACATCGGCGATCGCATTTACGAGGTTTTGTGCAAGCAAGGCGATCTGATCGGTGTGCCCGACGGCATCCGCCACTGGTTCGACATGGGACCGAATCCGGGCTTCGTCGCAATCCGGCTGTTCACCAATCCCGAGGGCTGGGTGGCGCAGTTCACCGGCGACAAGATCGCGGAACGCTTTCCACGCCTGCACAACTGACGGGGGATTCGATGGCGTCCTACATCCAGCAATCGCTTGCGCCGGGCGAGAAGATCGTGGCGATGTTTCACCTGCACTGGTTGGTCTGGTTGCGGATGTGGGCCGTGTTGCTGCTGGGCGCGATCATCGTGGCTGCCCTGCTCTGGCTGGAATACGCTGCAGCCGAGGGAACCGGCAGTGGCTATGGGTGGGCCGCGCTGGTGGTTGCGGTGGTCACGCTGGCGATCGGCTTGTACGAATGGCTGATTCTGCGTTCGATAGAACAAGGCGTGACCAACCATCGTGTGATCCGCAAGACCGGGCTCGTCGGGCGGCAGTCCACCGAATTGCGGCTGGCCTCGATCGAAACCGTGGATCTCAAGCAGTCTTTCTGGGGACGCGTGTTCCGCTACGCCAACATCGAGATTACCGGCCGCGGCGAAACGGCAATGTTCCTCGAGCGCCTGGCCGATCCGATCGGCGTGAAGCGCGCCATCGAGACCGCCTATTCGCAATACACCGAAGGCATGCGCGCGGGTGCCACGGCGTGACCGGCGGCGTCGAAACGATCCTTACCGACATCGAAGGCACCACCAGCTCCATCGCCTTCGTCAAGGACGTGCTGTTCCCCTACTCGCGCGAGCGGCTGCCCTCGTTCATCGAAATGCACGCCGATGAAACTGAAGTTCAGCGCTGCCTGCGCGACACCGCGCGCGATGCGGGCGTGGTTGAGAACGATCGCCGAGCCCTCGTGCACACGCTGCTGCGCTGGATCGACGAAGACCGCAAAGCCACGCCGCTGAAGATGCTGCAGGGCATGATCTGGCGGGATGGCTACGAGCGCGGCGCCTATAGCGCGCACTTGTATCCGGAAGTCGCGGCGAAGTTGCGCGAATGGAAGGCTGCCGGCTTGCGGCTTTATGTCTATTCGTCAGGCTCGGTGCAAGCGCAGAAACTGTTTTTCGGTCATTCGGAAGCCGGCGATCTGACGCCGTTGTTCGATGGTTTCTTCGATACCGAAATCGGCGGCAAGCGCGAACGCGGTTCCTACCTGCGCATCGCGCAGGCGATCGGCACACGACCGAATCGCATCCTGTTCCTGTCCGATATCGAAGCCGAACTGGATGCCGCGCGCGGTGCGGGCATGCGCACCACCCAGGTTTGCCGTCCGCCCGAACACTGCCGCCTCGATGCCAAGCATCCGTGCGTGAGCGACTTCAACGCGATCGGTATATAAGGTCTGTTCACGACCGGCCAGATAGCCGCGCCGTCGGCCCTTTGTCTGCAGGGCAAGGAAGAACGAGGAAGGTGTATGTCGATACATCGACGAGCGATGACGCAGCCATGCGGGCAAAGGACCACGGCCCTTCGGGTTGCTCCGCAGCGGCCGCCATACTGCGTTGCGCGCCTTGACCATAGAGCGAGCTATGGCGCTGCGGCGCACGCCTTGTCTGACGACCGCTGCGGAACAACGCGGCTCATTTGGCCGGCCGTGAGCAGACCTCAATGCGTACCGCGCTGATCGCCCTGCTCGCATTCGTGCTCGGCATCGGCGCGACGGCCGCTTTTTACGCCAGCCGCCACGGTCCGCAAGCGCGCACCGCAAACCACGCAGCCGCTCCACAGAAGCCTGCCGCCTCGATTGCTACTCTCGATCGCAAGCCGTTGCTCGATACAGAATCTCCGCCTTCATCGCTGCCGGAAGACGGATGGCCGAAGAATGCGCCGACTCCCGAACAGGTGCTTTATGCGCAGCCAGATCTGCTGGACAAGGCTATCGCGCAACTGGAGCCGCGCGCGCCGGGCAAGGTGAATCTGTACGCGGTCGCGTTCGCGGGCGACGGCAGCGAAAACGTGTTCCGCAACGAGGCCGAATATTTCCAGCGGCTCTTCTCGAAGCGCTTCGACGCCGCCGGTCACGTGATCGTGCTCGAAAACAATCCGGCCTCGCTGACCATGCGCCCGCTGGCCGACTGGAGCAATCTGGAGTCGGCGCTGGATGCAATCGCAAAGAAGATGGACCCGTCGCAGGACGTCCTGCTGCTGTATCTGACCACCCACGGCAGCGAAGATCACACGCTGCTGGTCGACATGGATCCGCTGCCGCTGGATCAGATCGGCGCGAGCGACTTGCCGAACATCCTGGCCGAGCACCCGTTCAAGTACAAAGTGGTTGTCGTCAACGCCTGCTATTCCGGCGGCTTCATTCCGCCACTGCGGGACAGCGGCACGATGGTGATTACGGCCGCGCGCAGCGACCGCTCCTCGTTCGGCTGCGGCGAGCAGTCCCAGCTCACCTGGTTCGGACATGCCTTTCTGGTGGATGCGCTGAATCGCGACGTAGATTTTTCGCAGGCGTTCAAGGACGCACGCGCCGAAGTGGCGCAATGGGAAAAGCGCGACCGCTACACACCTTCCGAACCGCAGATGTCCGCCGGTTCCGCGATCACTGCGCAACTCGCCAGGTGGCGAAGCGGCTTCACACCCGGCCCTCCCGTCCCCTTCGCATCGGCAAGGCCGGTCGCCACCGGCTCTTCGCATTGATCGAAATGCAGCCCGAGCCGACGCTGGTCATCCTTGCTGCCGGAATCGGCCGCCGCTATGGCGAAGAGAAGCAGATCGCGGAGGTGGGTCCGGCTGGCGAATGGCTGCTGGAGTACGCCATCCACGATGCGTTGGCCGCCGGCTTCACGCGCGTGCTGATGGTGATTCGCGCACCGCTGCGTGAAACCTTGCAGGAAACACTGGTGCCGTACCTGCGCGGCCGCTGCGAATTGCACCTGGTCGAGCAAACGATCGACAAGATTCCGGCGGGTTGCCGCGTCCCGGAACGCAGCAAACCGCTGGGCACCGGCCATGCATTGTGGTGCTGCAAGGATGTGTTGCATGGACCTTTCGCCGTGATCAACGCCGATGACTACTATGGACAGGACGCATTCGGTCTGCTGGCCCGGCACTTTCGCAGCGACTCCGGTCCGGCAATGGTCGGTTACCGGCTGGGGAAAACGCTGTCGCCGCACGGCGCCGTCAACCGTGGCGTATGCAGGATCGGCCAGGACGGCCATTTGCAAAGCGTGGAAGAATTCGTGGACATCCGCCGTCGCGACGGTACGCTCCGCGGCTGCTCGCCGGCGGGAGCCGACACGCTCCTCGATCCGGATGCCATCGTTTCCCTGAATTGCTGGGGTTTGTTGCCGGATTTGATGCCGGATCTGGAAGCCGGATTGATCGAATTCCTGCGATGCGCACTAGACGACGACGAATACTTCCTGCCGCACGCGATCGATCGTCACCTCGCGCGCAGCGGACAGCGGCTCGCGGTACTGAGAGGCGAAGACGAATGGCTGGGGCTCACCTACCGGGAGGATCTGGCGCGTGTCGCATCGCGGTTCGCCCAGATGCATGCTGCCGGTTTGTATCCGAGCCCGCTCTGGAAATCCCATGGACGATAGCTGCGATCTGCCGTCTCCTGTCCGCAACGCACTCGCGGCAGCGTGGGGCTTCAGTCCGCGCGCGCGGTTTTCGCCGCTGGGCAACGGCCTGATCAATCGCACACTGCTGGTGTGCGACGACGATGGCCGGCAGCGCGTGCTGCAATGCCTCAACACACACGTGTTCCGCGATCCGGGCCTGGTGATGCGGAATTGCCACGCAGTCACCGCGCATCTCGGCCGCGAGCGCGCGGCGGGCCGCTACGATTACTCGGTACTGGAATTGATTCCCACCCTCGCGGGCGAACCCGCCGCGGCGCTCACCGATGGAAGCTGGTGGCGAATGTACGGCCACGTGCCCGACACGTGTACCTTCGACATCGCCGAAGGCACCGCGATGACCCGCGAGGCCGGACGCGCCTTCGGCGCATTCGCCGCGGCGCTCGCGGAACTGCCTGCCAGCGAAGTCGGCGAGGTGATTCCGAAATTCCACGATCCGGTTTCGCGCTTCGAGGCGTTCCGAGCCGCGCTGCAAGCGGATCGTGCCGGCCGCGTCTCGCAATGCCGGGAAGAATGCCAAGCCGCCGCGCGTTTCGCGCAATTGCTTCCGCATTGGCAGACACTGCTGCAACGCGGCTTGCCGCTGCGCATCACCCACAACGACTGCAAATTGAACAACCTGCTGTTCGACGATCGGGGCAACGCGGTGTGCGTGGTGGATCTGGACACCGTGATGCCCGGCTCGCTGCTGTTCGACTTCGGCGACATGGCGCGCACCATGCTGAGTCCGGTGCCGGAGGATTCGACCGAACTCGCGCGCGTATGCGTGCGGCACGACTATTTCGAAGCGCTGGCGGGCGGCTATGTCGAAGGCTGCGGCGCTTTGCTGACGGCGATGGAACGCGACAACCTGCTATTCGGCGCGCGCCTGATCACCGGCGTGATCGGGTTGCGCTTCCTCACCGATCATCTGGACGGCGACCGCTACTTCCGCATCACGCATCCGGACCACAATCTCGAACGTGCGCGCAACCAGTTGGCGCTGTTTGCCGCATTGGGCGACGACGCAGCAGCGCTGCAGGCGCTGATCCCCTAGCGAAGGCCAATCAATTCAACCGGCGCTCCCGGACCAGCTTGCAAATGGAGGCGATATCGCCGTCCATCGCGCGGTCACGGTGCATGAACGCGATCGTTTCGCGGATGCGCGCGTGCGCGTTGCGCACCGCGGCTCCGGCATGAAAATCGCGAGCATCGGTCAGTTGCGACGTCAACTTTTGTACCTCTTGCTGGAACTGCGCGTATGCACGCGAATCCTCGCGCGGCGCATTGCCGATCTTCTGCGCCAGCGCACGCCAGTCTCCGCGCGCGGCCAGCCGACGTGCGGCGTTCAACATCTCCTGCCGGTAATCCAGCGCTTGCGCGGCGGTGTACAGCTCCAGCGCCAGCACGTCGGAGAGATCGTCGGTCATCGCCAGCACGTGGCGCGCCTCGTTGGCGCCCATGGAAACGTGGTCTTCCGCGTTGGCCGATGTCGGAATCGAATACACCGACGCCGGATGCGCGCGCGTGGCCAGATCGTTGACCAGCGCGGCGGCGGTGTATTGCACGATCATGAAACCGGAATCGGTGCCGTCCTCGTTACCGGTAAGAAATGGCGGCAACCCATCGCTGGTCGCGGCATCCACCAGCTTGTTCAAGCGCCGCTCGGAAATCGCGGCCAACACCGGGATCGCCGCCTTGACGTAGCTCATCGCCAGCGCCAGCGGCATGCCGTGGAAATGTCCCGCCGAAATCACCTGCTCTTCGATATGTGCAGCGCCGTCGTTGTCCGGAAAGATCAGCGGATTGTCGGTCACCGCGTTCAACTCGATTTCGATCACGCGCGCTGCCTGCATCCACGCGTCGCGCACCGCGCCGTGCACCTGCGGCATGCACCGCAGACAGTACGCATCCTGCGGCTGGTGCTTCTTGCCGCCCTTGAACGGCAGGAAACGCTGGTAAAACGCCTCGCGGCCATGGCGCTGGCCGGGCGGCACCCACTCCCACGCGATATCGAAGCAGAGCGCCTGGTCGTCCGGATCGTTCCAGCTCTGCGCGGTCCAGGTCTTGAAGCGCGGCACCAGGTGATACGGAATGTCGATCAGGGTCGAGCCGCGCAGCAGTTCGCGCACGTGCGCCGCCGCATCGATCTGTCCCGGATGCGGACGCAGCGCGTGCACTTCCGGACGCAACGCCCCGCTGCGGCCGGCAAACGCATCCAGCGTCATCGCTGCGGCAAGATCGGCGGTGTCGAGCAGATATTCGAGATTGTCCAGCGCCAGCACCGCACTGGCGAGCATCTGCGTGGTGCCGTTGTTCAGCGCCAAGCCTTCCTTGTACGAAAGCGTGATCGGTTGCAGTCCCGCACGCCGCAATGCTTCCGCGCCGGGCATGCGCTCGCTTTCGAAAAACGCTTCGCCCCCGCCCAGCAGCACGATCGCCAGATGCGACAACGGCGCCAAATCCCCGCTGGCACCCACCGAACCTTTCGCCGGAATCACCGGCACCACGCCGCGATTGAGCAATTCGGCGAGCGCCTGCAGCGTCTCGACGCGGATGCCCGAATGCCCGCGCATCAACGTATTAATACGGATCGCCAGCATGGCGCGTATCACGTCCGCGGCCAGCGGCTCGCCCACGCAAACGGCGTGCGTCACGATCAGGTTGCGCTGCAACTCTTCCGGCAAGGTGTCTTGCCGCGGCTCCGGGTTGCCATCCGGCAACTCGTCGCGGGCGCGATGCGCACCCAGCAATTTGTCGGCATTGCTGCCGAAACCCGTGGTGACGCCATAGATCGGCTCGCCGCCGTGTACCTTTTCCTTCAGGAAATCCGCGGCGCGGCTCACCCGCTTCAGTTGTGTTGCATCCAGCTCGACCTGCGCGCCGGCACGCGCGATCGCGACGACCTGCGCGCGGGTGAGATGCGAGCCGTCGAGTACGATGCGTTCGCTCATACGTGCGCTCCCACCTGGAACGCATGCCGCAATCGCGAAACCAATTCGACCCGCCCGACTTCGAACTGCTCGCCGCTGCGCAAATCCTTGACCGCGACCACCGCGCGGGCGGCTTCCTCGTCGCCCAGCATCAGCGCGAAATGCGCGCCGATGCGATCCGCATATTTCAGTTGCCTGCCGAGCTTGCCCGGCTCGAGCGCCAGTTCGGTGGCGATGCCCGCGCCGCGCAGTTCCTGCGCGATCGTCAGACATTCCGGCCAGCGCGCTTCATCGATTTGCGTCACCAGCACCTGCACGCCGCCATTCGTTTCCCGCAGCAGACCGGCTTCGCGCAATTGCCAGAACAAGCGCGTCAGCCCGATCGAGATGCCCACGCCCGGCAGTTTCGACTTGGTGTACTGCCCGGCTAGATTGTCATAGCGGCCGCCGGAACAGATGGAACCGATCTGCGGATGATCGTTCAAGGTCGTCTCGTACACGGTGCCGGTGTAGTAATCCAGTCCGCGCGCGATCGAGAGATTCAGCGCGAACGTCGATTCCGGCACGCCGAATGCGGCGACGGTATCCAGCACTTCACGCAATTCGGCGCGGCCCTGCTCGAAGGTTTCGCTGCCCGCGCCCAGCGCGTCGAGTTCCGCATGCGCGTTGCTGAGCGAAGCAGAACGGATCTTCACGAAGTCCAGCAGCCGTTGCGCGACCGCGCGCGAAAGGCCGAAAGCCTCGCCGGTCAACACGGCATGCACGTGCTCCGCGCCGCGCCTGTCCAGCTTGTCCACCTCGCGCAGCACACGCGTCTGCGTCTCGGAGTCGGAGATCCCGACGCCTTCGAGAAACCCACGCATCAGTTTGCGGTTGTTGATCTGGATGGTGAACGCGCCGATGTCCAGCGTGGCGAACACCGCGTGGATCACCGCCGGAATTTCAGCATCGAAGCGGATCGGCAATGTGTCCTTGCCGATCACGTCGATGTCGCATTGATAGAACTCACGGAAACGGCCGCGCTGCGCGCGCTCGCCGCGATAGACGCGCTGCATCTGGTAGCGGCGGAACGGGAACGCGAGTTCGTGCTCGTGTTCCGCCACGTAGCGCGCCAGCGGCACGGTCAAATCGAAGCGCAGCGCCAGCTCCGGCTTTTCGTTCTGTTCCAGCGCACCGGTGGATTGCACGAAATACACTTGCCGCTCGGTTTCGCCGCCGGTCTTCGTCAGCAGCACATCGGAAAACTCGATCGCCGGCGTCTCGACCGGCAGAAAGCCGTAGAGTTCGAAGCCACGGCGGATACCGTCCAGCATCGACTGGAACGCGATCTGCTCGCGCGGCAGCAGCTCGAGCACACCCGGCATGGTGCGCGGCGGGGTCAGCGGCATGGATTCCTCGTGCGTTACAAGCAAAGCGCGAAGATTAGCAGAGCCGCGCCGTGGGCCGCTTCGCGGCTTGCGCGCTGCACCGCCGCATCGCTAGAATTCGCGGTTCATCGGGGTGTAGCTCAGCCTGGTAGAGCGCTACGTTCGGGACGTAGAAGTCGCAGGTTCAAATCCTGTCTCCCCGACCATTAAATCAAGCACTTGGGCCGCACATCGTTGCGGCCTTTTTTTGATAAGCGCAGGGTAAGCGCAATCCGCACTACTGCCCGTGCGCGCCGCGCACTCTTGCCAGCACCTTGTCCGCGAAGTGTTCGATGAGTTCCACGCCATCATGCACAAGGCGCGTTGCATCCACATCGCCGATGTCGGGATTGCCGGGGAGCGACACGCGATGACACTTTTCCTTGAACTCCGCGATCCACTTTTCGGCTGACTCCAGCGGCATGAAATTCAACATCGTTGCCGTGATCGCCTCCAGCGCGTATTCGTGCGCCATTAGCCGAAAGTACGCTTGCCTTTGCTGCTCGTCCATTCATCACTCCTAGCCGCTCACCGGCACCCCGCGGCGCTGTAACCCGAAGGTCTGCTGTAGCGTCTTGAACACGCTGCCGTTGCGCGCGATCTGCCTGTTCACCTCGTTGACCGCTTGCCCGACGATCACGCGAATGATGTCATTGCCGCTGCCGTCCTTCGACTGCTGAACCTGCGCCTTGTTGTCAGTATGGTTCTCGACGATGACCGTTGTGTTGCCAGCGCCCGAAGTCTGCGCCTTCACCCCCAGCTTTCCATCGCTCATTTTCGACAGCGGCATGATGGCTTCGTCGCCCGCTTCGCCCATGAGGCCGATGCCTCTAGCGAACGGGAACAGGGTTGGCTTGCTGACGACTCCACCTTGTGCGAAGGCCGTAATTTCTCCAGAGCGCCCAAACACGCCTCCGTTGGCGTGGCCCATGATGTTGTCTATGACGCTGTTTGCTGTGGTGGTCGCGGCTCCGGTGTTGAAGGAACCGAAGTAACCGACGTTGTAGCCTGATGGGCCGGTTGCGAACGCGCCTAGCAGGGAAGTCAGGATTTGATTCTCCTGAATACGCAATGCGATGCGCGTTAGGTCTGAAATCAGCGAGTCCGCGAAGCTCTTGAAGCTGAATTTGCCCGTCTGCACGAAGTTCACGATGGCATCGTTCATGTTGCCGAATGCGTCGGTGAACGCGCCGGACACCATGCCGGCTACATCCTGGCCTTGAGCAATCCAGTCCTGAATTCCGGCTACTAGACCGTTCTGCCACTGCGCACGCGCCTGATCGGCGGCCTTGTAGCCGTTGATCATTTGCTGCACGGCGACTTGTTCCTGTTGCGACAGTTGCGCGGTTAGAACCTTCGCCTCTTCATCGTTGATGAGGCCGTCGCGCTTTTCCTTGTTGATGTCGGCTAGTCTCTTCTCGAAGTCGTCATAGACCTGATTCAGCGCCTGCATCCGCTGAAATTCTTGCTGACCCATTCCTACGCTCGCAACCTGCAGGTCGATTTGTTTCTGTCGCGCCTGCGCCTCATTGGCGAGCTGATTCGTGAAGTCCTCTTCGTAGGCCGTGACCTTGTTCAAATCGTTCTGGTACTTCGCCAAGTTTTCGGCTGCGCGTTTCCAGAAAAGCGCCGTAGCCGTTCCCGCATCGACGCCCTTTGAAACCGTGTCCTGAAACCGCTGTTCCAGTTCTGCCATGTCCTGCACGTATTTCGTGAGGGCGGCGTCGCCCTGCACCGTGAGGCTGGATGGATTCAGGCCGTTGACGTAATCCTGAAATGACTTCAGCGCTTCAAGCGCAGCTTGCTGAGCGCTGAAATCAGGCATCTTCGGCGCGGTTCCAGTGCCGCCCTTGCCAACATTTGCCTCTGCGGTCGCGACGCCTTTTAGCATCGCCGCAATCTTGTCGCCGGTTTTTTGATCGATTGCCGTCATCTGCGCATCGCGCGCCGCTGCATCTGCGATGATTAACTTGTTTGCTGCGCGCCACGCTTCCACTTGCGCCTTGGCGTTGTCGAACGGGTGCAACAGCGCTGACGGGCCATGATCGCCAGACATGAAAGCGTCGCGGATATGCCCCATCTCGTCGAAAAATTCACCGACATAGACGGCGGCTTTCTGCACCTCGCCCTCAAAGGTGATGAAGACGCCGGTTGCGTCGACGATGAACCCGCCAAGGCCACCGCTGGCGTCAGACGCATCCTTGGCCTTGGCCGCATAGGCGGTGAGTCCGCCGATGACGCCAGTGAGCGCCGGCACAAGGCTGCCTGTCATGTTGACCGCCCATGACGCCATCACGTCTTTCAGGATGGCGGTCTGGTTGCCGAGCTTGTCTACTTCCTTGACGGTGTTGTCGCTGAGCGTGAGGCCCAATTCCTTCGCCCGTGCGGTAACGCCGGCAAGTCCACCATCGCCGCCAAGTTCGTTGAGGAACGGAATCAGTTGGGCGCCCGAGCGCCCGAAAATCGCTTGCGCATCGGCGCTCTTTTGCGCGCTGTCGGCATAGCTTGAGAATTTGCCGGCTATCTGATCCAGCAGTTGCGCGGTGGGTTTAAGATTCCCGTTCGCATCCTTGACGGAGATCCCGAATGCGGCAAACGTCGCCGCTTGTTGCTTGTTGCCCGCCGCTGCCGCAGCGGCATTCTTCGCCAGATGATCCAGTCCAGTGCTGAGATCATCCATGCTGACGCTGGTGCTGTCAGCGGTTAGCCGCAGCGCAGAGAGTGTCGAGACGGCAATACCCGTCGTCTGCGACATCTTGTTGAGCTGGGTCGCGGTATCGATGGCGCTTGTAAAATATCCCTTGACCGCCTCGAAGCCGAGATAGGCAGTCAGCAGTTGCGTAACTTGCGACCGCAACCCGCTGAACGCGAAGCCGAGCTGACTGGTGCCAGCGGCGGCGCTCTTCATCGCTTCGCCTTGCGCGAGAGCTTTAGCCGCAAGCTGCGCGCCCAAGTCCCCGCCCAGCTTCATTTGCGCGTTGTAAGCGATCTGCTCCGCGCGCGACTTGCCCAGATTGTTGATCTGGTTCAGCAGACTGTCGGCATACCGCTTTGACGATGCTGATGCTTTCTCATACTCCGCAGCCGCCTGTGTGCCGAACTGCGCCATCTTGTTTTGAGCGGCAGTAATGCCCGCCTGCATCGTCTCGGTATTGACCGTTACGTCAATCCGAGCGGTGCCAAGTGTTTCGTCAGCCATTGCCTTGTCCTCTTGACGGGTTCACCAGGGAGAGCTTCGGCGGCTCGCTCGGCTTGAAACGGCCCTCGCCGTCAGCCGCAGCCTTCGCCCTTTCGTCCGCCCGCTCCTTCTTGCCGAGCGCACCAGCCTTTACGTGCAGGTACGGCAGCAACGCGATCGCTGCGGTCATCCGAAGTCGCAAGTCCACTTTCGAGCTGCGCATAACATTCACCAGAAAGACCAAGGGATCGTCGGTTTTGAAAACTCGCTCGCCGATCAAGATCACTTTCGGCTTTGGGCCGGAGTTCGGACGGGCACCGCCTCCGCCTTTCATACCTTTCACTCCAGCCATTTTGAATTCCTCTGAGACCAGGAAAAATTCTGTGCGTGGGGGAACGCGCGGTTTCCTCGATCGACCGCGCGTAGAGATTTGCATCCCGCCGGCCCTGCATTTCACGGGGCCGGGCGATTGCGCGATCAGTCCGTGTATGGAGTATCAGGCCTCGCGCTGCCGGTGTTGTTGCGGACACTTGCCGGCTTGTCCGATCACGATCAGGCCGGGGCACGAACGCCGGTAATGACCGCGAATGCCTTGGTATAGGCCGCCGCCACGTCCACGCGGGTGTGGCAGACAAAGCCCACTTGGCCGGTTGCGGCGTACAGCTCGTGCAGCAATTGCACGCTCACGCCCTCGCGGATGAAGTAGGTAAAGCCCGCGAAGTTGCCCACGTATATCTCGCTGCAATCGGTGGACGTGCCGACAGTCTCATTCACCGGGAGCTGGGTGGTGGTAAGGAACTTCCAGTCCGTGAGCGCATCCGGCCGGCGCAAGGGTTGGCCGGTGGTATCGGTGAACAGTGCGATCGTTTCGTCCTCGCGCGTGGACATGATCGCCGCGTTCGGCATCGGTGCGTTCTGATCGGCGATTGCCTTGCGCGCCTTGATGAAGGGCGAGTAGTCCGTCAACACCGCACCGTTGGTGCCGGAAGTGACGGCGTTGACGCCGCTCATGTTCAACAGGCCGCGGATTTCCGGCGCCGTGCCAGATCCGCGCAGGCCGGCGCGATCCAGTTCCTTCGCGAAGGCCTGGGCGATGGCAATGCGCAAGGCGTTCTCTAGTCCCGGCGCGTCCTGCAACAGCTCGCGCGAGACCTTGAACAGGAACGCCAGCGATTGTGGGGTGACGGTGATCGACCGGAACGCCGGGTCGGATTCCGCGACAGCGCCGTTTTCGGATCGCCAGGCAGCGGTCGGGATCGTGTCCGTGGCCGCGATGTTGAACGACTTGGCTTGTGTGTCGTCCAGCATCGCGATGTTCGCACCCGCGTTCAGCAGCGAGCTTGCCGGCACCAGCGCGTTGAGGATGCCCGGCAGCAGGATCGTCGGCACGGTGTAGCCGCCGGCGGTGTTGGTTCCTTCCGTCAGCGATGCTCGAATGCTTGCCGGCGTCTTCATGCCAGCGACACCACGGAAAAAGTCGGCGAGCGTGATGTCGTTTTCTTCCTCGCGGATGAGCGAGTTCGATTGCTGGCGATTAACGCCGAGCTTTGTCGCAATCACGCGTTCGTCGCGCAGATCGGCGTTCGACAGCATCACGCCGATGCGCTGGCCGTTGCGATCCTTCAGCTCCGATCTGGGCGGCGGATTGCCAGAGAGTCGGGCAAACTCCAGTTCTGCGGTTTCGTCTCCGGCGCGTGTCTGGTTGCAGCCTTCGATGTGATCGGCCAGCACGTCGCAGGCGATGCCGAGCCGTTTGCGGCCTTCATCGTCCAGTGCAGGATTCAGGGCTTCCGCCAGCAGCTTGTTCAACGCACGCTTGCTCTCGCCCAGCGTCCTCCGGCTTTGGTCGGAATGGAAGTCGCCTAAGTGCAAGTCGTCGATCTTGACGCCTACCTTGGCAAGCTCGGCGCGAGCGATGGTCTTGTTATCCGACTGCGCTATGCGTTCGCGCAGGTCGAAATTGCTCAGCTTGCCGATGGCGTTGAGCGCCTGTCCCGCGCGACGCGCAGCGACAAAATCGGCAATGGTTGGTACTTCGATACTCATGGGGGGTTCTCCAGGCGCGCGCAATGACGCGCCGATTAGTTCAAATCAGCGTGTCCGCGCGGCGTGGCGAAGCCCGCCCGCATCATGGCCTTCCCCTCCCGGTCGAAAACCGGGCGACGCCTGGCTGGCGCCGGAGTGACCGCAGCGAGCGAAACCCGATGCGATTTGCGGTTTACAGCAGTGCGGGGACACACTGCATTCGCGATTGCGATCCTACGCCAGCGCATGCGGGAAATAAAGCCGGCCGTGTGCATCAATGCACAGTCCAGCCCGACAACCGACGCACTTGTTTCTCTACCAGTGCGAAAACCTCTCTTGGCGTCAGCGCATCTCGCAAATCCAGCTCCGGCATCATCAGAATCAGGTGTTCCTCGTCCGATTCCGGCTTGTAAGGGAAATTGCCGAGAGGCTTGCAGCCGGTGTCGTGTACGTTGAAAACGACTACGTTCTCGGAACCGGGGTCGCGCACCAGGATGAGGCCGCGATAGCCGCTCCGCTGAAGGCGCTGAATGTCGATCGCCACGGCGGCGCCGATCTCGTTGGGTACGTGCGTCATGGTCGTTCCTCGTGGTGTAGTTGAGCCAGCGCCAGTAAACCCGCGCGTTCGGATTCCTCAGCAGCCTTCGCCACTCTCAGCGCATTCGCCGGCAATAGTGCTTCGATTCGGTTTCGCAGGATGCGGCGCAAAATGCACGCCGGCATGGCCTCGGCTTCGACAGTTTCCGCCACGTGTAATGCGCGCCGGTCGTTTTTATTTCGCGGCTTGCGCGGCAGGTCGTAGTACTCGATTTGTTCCGGCGTGATGCCGATACGCACGAACACCATCTCGACGCTGGAATCTAGGTGTTCGCGCAGCGCTTGTTCGATCTTGCGGTCGATCAGCACGCCGGCCGGGTCGTAGTCGCCGATGTAGAACACGATCAGCGGCCGTCCGTTATCCTGAGCATTGATGCTGGCCGCCACGTCGTAGGTGAAGCTCAAGGATGCGAAGCCGGCAGCCGGATAGAGCGAGACCGCCAGTTCCTCGCAGTCGTCCTCGATCACGCCGGCGATGCTGCGCGATTCCACCCACACTTCGCAGCGGCAGTCCGCCTGTGCCCACAAGTCCGCGCGGTACAGTCCGGCCATCCTGCGAATGAAGTCGCCGGCGCCGCTGAAAGTGTTGGTGAAGTATCCGCGGCGGCTGGCGTCCGTCACCCAGCCGTAAGGCAATCTCCCGGCCCGGCGCAGCTCGGCCATGCGGTGTTGAACGTGTCGATAGCCGCGGTCCGATTTTTCGACATGGACCGGCAGCCGTGGATCGGTCATGCGGTAATAGACGTGCCGCACACTCTGCGGATGGTCGGCCTGCAGCACCTCGATGATCTGGGCCGAAAGCTGTTCGACCTCATCAGCAGTCCGCCGATGCCGTTTTATGGTGCGCGGTACATAAACCTGTTCGCCGGCGATCATTTCCGGCTCCCTTGGCCCCAGCGGGACGCGGCTTGTTGAGAGCCGCGCCCGCCGGGTGTAGATGGACAGACAGGCAGTTTTCCGGCCGATCTACTTTTCCAAGCGGCCGAATTGTTAAATCCGTCGCCAAGCCGATCAGGCTCAAAGCCTTGCCGAGCTTGGCTTTGCGAGTATCCCGAAGTAGGTGTGGGTACAGGTACAGGTGCAGGTAAGGCAAGGTAAGGCTTCATGGCCTTGCCCCCGCTTCGACGTGCAGTAGTTCTGACACCACGCTGTAGTGCAGGGCATCGGGTATCCGTTTCTGTTTGGCGTTGGCGGTAACGGTCTTGACGTTGCCGACGATCAGCAGAGGCTTGAGCCGCTCCAGGCAAATGCGATCAGGTCGCAGTGGCGGCGGCAGCAGCGTGCAGTATTCGTGCATCAAATCGCTGCGCCAGCTCGCCTTGAAGCGGCCATTGATGGCCGGATTGCCGATGATCCGCTCAATGTTGTAGTAGCGCTCCAGCTTCACGCCGCAGTGCCCCATGTCGCACACGGTGAAATGCAGGATCAACTTGCGCGACCGGCCCCACATGATCGCGGTCTGCCAGTGCGTCATGCGCAGGTGATACTTGCCAGGCGGGATCAGGGCGGGTTTGTCGCCGATCAGTTCGCCCACGCCAGTGTCGGGGACGATGGTCAGTTTCAGCGCGGCGCTCATGCTGCACTCCGCAACCGATGACCGGATTCGATTCTTGATCCGGTGCGCGATGCCACATTGAGCTTGTGGCGGATATCGCTACAGCTAGCGCGTATCTCCGGCAATACCTCGGCAAGGGTCTGCACCAGTTCGCTAGGCACAGCGCTGGCTAGATTTCGTCTGCCGTCGGTTTTGACGTACTCCGCCAACAGTCCGCAGATGCGCTCTCCGTGCAGGTGCGCGCGATCGCGCCAGTCGGGATCAAGCGGACATATCGGTGCGCTGCAGGATGAATATCGCGGACACTTGCAGACAGCGAACGTCGATTTGCTATCATGTCCTCGTTGAGTTGCGCTGCCGCCCGGCGTTGCACTCTCCTCGAAGCCCGCCTCGTCCGGCGGGTTTCGTTTTTCATGCGCGTCCATCGCCGCCTCCCATGCGCAGTTCGCTTGCGCAGCGCTGCAGGCCCGTGGCCAACGCATCCAGGTCTGTGGCAGCGCGCTCACCCGCAGATACACGACGGGCAAGCTCGACCAGCGCATTGCTCGCACTCCACAGATCGCGCGCGATCGCAGCGGCAGGCCTTGGTGCGGGCGCCAGGTTGGGCGCGGTAACGATGGCGGCGTTCATGCCGCGTCCCGTGGTGTAGCTTCGCGCTCCAAGCGGTCGATCAACTTGTTTAAGGCGCGTGCGCTAATCATCCGGCGCCGGCCAGCCTTGAACGTGGTCAGCTCGCCGGTTCCCATCATGTAGTAGATGCGTCGGCGCGCGAAGCCGGTGGCGACCACGGCTTCATCAATCGTGAAAGCCAGCTTGGCTGGAACTTGTTTCAGCACTTCGTCTCTCCCGGTTCGTCGGCAGCGTGTGTGCGGCTGCGTGCGAAAGAGATTATTCACGTCCTACTTGGAACGCGGGCGTTCCTTTCCGAATTTTTTTACACGATTGCGGACAGTCCTCCCGTCTACGCCGAATTCTCGCCCGACTTGCCCGCATATGTCGGTTCTCGACCGCTTGCTGTTTGCAGCCTTCAACTGATTCACCCTCTTTTGCCAACGATCCCATTCCGGTTTGCGCTCGGCCACTCTCTCTTCTTTACTGCTAAAGCCGGCTTTTCTGCGTTGCTCTTGCGCCGCAAGGTCGCGATTGATAATCGGCAGCGCAGCTTGCCCCATCGCGACATTCAGAGTTCTCCAAGCGGTGGCTGCCAATTGCGCGGCAGCTTCAAGTTCACCCGGCTTCACCTTGAACATGCGCCCAGCTAAGTTCAGGTTTCCTCCATCCAACTGCATCAGGCCCAAAGCTGCGATATCACGAGCGCTGCGCAAGTTGCGAATCGCATTGTCATCGTCTGGCGCTGGAGAGCTTGGCGGCAACAGCGCCATGCATTGCTCGATGACTTCTCGAAGTTGACGCCGTACTTGCGCACGGCGTTCGTCCGTGCTCGCCGCTCGGTGTGTGCCTGATGGTGGACTGCATGCCATGCGCGCTCTCCCGCGCTCTCAAAAGATGCCACGGCAACGCGGTGAGAGTCCGCGCTTTCGGGAGCTACCCTAGCCGTGGCGTGATCGTTACCGCTCGCCGCGCAGATAGCGCGCTTTCAGTTCAGCGTGCTTCGTGAAGGGTAGACCGAGCTCGCGGGCGCGATCGTTCTGCATCGCACACCACGCGCGAAACGCCGGGTCCAGAGAAATCGCAAAATCAGGCTCCGGCTCGGACCGCGCACGCGCAACGGGAAAGGGAATGATCTGTGCGCTCATTTGACCAGTCCGCGATTCACCATTGTCTCGCCCGCAGCGATCAGCCGTGCGCTGGCGCGCTTTACCATGTCTTTCATTGCGTCCAAGTGCTTGTTGTACTCCTTCGCCATACCCAGCAGGTCGCAAATTATTTCGCCGATTTCTTCCGGCTTCTGGTCGCCGGCCCCTTTGATCAGCTCTTCCCGCCCGCGCGCAAGCGTTATGAGCAGCATCCGGCGATTGACGCCGAAGCTTTGCGCCGCTTTTTCTATCGCGTCGATATTCCTTTCCGTGATTGCGGCGGGGAAATCTGGATAGGTTTCTTTCTGCTTCCGCTTTCCTGCTACTTTGCGCTTTGCCATGATCGTCTCCTAAGGGACGGTTGTGGAAGGTCGGCGGCGTGCCCTAACACGCCGTCGGCCGCTTGAAACTTATCCTGTTTTGCGTTTCCGGCCCACCAGCGTCGCCACCGCGTTCGCCTTGTGTTCGGCGGCCAGGTGCGCGTATCGCTGCGTCATTGTGAAGTCTTGATGTCCCAGCAATTCCTTGATGGTGTAAAGGTCGATGCCTGCCATCGCCAGCTTGCTCGCGAAGTGATGGCGGCAATCGTGGAAGCGGAAGTTTTCCAGCTTGGCGCTTTCGCATAGCGCGGTCCAAGACTTGTTGATGTTCGTCATGGGCGCACCGCCGCGGCCAGGAAATACCAGTCCTTCGCGTTCGCCGTGCCCCTTCCAGCGCTTCAGCACGTCGCACGCTTCACTATTCAGCGCTACATGCCGCGCGCGCTGTCCCTTGGAAGTTTCGGCGCGCACGGTCAGCACCTTGTTGCACAGATCCACGTCACTCCAGCGCAACCCGAACAGTTCGCCGCGGCGCAGGCCGGTGTTCAATGCCAGCAGCACCAGCGGCATCAGGTGATCGGTATAGCCGTTCGCGGGCCACATCGGACGCGGCGCGTGGCCACGTGTGAGCGCCCATGCGTTACCAGAGGCACGGTGTTGACGCGCGAGCGCTTCGCGTTTCGTCAGCGCCTCGCGTAGTCGCTTCTCTTCGGCAGCGGTGAGAAACCTCACACGGCTATTGTCCGCGCCCTTCACGCGCTTCACGGAAGAGAGAGGATGCGTTTCCAGCCTCTTCCACTCGACCGCCTTGGATAGCACGGAACGGATGCGATCAAGGTCGCGGTTGACCGTCGCAGCCGCCACGCCGTCTTTCAGACGCGCGGCCTTGAACTTGTCCAGTTGCCAAGCGGTGATGCCCGACAGCGGTTTGTTGTAGAGGAACTCGAATTGCGCTTTCAGATTGGAGAGCGTCGCAGCACCGGCTTTGCGCTCGGCCTCGACCCACGGCGCATAGTGCTTTTCGATGAATTCGCCCAACGTCAGCGGCCGGCTCTTGCCGCGTGCCGCCGCGGGCAGCTTGCCGCTGTCCTTGTCGGCCAGCCATTGGCGAGCGGTGACTTTTGCTTGTTCCAGCGTCAGCACCGCTGCATTGCCGATCGTCCGGCGACGCACGCGGTCGAATGCCATCACAAAGGACTTCACGCCGGACGGCTGCACGCGCACCAGCAGCCCCTTGATCTCCGAGTCGCGGATTTCGTAGGGGCGATCTTGCGGCTTTGCGCCGCGGATCACTTGGGCATTGAGCTTGCGAAGCATCTTTCCGGCCGTAAGCGCAATTTCGTAAGCGCACGGTAAGCGCAAGTGAGAGCTTACAGCGGAACAAAGCGGCACACAATGGCACGCTAACTATCTGACTTTGCTTGCAAGCACCTGATCGGCCAATCTGAACAAATTACGTTCGGGACGTAGAAGTCGCATGTTCAAATCCTGTCTCCCCGACCACCAAGCCACGGACTCAGGCCGCCAGCGATGAGCGGCCTTTTCTTTCTATCTTTTCGGTCGCAAGAACCGGCACGAATTCCGCTGCCTCATAAAGACTGTCCCTAGTTCGTCGCTTGCAGCATCGCTACCCGCCCGCGAGAATGATCGAGGGCTGGTCAAATTTCCTGTGTTCGAGCTGGGGAGTCATCCGATGAAACCGTCGCGTGCTTTTGCAACTGCGTTGTTCTCGTTTTGCCTGGCGACACTGGTACCAAACGCCGAGGCCGCCGCGCCGACCGGCTACTCGGGCATCTTCGGTGGCGGACCGTTGTACATCACATCGAAGGGTGCTCCGGCCAACATCAACGAACTGGCGAATTCGGGCTTCACTGAAGTCATCGTCTGGAGCGTTGAGGTCAAGCCCAACGGCGACCTGAATTTGAACGGCGAGTTTCCGCTCACTTCGAACGGCGTCTACATCGGCGACCAGACTTATCCCGATTTCGCGTCGAACATGACCTTGCTCAAGCAGGGCAAGGTCAAGCGCGTGACCTTCAGCGTCGGCTCGTCGAACTACGGCGACTGGGAAGACATCGCCTCGCTCGTCCATTCGCAAGGCACCGGGCCAGGCAGCATTCTGTACAAGACATTCGCGGCGCTGAAAGCCGCGATCCCGGCGATCGATGCGATCGACTTCGACGACGAGAACAGCTACGACCTCGCCAGCACGGTGCAGTTCGGTGTAATGCTGGCGCAGCTCGGATATCACGTGATGCCCGATCCTTATGTAAATGCCTCGTACTGGACCGAGGTCGTTTCGCAGATCAACGCCCAGGCCCCGGGCACGGTCGATGGCGTGCACCTTCAAACCTATTCCGGCGGCGCCGGCAACACGCCTTGCCAATCCCAGTGGAACTTCGGCGACGTTCCGGTTCTGCCGATCGTGTGGGATCTCAACGATAGTCCGCTGAAGGCTTATCGCCAGATGAGCGGCTGGCACAACCAGTGCGGAATCGTCGGCGGCGGCCTGTGGCTGTACGACGACATCGTCGGCACCGGCGCAGCGGCCAAGTACGCCAAGGCGATCAACTTGGGCGTCAGAACCCGGCCCTGAGCCTGAACATCAGACCGCTTGCGCCTTGTTGGCGGGCGTTCTCATAACCCCAAAGAAAAGTCGGCGCAAAGCCGGCTTTTTATTTCCGGGTTCCCGAGTCCGGATTTCACATCGTTTGCGTCGCCTTCTCCGAACCGAGCACGCCGGCGAGGATGGATTCGATCTTGGTGCGCGCGGTTTCGCCGTCGGATGATTCCGCGAATTGCACGCCGATGCCGGCGGTGCGGTTGCCCTGCGCGGCGGTCGGCGTGATCCACACCACCTTGCCCGCGACCGGCAGGCGGTCCTTCTCGTCCGGCAGGGTCAGCAGCAGGAATACCTCGTCGCCGAGGTTGTAGCGCTTCATGGTCGGCACGAACAGGCCGCCGCCTTTCACGAAGGACATGTAGGCGTTGTACAACGCCGCCTTGTCCTTGATCGCCAGCGACAGGATGCCCTGACGCGGCATGCCGACTGTGTTGGAACCCGGAGCCATAAGTCACCTTTGCGTCCGCAGCTTGCGCGACGGCGCGCGCGCGGTCAAGACCGAAACCGCTTCCAGCCCCAGTGATCGAACACCCACGGCGACGGCAGGGTGGAATACAGTTTCACGTAGTACGGCGCTTGCAACGGGCGGGCCAGATGCGCCGCCGTCGTGCCGTCGCGCCAGAGCAAGGCCGCGCCTTCGTGCGCGCCGTCACAGGTCAGACGTTGACCGCCCAGCGCGTCCACCGCGAACAGCGCCATGAATCCGCGCGCCCAGCGCGGCACGCGCCACGGAAGGCGCGAGCCCGACACCGGATGGTCGCCGCTGCCTTGCGCGAATCGTTCCTCTTCTCCGGCAAAGCGCAGCAACCGGCCGCGGCTCAGAGCGATCTGGCTGCGATGCGCCAAAATCGCCGCCCGTTTGCGCGCACTTTCCTGCGGCGTCAGCGTCAACGACGCGCGCCTCGTTCGATCCAGTTGCGCGCGGCCGTGCAACAGATAACAGAGACAACGCGGTTGGCGCGCAGCCGGAAGCCCGTCCAATACGAGTTCGAGCAGCACGTGCAGCGCGCTGTGGTCGGGATGCGCGTCGGCCAGATCCGGCAGCACCAGCAGCGTCGGTCCGATTTCATCGATCAATGCGCGCCATCGCGCGATCGACGCGGTGGTTTCATTGACCACTTTCGAGGTGACGCCGCCGTCCGGCCACTGCAAGCGATGCACGGCCGCCTTGCCTGCGTCGAGTTCCTGCAAGGCATGCTGCGCTTCGAGCCGCCGGCGCTCGCCCCAGCGCTCGCGCTCTGCGGTGCCGATGCGAACGCGATGTTCCAGAACGCGCTGCGGCCAGGGATTGTTGTCGCCGTCGGTGACGAACACGATGTGCACCCGCGTGCCTTTCGCCAACGCGCGCTGGATCAAGCCGCCCGCAGCCAATGATTCGTCGTCGGGGTGCGGCGCCACCACCAACAGGACGTCGCCGGGCGAGAGCAGATGATCCGGATTCATGTCATCCCGCGTGCGGCGGATTGCTGAAGGGGGTGCGCAGCATGCAGGTGCCGGCTTTCGCTCAGCTTGCCCGGCCGAATGCGGCAAGACATTCGATCAAGGCCGGCTCGGGACGGAGCGGCCCGCGCAGCAGTTCGCGCAGGCGATTGACGCGCTCGAATCCGGCTTGCAGGGTGCCGATGTCCCATTGCGGATCGAACTCGCCCGGCGCGCCTGCGGCACGCACGCGCGCGGCTTCGTGCAATAGGCGCGCGGCATGTTCCAGCCGCGCCACCGGCTCGTCCGCGCTCCACGCGTGCGCAACCCGATAGACCGATGTGCGACCGCGCGCCAGCGCTTGCAGATCCTTCGCCACCGAGTCGCGCCGCTGCAATTCGCCGCCTTGCTCGAACGCGAAGGCGCGGCCCGGATTGCCTCCGGCCGCATCCAGCGCCCGCCGCGGATCGTGCACACCCTGCGTGCGCAACCAGGCTTCCGCCTGTTCGCGCGGGGGCGTCATGAAGTCGATGCGCTGACAGCGGCTGCGGATGGTGGTCGGCAATCGCCACGGCTGGTCGGCGATCAGCACGATCAGGCTGGACGCGGTGGGTTCTTCCAGCGTTTTCAACAACGCGTTCGCCGCAGCCGGATTCATGGCGTCGGCCGGATCGATCACCGCGATCTGCCAGCCGCCCAGTTGCGAAGACATCGCCAGCCGCGCAGACAAGAGCCGGATTTGCTCGACCACGATTTCCTTGCGCGGTTTGCCTTCGCTGTTCAATTCGAAAGTGACGAGCACGCGGTCCGGATGCGTACCCGCTTCCAGCAACGCGCAGGCCTTGCATTCCCCACAAGCCCGAGCAGTTCGCGGATGCGGGCACAACCGCGCGCGCACGAAGGCTTCCGCGAATGCGCGCTTGCCGAGACCTTGCGCGCCGGCCAGCAGCAGGGCGTGCGGCAATGAACCGAGTTCGGCGCGTTGCGCCAGCGCGTTCCATTGCGCCGTTTGCCACGGCAGCAACGCGGGCGGACTCATGCGCGCACGCCTTCGCGCAGTGCATCCACCGCAGCGACCGCGGCGGCGAGCACTTCCTCCACTGGACGCGAGGCATCCAGCACGCGGAAGCGCTGCGGCTCCGCGGCCGCGCGTGTGAGATACGCCTGCCGCACGCGTTCGAAAAAGCCGTCGTCCTCGCGCTCGATTCGGTCGGCATCGCCGCGCACGTGCGTGCGTTCGCGGCCGTGCGCGACGGGCAAATCGAGCAGCAGGGTGAGATCCGGCTGCAAGCCTTCGGTCGCGATGGCTTCCAGTTGTGCGATCAATGCCGGATCGAGCCCGCGGCCGCCGCCCTGGTAAGCGTAACTCGCATCCGTGTAACGATCGCACAGCACCCAGCGTCCCGCAGCCAGGGACGGGCGCAATATCTCACGCACCAGTTGCGCACGCGCCGCGAACATCAGCAACGCTTCCGTTTGCGCAGCGATGGTGCGCAGCGCGGGATCCAGCACCAGCAACCGCACCCCCTCGCCCAGGGCCGTGCCGCCGGGTTCGCGCGTCTGCAGAACCTCGATGCCGGCGCCTTCCAGATGCGCGTGCAATCCCGTCAGCAGGGTGCTCTTGCCGGCGCCCTCGCCGCCTTCCAGCGTGATCAGTTTGCCGCGCGAAGGGCTCATTGGTGCGAGCGAGGCTTGTGCGACGAAAGTTTTTTCTTGCCGCCGCTGGCGTTCGATGCCGGCTTCGGCGCAGTGGAGCCGGACGCGGGCATCGCATCCGGATTGCGGTGCAGCTGATAGATGGCGACGTTGCGATTGTGTTCCGCCAGCGTCGAGGAAAACGCGTGCGTGCCGTCGCCGCGCGAAACGAAATACAGCGCGTCGCCCGGCGCGGGGTGCAGCACCGCGTCGATCGCCGCGCGGCCGGGCAGCGCGATCGGCGTGGGCGGCAAGCCCGTGCGCGTGTAAGTGTTGTACGGCGTGTCGGTTTGCAGATCGCGCGTGTGGATGCGGCCGTCGTAGCTCGCACCCAAGCCGTAGATCACGGTGGGGTCGGTCTCCAGTTTCATGCCGAGCTTCATACGCCGCTCGAATACGCCGGCGATCTGCGGACGCTCGTTCGGCTGTGCGGTTTCCTTCTCCACGATGGAGGCAAGGATCAAGGCGTCGTAGGGCGTCTGCAAGGGCACCGAAGGATCGCGCTTCCGCCATTGCGCATCGAGATATGCCTGCATCGCAGCGTGTGCGCGCTTCAGCACGTCGAGGTCGCTCATGCCCAGCACATAGTCGTAGGTGTCGGGCATGAATTCGCCTTCCGGATTCTGTCCGCCCGCGCCGAGTTTCGCCATCAGCTCGTCGTTGGAAAGCTGCGCTCCATCCTGCGTGAGCTTCGGCGCGGCAGCGAGTGCCGCCCGCACTTGCCGGAAGGTCCAGCCTTCCACCAGCATCACGCGCCGTTGCAACACGTTGCCGTGCGCCATGTTCTCCAGCAGCGTGCGCGCGGTGATGCCGGGTGTCAGCGCGTACTCACCCGCATGCAGCGAACCGGCTACGCCGAGTTGTTCGGCCAGCGCCCGCCAGTACAGCGGCGGCGCGGATGACAGGTGCGCGTCGCGCAGGTCGCGCACGATCTCGCGAAAGCTCTCGCCCTTGGCGATTTCGAAAGTCTGGCCGGTACTGCTTACCGCCAGTGGAGCATCGCGAAAACGCAGGTAATCGAAACCGAACCATGCCGCGATCGCGAGCCCCGCCAGCACGATCAGGATCAACGCGAGGGTGAGCGCGCCACCTTGTTGGCGCGCGCGGCAATGGAATTTCAGCGTGGGCTTTGAATTCACGAGGACGGGAATGGCGCTGCTCTGTCAGGCGAGCGGCAAGCCTACCGAAGATTGCGCGCGCGTGCCCGTCTGCGAGCGCAGACGCATTCAGACGGACTTGAACACCAGCGTGCCGTTGGTGCCGCCGAAGCCGAACGAGTTGGACAGCGCGATATCCACCTTCGCCTCGCGCGCGGTACCTGGCACGAAATCCAGATCGCAGTCTTCGCCCGGATGTTCTAGGTTGATGGTCGGCGGCACCATCGAATCGCGCATGGTCAGGATCGAGAAGATCGCTTCCACGCCACCCGCCGCACCGAGCAGGTGTCCGGTCATCGACTTGGTGGAGCTGACCATCAGCTTGTCCGCGTGCGCGCCGAACACGCTGCGGATGCCCTTGACCTCGGCCACGTCGCCGGCCTGCGTGGAGGTGCCGTGCGCGTTGATGTACTGCACTTCTTCGAGATTCAATCCCGCATCACGGACCGCCGCGGCCATGCAACGCGCGCCGCCTTCGCCGTTTTCGCTCGGTGCGGTCATGTGGTAGGCGTCGCCGCTCATGCCGAAGCCCGCGAGTTCGCAATAGATGCGCGCTCCGCGCTTCTTCGCGTGCTCGTACTCTTCGATGATCAGCACGCCCGCGCCATCCGACAACACGAAGCCGTCGCGATCCTTGTCCCACGGCCGGCTCGCTTTTTCCGGTTCGTCGTTGCGCGTGGACATCGCGCGCGCCGAGCAGAAGCCGCCCATCGCCACGCCGGTGGTCGAATACTCGGCGCCGCCGGCGACCATCACGTCGGCATCGCCGTACTGGATCATGCGCATCGCCAGGCCGATGTTGTGCGTGGCCGTGGTGCACGCCGTCACGCATGCGATATTCGGGCCCTTCAGCCCGAGCATGATCGAGAGATTGCCCGAAGCCATGTTGATGATCGAACTCGGCACGAAGAACGGCGAGATCTTGCGCTGGCCCTGTTCGTGGAACGTGATCGAGGTCTTCTCGATCGTGCTGATGCCGCCGATGCCGGCACCCACCGCGCAGCCGATGCGCTCCTCGTCGTGCTCGTGCGGATGCATGCCGGCATCCGCCAGCGCCTGCACCGAAGCCGCGATCCCGTAGTGGATGAAGGGATCCATCTTCTTGACGTCCTTCGCCGGGATGTACTGCGCCGGATCGAAATCGCGAACCTCGCCCGCGATCCGCGTCGGGAAGCTGCTGGCGTCGAAATGCGTGACCGGGCCGATGCCGCTCTTGCCGGCGAGGATGTTTCCCCACGCGGTCGCGACGTCGTTGCCGACCGGCGAAACCATCCCGAGTCCGGTTACCACTACACGACGTTTTGAATCAGGCCGTTTTGAATCGGATCTTTTCATACGAGTGTTTGGATCGTCCAAAAACGAAAGCTGCGCCCCGTGGGCGCAGCCTTGTGATGCAATTCAGCCCGAAGCCACTGCGCGGCTTGCGCCGCAGGCGGCCACATCAGGCTTTTACATGAGCCTTGATGTAATCCACCGCCTGCTGCACGGTGGTGATCTTCTCGGCCTCCTCGTCAGGGATCTCCGTTTCGAACTCCTCTTCGAGGGCCATGACCAGCTCAACGGTATCGAGCGAATCGGCGCCCAGATCGTCCACGAACGAGGCGTTCGGGGTGACGTCCTCTTCCTTGACGCCAAGCTGTTCAACGACGATCTTCTTGACGCGCTCTTCGATGCTGCTCATGTGGGTTAACCTCCGGGGCCAAAGCCTGCGTATTGTAGGGGAGTCCGCGGCGGGGTGGTAGCCCGGATGCAGCGCAGCGGAATCCGGGCCGCGCACGCGCGACGCTGTTTCGATCCCGGATTCCGGCGCTGCGCGCCTTCATCCGGGCTACGGCATGTACATGCCGCCGTTGACGTGCAAGGTCTCGCCGGTGATGTAGTTCGCCGCGGGTGACGCAAGGAAGGCCACGGCTTTGGCGATATCCACGGATTGTCCCAAGCGCCCCAACGCGATCGTGCCTTCCAGCGCCTTGCGCTGTTCGTCGGAAAGCGCGCGGGTCATGTCGGTATCGATGAAACCGGGCGCGACCACGTTGACCGTGATGCCGCGCGAACCGATTTCGCGCGCCAGCGATTTCGAGAATGCGATGATGCCGGCCTTGGCCGCGGCATAATTGGTCTGGCCGGGATTGCCGGTGACGCCGACCACGGATGCGATGTTGATGATGCGGCCCTTGCGCGCCTTCATCATCGTGCGCAGCACGGCTTTGCTGGTGCGATAGACCGACGACAGATTGGTATCGAGGATCGCCTGCCAGTCCTCGTCCTTCATCCGCACCAGCAATTGATCGCGCGTGATACCGGCGTTGTTGACCAGGATCGACAAACCACCGTGGATCTTGACGATGTCTTCGATCAACGCATCGACCGATGCGCCGTCGGTGACGTTCAACACGCGCCCCTCTCCACCATTTGTGCGCAGGCGTTCGCCGATCGCATCCGCACCGGGCTGGGTAGTGGCCGTGCCGATCACCTTCGCGCCTTGCAACGCGAGTTCGTCCGCGATCGCCGCGCCGATGCCGCGCGAGGCGCCGGTCACCAGCGCGACTTCGCCCGTGAGTGTCTTGTCCATGCGAGTGTCCGTGGAAACGGAGGCGGAAACCTTACACGGAAACGGGATCGCCCTGCATCCTCACACGACGGTTCGCGTTACCGCGTCTGGCCGGGCTGATACCCTGTTTCCGCGGTAGCAACCGGAAGAGGCTTCTCGGGACGCTGCAGGAAGTCCACCACGACGGGAATCACGCGCTCCGGTTCCGAGAACAAGGCGAAGTGGCCCGCGTTCGGGATCACCGCGAGCTCGGCATTGGGTATGAGCTTGAGAGTCTCGACCGCATGTTCGAGACGCACGAAATCGCGATCGCCTTGCACGATCAGGAACGGCGCCGAGATGGCCGCGAGTTCCGCCTTCGAAAATCCCGTCCACCGGATCGCGGATGCCTTGTTCCAAAACCGCGGCCAGTAATCGGGATCGGGAGCGACGCGTTGATAGCTTTCCCTCTGAAACAGGAAGGCTCGCGAATCGGCGGCAAGCGGGGCCGTGGTGTGCAGCATTTCCATGTTGAGCGCGGTGTCCGGCGGCCCGAATGTCGCTGCATACGCCGCCACGCGCCGGACAAGATCGGGACGACGGATGGCGATCATGGCCGCCACGACGCCGCCGTAGCTTTCGCCGAGAAAGTCCGCCCCGGCAATGCCGAGGTGTTGCAGCAGACCGATCACGTCCGAGGCGTTCTGCTCCAGCGACATCGGACGTTCGGAAATATCTGCCGTGCGGCCGTGTCCCTGCAGATCCATCGTGACGATGGAATGGGTTTCCGCCAGTCGCGGGAATGATTTCATTCCGACACAGCCCAGGGCCGGAGGGATGTAAACGAGCGGATCGCCCGCACCACTGATTTCGTAATACATCCGCAGGCCGTTGACGGGCGCGTAGCCGCGAGCGCTGCCGTTGCCGGACACCTGGTTCATGGTTCGCTCTCTCTTCAATCACAGCAACAGGCAGCTTTCGCATCGTCGTATTCGTCGTGACGCCGCCACCACAAGCCGCCCGCTTCATTGCGGCCCAGTGGCGCACGGTCCAGCCACTGGTACATGCTCCACAGTGCATCCAGCCCGCGCGCGTAGGTCGAATAGGTGTGATAGACGACGCCTTCATCCAGCACGAACGCACTCATGCCGGGCCGTTCGCGAATGTAGGTGAAGGGATCGGTGCCGCACATGCTCGCGAACTGCCCGACCGGATGTTCGCTGCCGAAGCGCGTGCTCGGACCCGGCGGCGTTTTTGCATCCGGCCGCATGCCGGGTTCGCGCCGATAATTGTATTCGGCGCCTTCGCGTTGCTGTTCCTCGGTGATGCCGGCGGCGAAATCGAAATTGAAGTCGCTGCCGAACGACGAGGCCCAAGGGAACGTCCAGCCCATGCGTCGCTTGCAAGCTTGCAACTTCGCCAGCGGCGCGCGCGACACCGCCATCAGCATCACGTCGTGATGAGCGAGGTGCACCGCGAATCCGTTGAAACCGTCCGCGATCGCCGAACACGATGGACATGGCGCGGTGTAGTCCGGCCCGAACATCAGGTGATAGATCAACAACTGCGAGCGGCCCTGGAACAGATCCGTCAACGAAGCACTGCCTTCATCGGTATCGAAACGATATTGTTTTTCGATGCGCACCCACGGAAGTTCCTGCCGTTGCCGCACCAGATCGTCGCTGCGGCGGGTCAGTTCCTTTTCCTTTCGCAGCAGTTCGAGCCGTGCCTCCAGCCATTCTTCGCGTGTCGCAATCTTGTGTTTCGAAGTTTTCGTTCCCGATTTCATTGCCCACCTCCGACCGTATTTGTTTGCGTTGTGCGTTTCGCGTTCTCGCTACGCGAAGCGCTACCTCCGTCCTTGCGACGCCTGATATGGAGCTTCACCGCTACGAGGGTTGCCAGCCCTCCGGCCGAACCACTGCCGGCCAGGGTCGCCAATGCCGCGGCGCTGATGCAGATCGGACACATGAGGTTCTCCCGTGCGATCGTTCCCTGATCGCGAGAATCAAAAAAGCGGACTTGAAAGCCGCCATCCATGGCCAAGAGTCCGTTGTCTGCGCTTTTCAAATGATCATGGTCAAGCAGCGAGGCGCTCGACGAGTGTGTCGAGAAAATGCGTCCAGCCGCCGGTGTGTTTGGTCGCCGATTCCTCATCGGGGAGACCTTCCTGGGTCAGATGCAACTCGGTTTGCTTGCCGCGCGCGGTCAACTCGATCGTGACCACCGTTTCCTTGCCACGGGTTGTCTCGCTGACCCAGGTGAACTCCAGCAGCCGCGGCGCTTCCACACGCAGATAGCGGCCATAGTGCGGCATGATGCCGCCGTTCCATGACATGCCCAGATAGAACAAGCCATCCGGGCGCGGATCGATACTGGCATCGCCGCCCATTGCCAACCACACCCTCGCGCTTTCGGCATCGGTCCATGCGCGGAACACGCGTTCCGGCGAGGCTTCGTAGGTACGCGGCAGGCTGATGCGGAACGGGCCCATCGCGTTTTCGTTACGCCCTTTCATCGTCTGTCTCCTTTTGCTGATCGAGGAATTCGCCCAACGCATCGAGGCGGTGGTTCCAGAATCGTTCGTACTGCGAAACCCAGTCCTGCACCTGCCGCAGCGGCTGCGCACGCAGTCGCAGGTAGTGCTCGCGGCCGATGCGCGTGCGCCGCACCAGGCCTGCCCGCTCCAGCATCTTCACGTGCTTGGAAACCGCGTTGAGCGACATCGCGAACGGCTGCGCGAGATCGGTGACACGGATTTCTCCGCGCGTCAGCCGCGCCACGATGCGACGGCGGGTGGGATCGGAAAGCGCGGCGAAGGCGAGATCTAGGTTCGACATAAGGCGACAACATTCAACCTTTAGGTTGAATAATACACCGACAAAAACGCGTGTCAAGCATACGGTCGGGAATCAGGAAAAGGTCGTGACGCGAGCTTCAGCCACGGCTTTCCCGCAGCGCGGCCTCGAGTTCCTGCGGCGTGCCCAGTGCGCGCGCTTCCAGCGACTTGTCGATACGTTTGCTCAACCCCGTGAGCACCTTGCCAGGACCACACTCGAACAGTTTCGTCGCGCCGTTGGAGGCGAGGCGCTGCACGCATTCGCTCCAGCGCACCGGCATGTAGAGCTGGCGTTCCAGCGCGGCGCGAATGTATTCGACACTGGAATGCGCGCGCGCATCGGCATTCTGCACCACGGGAATCTGCGGCACCGTCCATTCGATCTGCGCCATGCGTTCGCCCAGCTTCTGTGCAGCATCGCGCATCAGGATGGTGTGCGAAGGTACCGACACCGCGAGCTTCACCGACTTGCGCACGCCGAGCTCCGCCAGCCGCGCGATCGCACGATCGACCGCCGCAGCGTGACCGGCGATCACCACTTGCCCCGGCGAGTTGTAGTTGGCCGGCGCGACCACTTCGCCGCCGGATACCTCGTCGCAGACCATCGCGATCTGCGCGTCATCGCCTCCGAGAATCGCGGCCATCGCGCCCACGCCCGGGGGTACCGCGTTCTGCATCAGGCGTCCGCGTTCGGTGACCAGCGCGGCGGCATCGTGCAGCGACAACGCGCCCGCGCACACCAGCGCGGAGTATTCGCCGAGGCTATGGCCCGCCATCTGCGCCGGTTGTGCGCCGCCGAGTTCGCACCACACCCGCCATACCGCCACGCTCGCAGCCAGCAAGGCGGGTTGCGTGTTTTCGGTGCGATCCAGGTCCTCGGCCGGGCCGTCCTGCGCCAGCGCCCAAAGATCGCGCCCTGCGCCTTGTGATGCCTCGTCGAAGGTTGCGCGCGCACTCGCGTGTGCAGCGGCGAGTTCACCCAACATGCCGACCGATTGTGAACCCTGGCCTGGGAAGACGAACGCCAGTGCTGAATTGGTGTCCATCTGCAAGTCGATCAATAGCGGATCATCGCCGACGACCAGGTGAAGCCGCCGCCAAAGGCTTCCAGCAGCAGGTTCTGTCCGCGTTTGATCTTGCCCGAACGGACAGCGGTATCCAGCGCCAGCGGCACCGAACCGGACGAAGTGTTGGCGTGCTTGTCCACCGTGACGACCACGCGCTCCATCGGCAGGTGCAGGCGCTGCGCGGTGGCTTCGATGATGCGCAGGTTGGCCTGATGCGGGATCAGCCAGTCCACCTCGTCTTCATGCATGCCGGCGGCTGCGATCGTTTCGTCCACCAGGCGTTCCAGCGCGCGCACGGCGACACGGAACACCTTGTTGCCTTCCATCATGATGGTGTTGCCGTGGCGGCCGTCGTCCTTGAAACCGGCCGATACCCCGACGGGGTTGTAGAGCATCTCCTTGTAGCTGCCATCCGCGTGCAGCAGCGTTGCGATGACGCCCGGCTCGTTGTCGGCTTCCAGCACCACAGCGCCGGCGCCGTCGCCGAACAGAACGCAGGTGTTGCGGTCGGTCCAGTCGGTCATGCGCGACAGCGTTTCCGAGCCGACCACCAGCGCTTTTCTCGTCTTCCCGCTGCGGATGAACTTGTCGGCGATGCCGAGCGCATACATGAAACCGCAGCACGCCGCGTTGACGTCGAAGGCCATGCAGCCGTTGGCACCGAGCCGCGCCTGCAACAGGCAGGCGGTAGAGGGAAAGATCAGGTCGGGCGTCGTGGTACCGAGCACGATCGCATCGAGTTCGGAGGCTTTCACTCCGGCGGCTTCCAGCGCGCGCGTCGCTGCGTGGAAGGCGAGATCGCCGGTGGTTTCGCCGTCGGCCGCGATGCGCCGTTCGCGGATGCCGGTGCGCGTGGTGATCCACTCGTCGCTGGTGTCGACCATCTTCTCGAGGTCGGCATTGCTCAGAACACGTTCGGGCAAATAGCTGCCGGTGCCGGTGATGCGGGCAAAGGTCAAGAGGCGTTCCCCGGAAGTTGACTGGCGCGTGGAAACTGCGCGCGAGCGCCGAGCATAACGGAAATCCGTGCGCCTTCAGCAGTGAGGCTGGCCGGCAGGCTTGAAACTCTCACACCGAAGGGCAGCGGACCCGCTGCTCATCAGTCTTCGTCGGCAACCGCGGCCTGATCCTCGATCACCTTGCGGCCACGGTAGTAGCCGTCCTTGGTGACATGATGGCGGCGGTGGATTTCGCCGCTGGTCGGATCGGTGGCGAGCTGCACTTTCGTCAGCGCGTCGTGCGAACGCCGCATGCCGCGGCGGGAAGGTGATTTGCGACTCTTGGCAACGGCCATGACGGCTCTCCAGTCCTGAATTCTCGAACACGCGGCAGGAGCCGCGATCACTTTTTCTTCAATTCGCGCAATACCGCGAATGGGTTGTCTTCGCGCAGCGGCGCATCCCGCGGCGCCGGGCCATGTTCCATCGCGGCTTCACTGCCCGGCTCCGCCCCATCATCCTTGACCGGATAAGCCGGCAACGCCAGCAACAATTCGTCTTCGATCACCCGTGCCGGTTGCAGCGTGCCGTTCTCCAGCAGCAGCGGCTCGTAACCCGAGGGCAAGCCCGCTTCATCGCTTTCTTGCTCTATCAGTCCCAGCCGCACGTCCACATCCAGTGGGTGCTCGAAAATCTCTAGCGTGCGCTGGCACTCCAGGCTCAATCGCGCCTGCGCGCGCACCACGAGGTACGAAACGCCGGGCGGCTCGCGACCGAATTCCAGTTCATAGGCCACTTCGCCGCGATCGTCCTTGATCGCTTCGGACAGCCGCCGCAGCGAGGAAACAGGCAGACGGCCCCGAAACTCCCGCCGCGCCGCCACCATGCGCTCGGCATCGACGCGCTCTGGCAGTGTCGCGGGCATAAGCGCGAGATTTTAACCAGTCGGCGGGCCGGAGTCCATGCCGGAACAGGATCGCAGACGCGCTGGCCCGGTTCGTGCAGACTGTTCCGCTTGGCCGCCGCAGGTTTTACGTGACTCCAGACCCTTATACCCGCCTGCTCGCCCTGCTGCCCGCCCTCGCAGGCCTGGGGGTGATCGCCGCATTGCTGGCGGTCATCGTGTTCATGCGGCTGCAGGCGAGGCGGCGTCGCGCTTTGCGCGCGCTCTATCGCGGCGCCGACGCACTGGAGCACGATCTGAAGGAGTGCCGCGCCCGGCTGGAGCGTGCGCACGCCTCGATGAATGTCGCGCCGGGCGTACCCGCCGCAGGCGAGGTCGACGCGCGCACCGCGGTCGATGCTGCGTTGCGCGAATTGCTTGAGCACCGTCTCTGGTTGCGCGATCAGGCCGATGATGCGAACCAGCACGAACTGGATGCCGCGGTGGCGGCACTCGACAAGGCGCGCGCCACTTTGAGCGAACAACTGGCTGCGCTGGATTCGGCGCAGCGGGCGCTGGAAACCGTGGTGCGCGAGCGCATCGAGGATCTTTCGCAGCGATGAGCGCGCAAGCGCCGCGCGTGGTGCTGGCTTCCACCTCGCGCTACCGCGCCGAACTGCTGCGCCGGCTGCTATTCGACTTCGAATGCGTCGCGCCGGACGCCGACGAAACTCCGCTGCCAGACGAAGCACCCGCCGAACGCGCAGTGCGCCTGGCGGAAGCGAAAGCCCGCACCGTTGCAGGAACCCGTGCCGGCTCACTGGTAATCGGTTCGGACCAGGTCGCGGAACTGGAAGGGCGCGTGTTGCGCAAGCCGGGCGGACTCGCCGCCGCGCGCGAGCAACTGCGCGCGTGCAGCGGCCGCGAAGTCCGATTCCACACCGCCGTGTGCGTGATCGATACGCGCGGCGAAAGCCATTGCGCAGAAGACTTGACCCGGGCTCGGTTCCGTCCGCTCACCGAAAACGAAATACAGCGCTATCTCGAACGCGAACAACCCTTCGATTGCGCAGGCAGTTTCAAGGCCGAAGCGCTGGGGATCGCGTTGTTCGACAAGATCGAGAGCGAAGATCCGACCGCGCTGATCGGCCTGCCGCTGATCGCGCTGGCTCGGCTGCTGCGCGAGACCGGCTTGAGGGTGCCGTGACAGCGCTCGCGCCACGCTGACATCGCCGCACTTACACTGTCGCGACCAGACCGCGCCCGACAACGAATGGATACCACCGTTACCGTTCCTGAGGCATCCGCGAGAGCGCAGCTCGAACCGGATTTGCGCAAGCGGCTGGACTCGGCGCTGGCGCAGGTGAACAGCATTCTTCTGGGCAAATCGCACCAGGTGCGATTGGCGTTCGCGTGTCTGCTCGCGGGCGGACATCTTCTGGTGGAGGACGTGCCGGGCGTGGGCAAAACCACGCTCGCGCATGCGCTGGCGGCGACATTGGGCCTGGTTTTTCAGCGCATCCAGTTCACGTCCGACTTGTTGCCTTCCGACATCATCGGCGTCAGCGTCTACGAACGCGAAACGGGCACCTTCCGCTTTCATCCCGGGCCCGTATTCGCACAACTGCTGCTCGCGGATGAAATCAACCGCGCCACGCCGAAGACCCAGAGTGCGCTGCTGGAAGCGATGGCCGAAGGCCAGGTCACGGTGGACGGCATCAGCCGCGCTTTGACCCAGCCCTTCTTCGTGGTCGCCACGCAGAACCCGCAGGATCTGGCCGGGACATATCCTCTTCCGGATTCGCAGCTCGACCGTTTCATGTTGCGCCTGTCGCTGGACTATCCCAACGCCGATGCCGAGCGCGCGCTGTTGACCGGCGAAGACCGGCCGCAATTGATCGGCCGCTTGTCGCCCTCTCTCGGGGTCGCCGAAATCGATCTGCTGCGCGCGCAGGTGCGTGCGGTGCTGGCCAGCCCCGCCCTGCTCGATTATCTGCAGGCGCTGCTGGCGATCAGCCGCCGCCATCCGGAGGCGCGCGTCGGACTTTCTCCGCGCGCGGGCCTGGCGCTGCTGGCCGCGGCACGCGCGTGGGCCTTGCTGGGCAATCGCGCCTACGTCATTCCGGAGGACCTGCAAGCGGTATTCGTCGCGGTGGCTGCGCACCGGCTGGTGCCCGCACGCGGTGTCGATCGCGATGCGCTCGCGAGAAAACTCCTCGCGGAAACTGCGGTGGAGTGAGATGCCATTTGCGCAGGCGCTGATCGCGCGCGCCGAACGGCGTTTGCCAGCGCTGACCCGCGCCCGTGCATCCGAGCCGCTGCCGATCGGTCTGCACCGCCGCCGCATCTATATCCTGCCGACGCGCTCCGGTCTGGGTTTTGGGCTGCTGCTGGTGGTGATGCTGCTGGGCGCGTTGAATTACCAGAACAACGCCGCCTTGCTGCTGACCTGCCTGCTCGGCGCGTCGGTGGTCAACAGCATGCTCATCGCGTTCCGCGGATTGAACGGACTGAGGCTCACGCAGTTGCGCGCCGATCCGGCATGCGCAAGCGATCCGCTGCCGCTGCATCTGCAATTCGATAGCGATGGCCGCACGCGTCCGGGATTGCATATCGACCTAGCCGACCGCGCTTTTTCGTTTTCGCTCGATGGACGGGGTGGAGAAGCGCTGATCGCGATGCCGACCGAACGCCGCGGCTGGATGCGCGTACCGCGCATACGCATCTCCAGCACGCAGCCGTTCGGATTGTTCCGCGCCTGGAGCTGGATCGCGCCGGAACAGGACGTGCTGGTGTATCCGCGTCCGCTGCATGGACCGTCCGCCCCGCCCAGCGCAGAAGATGGAAAGCGGCGCGAGCGCGGCGAAGAGGATTACGCGCAACTGCGCGAATACCGTTTCGGCGATCCGCTGAAACGCGTGGCCTGGAAAGCCAGTGCGCGTCACGACCGCCTGCTGATCCGCGAACTGGACAGCGCGGCGCACGACGCGCCGCAGCGTTTCGAATGGAACATGCTGCACGGTCTGGACCGCGAAACGCGCATCGGCCGGCTGGCTGGCTGGGTGCACGAGGCGCACGCCGCAGGCCGGACCTGGGCGTTGGTGTTGGAAGACGCGCGCGCTATCGGCCCCGCCGCGGATCATGCCCACTATCACCGCTGCATGACGGCGCTGGCGTTGCTGCCGTAGGACCTGCATGGACACACAGGCCGTCAGCACGCATGCGGGAGAAGTGCTGGATGCGCGCGCGTTCGATCTGTTGTGCCTCACCGTCGCGTGCACGCTGGCCGTGCACCTGCCCCACATGCCGCCGTGGCTCGGGGCGGCACTGGCCGCGCTGCTGCTGCTGCGCTGGCTGCAGCGGCGCACCCGCCGCGGCCACATTCCTGCTCTCGCGCGCTTCGCGTTGTTGATCGCGTTGCCGCTGGCGATCATCGCCAGCTATCACACGCCGTTCGGGCGTGCGCCGGGTACCGCACTGGCGATCGGATTGCTGGTGTTGAAATTACTGGAAAGCGAGCGCAAACGCGACGCGCGAATGACAGTGGGATTCTGCTGCTTCGTGTTGATGAGCGCATTGCTGTTCACGCAAACACTGATGATGAGCCTGCTGGTCGCGCTCGCGCTGCTGCCGGGGCTCGCCACGCTGCGCGCGTTGCAGGCCGACGCGCCGCAACGTCGCGCGCTCACCCTGTTCAAACCCGGCGCGGCGCTGCTGCTGGCGTCGTCGCCCCTGGCCTTGCTGGCCTTCGTGTTCGTGCCGCGGTTGTCCGCGCCGTTGTGGGGCGCGCCGGGCGCGGATGTGGCGCGCACCGGCGTCAGCGATCGCGTCGCACCGGGCGACATGCAGGACCTGTTGGTCGACGACAGTCCGGCGATGCGGATCGGTTTCGACGGGGTACCGCCGCCCCCGGGCGAGCGTTATTTCCGCGGCGTGGTGTTGTGGTACTTCGACGGCCGCGCGTGGTCGCGCGGCGTGACCGGCATCCGCAATGAAGCACCGCAAGCGTTGACCTGGCGCGGAGGATTGACGCACTACGAGGTCACCCTCGAACCGACGCGCCGGCGTTGGCTGTTCGCGCTGGACATGCCGGTGCAGGCGCCCGACGGCGCGCGCATGGACGCCGACCGCACGCTGGACCGCAGCCGCCCCGTCAATGAGACGGTACGTTACGAAGTCACTTCCGCCATCCGCTACGTACTGGCGCCGCGGATCGATCCGGTGCTCGAACGTGCGGCATTGCAATTGCCGGCCGATTACGATCCGCGCGCGACCGCGCTGGCGCGTTCATGGCGCGTGCGCTACGGCAGCGATGACGCCGCGATCGTGCGGGCGGCATTGGCTCTCTTCCGCGACGGCGGTTTTACCTACAACCTCGCCGCGCCGCCGCTGGGCCGCGACAGCATCGACGATTTCCTCTTCGGAACGAAGCAGGGCTATTGCGAGCACTACGCCAGCGCGTTCGCCTTTCTGATGCGCGCGGCCGGCGTGCCGACGCGCGTGGTCGCCGGTTATCACGGCGGCTACTGGAACGAGTACGCGCGGTATTTGCTGGTGCGCCAATCGCAAGCCCACGCATGGGACGAGGTCTGGCTGGCGGGCCGCGGCTGGGTGCGCGTGGATCCGACCGCGATGGTGCGACGCGTGTTGTTTGCAGACACGGCGAACGGCGGCGCAGCCGGCGGCGAAGCGGCTTGGTGGCTGGGATGGAGCAACGGCCTGGACGTTGTCAACCGGTTGTGGGACCGCGGCGTTGTAGGTTTCGATGCGCTCCGCCAGAGCACGATGTTCACGCCGTTCGGCATTCCGCACCTGGAATGGGGCGAACTGGCGATCGGTCTCGCCGCCGGAATCGTGGTAATGCTGGGCCTCGGACTGCTGGTGGCCTTGCACAAGCCCGGCGTGCCGCCGCGCGATGCGCTCGACGCGGCGCAGCGGCGGCTGCAGGAAAAATTGGAAAAGCAAGGCTTGTCGCGCCAGCCGCAGGAAGGGCCGCGCGATTTCTTCGCCCGCTGCATGCTGGCGCTGCCCGGGAGCCGGCCCGAACTGGCGGAATTGGCCCGCGCATATCTGCAGTTGCGTTACGGACATACCGCACCGCCGGCTGAACCGGTACGCACTTATTCACGTGCGGTACGCAATTTCCGCGCGCGCCGCGTGGTCAAATAGAGTGGCGAGGGTGGCAGCAAGGATGCGGCTGAGGCCCAGACTGCTACGCGCTTGCAGCGCATTGTGAGGCAACAATGTCACGCCAAATACCGGTTCCAAATCTGCTTGTTCCCACCCTGCTTACCCTGGCCTTGAGCGCCTGCGCGACCGTCCCGCAGCAACTGGCAGGCAACTTTCCCACTGTGACGCCAGACTCCGCGCGCGGCGGCGCGGCGCAAGGCACGCGCGTCCGCTGGGGCGGCCGCATCATCGAAACCGAACCGCAGGAAGCGCAAACCTGCTTCTTCATTTTGGACCGGCCGCTGGATTCGCAGGCACGTCCGGAACGCGAAGGACAGAGCGACGGGCGCTTCGTGGCGTGCAAGCAAGGCTTCTACGATCCCGAGGTGTATGCCAAGAGCAAGGAAGTGACCGTCACCGGCACGCTGGACGGCACCGTCACGCGCAAGATCGGCCAGTACGATTACACCTATCCGCGCGTCGATGCGGATGTGGTGTACCTGTGGCCGGAACGGCCGAAGTACGTGGCGCAGCCGTATCCGTTCTACGATCCCTTCTTCTGCGATCCATTCTGGAGCTCTTGGGGTTGCGGCGGACCTTGGTTCTATCCGCAACCGGTGATCGTGGTGAAACCGCCGCCGCCGCCACCACCGCCGCCGCCGGCGAAGTCGGGACATCATTGACCCTGGCGTTGAATCACCTCCGCGCGGGAGCCGCGGCCCCGGCGGCATGCTGACCCTGCGTACGCACGCAGCGCTCGAGGATTTCGATGCGGCCGATTGGGATGCGCTGGCGGCGAGCGGCAACCCGTTCGTCTCGCACGTCTTTCTGCACGGGCTGGAAAAGCACGGCTGCGTCCGTGAAACGCTGGGATGGCGGGCGCAACATCTGGGACTGTACGAAGGCAGCGCGCTGATCGGCGCGCTGCCGTTGTATCTCAAGAGCAATTCGCACGGCGAATACGTGTTCGACTGGTCTTGGGCGCACGCCTGGCAGCGCGGGGGACGCAACTACTATCCGAAGCTGCTGTGCGCGGTGCCCTACTCGCCCGTGACCGGTCCGCGGCTGCTGGCCGGAACGCCCGCGCAGCGCGGGCTTCTGGCGGAGGCGCTGGTGCAGTGGACCCATGAACTGGAACTTTCGTCTGCACACGTGAACTTTCTGCCGGAAGACGAACTCGGCGCTTTCGATGATCGATGGCTGACGCGCTTCGACTGGCAATTCCATTGGCGCAACGATCAGGGTTGGCGCGATTTCGGAGATTTCCTCGATGCGCTGAACCACAAACGGCGCAAGGCGATCCGCCACGAGCGCGCACAGGTCGCGCGCGCGGGCGTGGCCTGCGAATTCCGCGACGGCGGCACGCTTTCCGATTCCGAATGGCGCACGATGCACGATCTGTATTGGTCCACCTTCGAGGAGAAGGGCAATACACCGACTTTGACGCGTGCCTTCTTCCGGCAACTCGGTCGCGCGTTTCCCTCGCGCTCGCACGTGGCATTCGCGCGGCGCGACGGCGCCGTGATCGCCGGCGCGCTGTTCCTGTCCTCATCGGATACGCTGTACGGACGCTATTGGGGCGCGCGCGAATCCGTGCCGGGCTTGCATTTCGAGCTGTGCTATTACCAGGGAATCGAATATTGCCTGCGCGCCGGATTGACTCGTTTCGAACCCGGCGCGCAGGGCGAGCACAAGCTTTCGCGCGGATTCTTGCCGGTGCGGACGCATTCGCGGCACTACATCGCGGACGAACGCTTCCGCGATGCGCTGCGCTCGGCGTTGCAACGCGAAGCGGTGATGATGGAAAGCTATGGCGCGGAACTGCTTCAACATTCCCCGTTCGCGCAACGCGAGGCGCACGCGTGATCCGGATCGCGCAACTGGATGGCACCTCGCCGGAGCATTTCCCGGACCCGGCGCTGGCTTTGCGCGATCCGAACGGTTTGCTCGCTTTCGGCGGCGATCTTTCGCCACAACGGTTGCTCGCGGCATACGAGCAAGGCGTCTTTCCGTGGTTCAGTCATGGCGATCCATTGCTGTGGTGGTCGCCCGATCCACGCTGCGTATTCCGTACTGACAACGTGCATGTTTCGCGCAGGCTGGCGCGTACGTTGCGCCGTTCGCACTGGACGCTGAGCATCGACCGCGCTTTTATCGAAGTGATGCACGCCTGCGCTGCGCCGCGCGGCGCCGATCCGGGTACCTGGATCACGCAGGAGATGATCGAGGCCTATGCGCGGCTGCACCGGATGGGGCATGCGCATTCGCTGGAGGTGTGGAACGAGGGCGAACTGGTCGGCGGCATCTACGGGGTTTCGATCGGCCGTGGCTTCAGCGCGGAATCGATGTTCTCGCGCGTCAACGATGCGTCCAAGGCCGCATTGATCGCGTTGTGCCGAACGCTGCAGCACTGCGGTTTTCCGCTGCTGGACGCGCAAGTGCCGAATCCGCATCTGCAGCGCATGGGCGCAATCGTGCTGCCGCGCGCGCAATTCCTGCGACAATGGCGCGAACTGGCCGCATTGCCCGCTGCAATCGAACATCCGTTTGCTACGCGCGTCAGCCAACTCGCATGAATTTGACGGACAATCAGCGTATCGTTTTGCATGAGGGAAAGGAGAACGCGATGAGCAACAGACCCAAAGACCAAGACAACGCCGACAGCAAGAGCGCCGAACAAACGCGCGCCTTTGGCCGTGCGATGGCGGATTCCGCGCAGCAGATCTGGCTCGCCGGGCTCGGGGCATTCGCGAAGGCGCAGAAGGAAGGCAGCCGCTTCTTCGAAACGCTGGTCGAGGAAGGCGCACGCACGCAGGAGAAGACCCGCGCCTACACGCAGGCGCAGTTCGAACAGGCGCAACGCAAAGCCGGTCCCTGGATCGAAACCGCACGCCAGCGCACCAGCGAAGCGTTCAACAAGATCGAGCAGGCGTTCGACGAGCGCATCGCGCGCGCCGCGCAACGCATGCAGATGCCCACGCGCGAAGACATGCAGCGATTGCACGAGCGGCTGGACGAATTGACCCGCGAGGTGCGCGCCGGCAAGGCCGCACCGCGGAAGCGCGCCAGCAAGAGCACGCCGCAGGAATGACACGTGCCGGCGCCATGGCCGACCTGACCGCCGAATTCGAGCAGGCTGCAATCGACGTCAAGCAGCTCGCAAAGCGCCCCGATAACGACACCCTGCTGAAACTGTACGCGCTCTACAAGCAGGGATCGCAGGGCGACGTGTGCGGGCCGAAGCCCGGCTTCTTCGATTTCGTCGGCACCGCGAAGTACGAGGCGTGGGCGCAACTGCGCGGCATGTCCGGCGATGAAGCGCGGCAGAAATACATCGAACTGGTGCGCGCGCTGGAAGCGGGACAGTAGTCAGCGACCCGTTGCGCCGCGTGCCCGTGCGGCGGCGATCGCTTCTGCCACGGCCCGTTCGCGTTCGTTGCCCAGCGCCAACCCTGCGCGGGCGCCTTCCTGATCGGCTGCATCGCGGTTCTGGCTGAGCTTGTAGCGGCCTTCCAGAAGTTCGATGCGCAGTTCCAGTCCGACGATGTAGCGCATCTGTTCGCGCAGATAATTTTCCGGCGCGTCCGTGATCTTCCATGGGTCCGGGCGTGAGTATTCATTGCGTTCGACCAGCCGTCGCAGCAGATCGAACAGACGTTCTTCGTCATGGAACGCGCGCAAGGTGCCGCGTACGTGCACCGCGAGGTAATCCCAGGTCGGCACCTGGCGCGGATCCTCGCGTTTGCCGGGATACCACGACGGCGACACATAGGCGTGCGGGCCATTGAAAATCGCCAGCGCCGAAACGCCCTCTTCGCCGATCCCGCGCCACTGCGGGTTGTAGCGCGCGATATGGCCGAGCAACGTGCCGTTGGGTGTCGGCTGCGCGTCCAGCTCGAACGGCAGATGGCTGACCACGAAATCGCCATCGGCATGCGTGATCAAGGTGCCGAAGGCGATTTCTCGAATCGCCGCGTGCAACACGTCGATGCGCGATTCGCGAAATGCGGAACTGGGATAGGCCATGGGTTTGTTGATGACTAGAGCGGATTGCAAAGTGACAGGGCGGGCATCGCCCGCCGGCGGACGATGTCCGCCCTACGCTAGCGACGAGGCCGCATCTGGATCTCCGGCCCTTCGTGCTTGCGGTCCCACGAACGCAGTTCGTCGCGCAGCACCGCGATGCGCTGCCGGCCCAGCGCGTTGCGTTCCTCGTCCAGCACATTGCCGCCCAGCAGCTCCGCCATGCGCTGCGCGGCCGGCAACATCGCATCCCACGCATCGAGCGCGGACAGCGGACCCGGCAGGGTCATGAAGAAACTCAGGCCCGGCGTCTGCAATTCATCGATGCGGCTCATGTCGAATGTGCCGGGCTTCACCATGTTGGCCATCGAGAAGATCGGGCCGGCATCCGGCTTGCCGTCCAGCGGGCGGTGGAAAATCTGCATGTCGCCGAATTGCAATCCCGCCTTCTCCGCGGCCACCGCGATATCGCTGCCGGAAAAACGCGCGTTGCCGCGCGCGGTCACATACAGCGTGACGATGCGCTCCACCGGCAGATCGGCGGGGCGCTTGCCGGGCAATGGCCGCGATGGTGCCGACGCACCGCGCTGGCGCGTCGCGGCGACGGTGTCGCCCAGTTTGCGCAGCTCCTCGGCGACGCCGACATCCAATTCGCCTTGGCGGGGCTCCGGCACCACCGCATCGGGATCGGCCGGATCGTGGATCGAGTCACCGATCACCGGCTCGACGCGCTCGCCGCTGCCACGTTTGAACAGGATGCGCCGGCCCTGCTCGTTGCGCGGGCGGCCGAAGAAATAGATCGCCAGCAGCACGATCACGCCCGCAACGGCGATGATGATCCGCAAGGTGGTGGGCGAAATCGCCTGATCCATGGGCGGACTTTAGCAAAGCACGTTACGCCATCGCACGCGCCGCTCGCGGTCTGATGCGAGATCGAGCCGGACGGCGCCGCGGCGGTGCTATCGTTCGCCGGCCCGCGTTCGCGCGAACTCCCGTTTCAGCCATGTCCGACGCCGCCACCGTTTTCAACCACAACGTCGTCCCACGGCAGCCGGGTGTTCGCATCGAGGCCGAGCCCCCGGTGAAACACGTCGTGGTGGTCGGCGGAGGCACCGCCGGCTGGATGACCGCGCTGCTGCTCGCCAGTTCCGCTTACGGATCACGGCTGAAGGTCACGGTGCTGGAATCGCCGCAGGTCGGCGTGATCGGCGTGGGCGAAGGTTCCACGCCGTGGTTGCGGGGCTTTTTCGAGAGTCTCGGCATCGAGGAATCGGAATGGATGCCGCAATGCCACGCCACCTACAAGGCCGGCATCACCTTCGAAGGCTGGTCCACTCGGCCGGGCTACGAAAGCTACTTCCACTCTTTCGCATCGATGCTCGATAACATGACGATGGCGCCGTTCATCGACAACGTGCACGCGCGTCTGGATCGTGCCGACGTCTACGCGCATCCTAACCGCTTCTTCATCTCCGCGCGGCTGGCGCGCGAGTGCAAGGCGCCGCGGCCGCAACGCAGTTTTCCTTTCGACGTGTGGTACGGCTTCCATTTCGACGCCATGCTGCTGGGTGAATTTCTGCGCAAGAAATCCATCGAGCGCGGCGTGACGCATGTGGTCGGGCATGTCACGGATGTGCGCTTGAACGAATCCGGCGACATCGCTTCGTTGCACCTCGCCGAGGAAGCCACGCTGGCCGGCGATTTCTACGTGGACTGCACCGGCTTCGCCTCGCTGTTGATCGGAAAAGCGCTCGGAACGCCGTTCGTGTCTTTCAAGGAAAACCTGTTCAACGATGCCGCCGTAGCGATGCTGGTACCGTACGACGGGTCGATCACGCCGCAAACCGTTTCCACCGCGCTGCGGCACGGCTGGGCCTGGAAGATTCCGCTGACCAACCGCTATGGCTGCGGCTATGTCTACAGCACCGATTTCTGTTCGCCCAACGAGGCCGAAAAGGAGTTGCGCGCGCATCTGGGCTTGCTCGATTCCGAGATCCCCGCGCGCCATCTGAAGTTCCGTCCAGGCCGCGTGGCGCAACCCTGGAATCGCAATTGCGTGGCGAATGGTCTGGCGCAGAGCTTTATCGAACCGCTGGAAGCGACGACGCTGCTGTTCGTGCAGCGCACCGCGGAGATGCTGGTCGCTGCGCTCGAGCAAGGCGATCTGGGCGAAACTACGCGCAAGCAGTTCAACGACACGCTCAACGGACGCGTCGAAGGCACGCGCGATTACATCGTCACGCACTTCAAGACCAATACCCGCACCGACACCGATTACTGGCGCGCCAACGCCACCAATACGAATCTGTCAGAGCCGTTGCAACAGTTGCTGCGCACGTGGCTGGCGAGCAAGCCGGTTACCGCCGGCGTCGCACAGGGCAAGTTCGGCCGCGGCTATCCCATCATGTCGTGGTACAGCCTGCTGGCGGGCGTGGGCTTGTTTCCCGACGACACGCGCGCGCCGACGCGGGAAGAAGCGAAGTACGACATGGCGGAGATCGACACGCTGCTCGAGCGCAGCGCCATGAATTTCCCAGACCACCGCGAATTCCTGCGCGACATCCCGCCCAAGCCGAAGCCGTCGTCGCTGCAGGTGTACTTCTGGTAATCGGCGCCGCGGCGATTCTTACGCGGCACCCGCCAATTTCGCGGCCTCTTCCAGATCGACCTGCACCAGTCGCGACACGCCCGGCTCGCGCATGGTCACGCCGCACAACTGGTTCGTCATCTCCATCGTCGCCTTGTTGTGGGTGACGATCACGAACTGCACCTTCTCGGACATGTCGCGCACCAGTTGCCCGAAGCGGCCGACGTTGCCCTCGTCCAGCGGCGCGTCCACCTCGTCCAGCAGGCAGAACGGCGCGGGATTCAAATTGAAGATCGAGAACACCAGCGCCACCGCGGTCATCGCCTTTTCGCCGCCGGACAGCAGCGAAATGTGGCTGACGCGCTTGCCGGGCGGACGCGCCATGATCGCCACGCCCGTGTCGAGTAGATCTTCGCCGGTCAGTTCCAGATGCGCATGCCCGCCGCCGAACAGTTTCGGAAACAGTTCCTGCAGACCCGCGTTGACGCGGTCGAACGTATCCTTGAAACGTTGTCGCGTTTCGCGGTCGATCTTCTTGATCGCATTGTCCAGCGTCTCCAGCGCCGACGTGAGGTCGGCGAGCTGCGCATCCAGATATTCCTTGCGCTGCGCTGCCTCGGCGTGTTCGGCAATCGCCGCGAGATTCACCGGCTCCAGGCGCGTGATCCTGCTTTCCAGTTCGGCGATGCGTTCCTGCCACTGCTCCGGTTGCGCATCTTCGGCCAGTTCCGCCAGCAGCGGTTCAACCTGCAAACCCGCGGCGTTGATCGCCTCGCTCAATTGTTCGCCGCGCATGCGCAGCGCCTGCTCGGCCAGGCGGCGTTCGGTCAGCGCTTCGCGCTGGCCGCCCAGCGCGGCTTCCGCGGCGTGACGTTCCTGCTCGAGCCGGCGCAGTTCGACATCGACTTCTTCCACCGTGCGGCGCGCCTCGACCAGCTTGCGGTCGACCTGCAGCCGCTGATCCAGGAACGCCTGCCGCTCGCGTTCCAGCGCCTGGATCGGGTCGTCGCCGGCGCCAATCTGCTGATCCAGTTCCGTACGACGCGTTTCCAATTGTGTGCGCTGGATTTCCATGCGCGCCAGCGATTGCTCCAGCGAAGCCAGCGCTGAGCGACGCGACTCCAGCGATAGTGCGTGGCGATGCGCGGCATCGGCTGCATCCTGCGCGTCCGCGCGCGCGGCTTCACGCCGCTCCAATAGTTGCCGACGCTCGCTTTCCAGTTCCATGCGCGCGCGCTCGTGCTCGCTCATGCGCGACACCGCGCCTTCCATGCGGGCACGTGCGCCGCGCGCGGCTTCCTCGCTTTCGGCCAACCTGTTCGCGATTTCGGCCAGTTCGTCGTCCAGCGCCTGCAAGCGCGCTTGCGCGCTGTCGATTCGGCCGCGCTTGCCCTGCAGCTCGCCGGCAAGTTCCGACAGCCGCCGATGCACGCCGTACAACTCGCGCTGCGCGTCATCGCGTGCCTGCTCGGCCGCGAGCCGTTGCGCACGCACTTCTTCGGCGCGGCGCGTCAGTTCGTTCAAACGTACGGTCAGATGTTCGAGTTCGGTCTGCAGCGACTGCAATTCGCGGCCGCGCGCCAGCACGCCTACCTGTCCGCCTTCGGCACGCCGCACGCGCGCGAACTGCGGCGAAAGCCACACGCCTTCGCGCGTGATCACCGACTGCGGCGCTTGCAGCGTCGCAGCGATCGCCCGCGCCTGCTCCAGGGTTTCCGCCGTGCGCACCTGTGCGAGCAGCGCCAACGCGGAAGACGGACCACGCGCCTGCGCCGCCAATGTGCCTTCGATGTTCGATGGCGAGCCACCCGCACCGACCAGGCTGACGTCGGTGCGTTCGACCGACGCGAGTTCGTTCGAAAGCGCCAACGGATCGTCCACCAGCACGCCTTCCAGCAAACCGGCCAGCACGGTTTCCACCGCGCGTTCCCAGCCCGCTTCGACTTGCAATTTCGAACCGAGCCGCGCACTGGTAGCCAACCCGAACTTCTGCAACCACTCGCGCGCGGCGTCGCGGTCCTCGCCCAGCGCCGCATGCTGCAGAGCTTCCAGCGACGCGATGCGGCCGCGCAAGGCCTGTTCCTGCGCACGCGCCTCGGCCAGCCAGCTTTGCGCTTGACGTTCTTCGCCCAGCAACGTTTCCGCCTCGGCCTTGTGCGTTTCCAGTTGCGCCGAGTGCGATTCGACCAGCGCGCGCTGGTTTTCGTGCTCGCTTTGCAACGACTCGGCCGCTCGATGCAGCGCGTCCAGATCGTAGGCGGCGCGCTCGCTTTGCAATGTGTCGCGGCGGCGCGCCAGTTCCAGCAGTTGCCGGTCGAGGTGATCGATGTGGGTGCGTTCGACTTCGGCTTCGCGCGAGGTCGCGGCCGAATCGCCGCCGTGCGCTTCCCAGCGCTGTTGCCACGCCGCGTGCGCGGCTTCGGCATCGCGCAAGGCTTCGCTCGCACGTGTTTCGATATCGCGCAGACGCTGCAATTCCGGCTCGCCTTCGCTCAACGCGTTGCTCACGGATTCGTGCTGCTCGCGATCGGCCTTGATGTGCGCGGCCAGTTCTTCCCAGGCGCGTTCGGTTTCCTCGCGCGCCTGCCGCAGGCGTTCGCCCAATTCACGGTGGTGACGGATTTGCTGCTCGACGCGCGCGAGCTCGGCGCCAACCTGATACACCTCGCCCTGCACCGCATTCAGCGCATCCGATTGCTCCTGGTGCTGCGCGCGTGCGGCTTCGATCGCGGCCTCCAGATGCCGCTGCTCGGCCAGTTGTTTCTCGATGCCGGTTTCGGCTTCACGCAGGGCTTCGCGGTGCTGCCCCAGTTCCTGCGCGATCGCGCGATAACTCAACGCGCGCAGTTCCGCTTCGCGCCGTGTGTGTTCCTCTTTCAGTTTCTTCCAGCGCTCGGCCGCACGCGCCTGCCGGTTCAGATGATCGAGCTGCTTCTCCACTTCCTCGCGCACGTCGCGCACACGATCCAGATTCTCGCGCGTGGCCTTGATGCGGGACTCGGTTTCCTTGCGGCGCTCTTTGTAGCGCGAGATACCCGCGGCCTCTTCCAGATGCGCGCGCAATTGTTCGGGATGCGACTCGACGATATCGGAGATGATGCCCTGTTCGATGATCGAATAGCTCCGCGCGCCCAAACCGGTGCCGAGGAACAGATCGGTGATGTCGCGGCGGCGGCAACGCACGCCGTTTAGGAAATAATCCGACTGCGAATCGCGCCCGACGATGCGCTTCACCGAAATCTCGTTGTACGTCGCGTACTCGCCGCCGATCGCGCCGTCGGAGTTGTCGAACACCAGTTCGACGGTGGCCTGTCCCACCGGCTTGCGGCCGGACGAGCCTGAGAAGATTACGTCGGTGAGCGACTCGCCGCGCAGACGGCTGGCCGCGCTCTCGCCCATTACCCAGCGGATCGCGTCGATGACGTTGGATTTCCCGCAGCCGTTGGGCCCGACGATGCCGGTGAGGTTGGTGGGGAAATGCAGGACCGTCGGATCGACGAACGATTTGAAACCGGCCAGCTTGATGGTGGTCAGGCGCATGGGTCAGCTTGTTGGACTGCGGATGGCGACAACTTGTCGCGGGGAATGCGGCACTGTGCCAGCCGGGCGCGCGCCGCGCAATGTCGCCGTGATCTAAACAATGCGCGGCAAATCATTGATCGATATACTTGTGAGACTCGGCAAGATCGCCGGATGCCTTGGCTTCGATCGCCAGCGCGTGGATGCCATTGCCAATCAATTCGTCCAGCGCCAGGTACACCAGCCGATGTCGTTCGATCGCGCTCTTGCCGGTAAAAGCGGCGCTGACGATGCGCACGCGGAAGTGCCCGCTGCCCTCGCCCGCGTGGCCGATGTGCAGATGGCCTTCATCGATCACTTCCAACGATTGTGGGCTCAACGCGGCGGTTAGCCTTGCGTGGATGTCTTCGACCGATGCGGCGCTCATGGCAGGGTGATGCGAAACGGCCGCACACTGACTTCGCGATACACGTCCGCGGCAATGTAAGGATCGGCCCGCGCCCAGGCTTTTGCCGCATCGAGATCTTCGAATTCGGCGACGATCAGACTGCCTTCGAATCCGGCCGGACTGGGATCTTCCGCGTCGATCTTCGGGAACGGGCCGGCCAGCAGCAAGCGGCCTTCATCCAGCAGCGATTGCAGACGCGCGAGGTGTGCCGGGCGCGCGGATTGGCGCGCGCTCGAGGAGTTTTCATTGTCGAAGCCGAGGATGGCGTACCACATGGTTGAAGAGCGGCAACGGGCAACGGGCAACGGGGAACGGCAGGATACTGAAACCGGTCAGCTCTTGTTCCCTGTCCCCTGATCCCTGTTCCCGCTTTCAGGTTTCATGTAAGGAAACAACAACACATCGCGGATCGACGGCACATCCGCCAGCAACATCACCAGCCGGTCGATGCCCACGCCCAGGCCGCCGGTGGGCGGCAGGCCATATTCCAGCGCGCGGATGTAGTCGGCGTCGAAGTGCATGGCTTCCAGATCGCCGTGTTCCTTGGCTTCGACCTGCGCGCGGAAGCGCGCCGCCTGGTCTTCCGGGTCGTTCAATTCGGAGAATCCATTGGCGAGTTCTTTTCCGCCGATAAAGAGCTCGAAACGATCGGTCACTTCTGGATCGGAATCCGACGCGCGCGCCAGCGGCGACACTTCGGTCGGATACTGCGTGATGAAGGTCGGCTGCACCAAAGTGTGTTCGACCGTCTTCTCGAATATTTCCAGCAGCAGCTTGCCCCAGCCGTATTCGTTCTTCACCGGTACTTTCAGCCGCGCGCAATGCGCACGCAGCGCGGCGGCATCGCGCAATTCGTGTACACCAATTTCCGGATTGAGCTCGCGCACCGCATCCGCCAAGGTCCAACGCTTGAACGGCGGACCGAGATCGATCGCGCGGCCTTCCCATTCCAGCGCAGTGCGGCCCAACACGGCTTTGGCCGTGTCGCGCACCATCGCTTCGGTCAGGTCCATGACTTCGTTGTAAGTCGCATAGGCCTGATACAACTCGAGCATCGTGAACTCGGGATTGTGCCGCGTCGACACGCCCTCGTTGCGGAAGTTGCGGTTGATCTCGTACACGCGCTCGAAACCGCCTACCACCAGACGCTTCAGATACAACTCCGGCGCCACGCGCAGATAGAGATCGATGTCCAAGGCGTTGTGATGCGTGACGAATGGCCGCGCGGTGGCGCCGCCGGGGATCACGTGCATCATCGGCGTTTCCACTTCCATGAAACGACGCGCCGGATCTTCCAGCCACTTGCGGATGAAGCCGATCACGCGCGAGCGCAACTCGAACGTGCGCCGCGCTTCCGGCGTCACGATCAGATCGACATAACGCTGGCGATAGCGCTGCTCGACATCCGCGAGGCCATGCCATTTGTCGGGCAGCGGCCGCAGCGATTTGGTCAAAAGTCGAATCGATTCCACCGCAACCGACAGCTCGCCGGTCTTGGTGCGCATCAGCGTGCCTTCGGCGCCGACGATGTCGCCGATGTCCCAACCCTTGAACGCTTCGTAGGAATCGCCGAGCGCACCGGATTGCAGAAACAACTGGATCGAGCCCGTCATGTCCTGCACGCGCGCGAAGCTGGCCTTGCCCATTACGCGCTTGCCGAGCAGCCTTCCCGCAACACGCACGCGACGTGCTTGCGTCGCAAGCACCGCCGCATCCGCGCCTTCGGTTTCCTTCTGCAAATCGCGGGCGAACGAATCTGGACGGAAATCATTCGGAAACGCGATGCCGCGCTCGCGTTGCGCGCGCAATTTTTCGCGCCGTTCGGCGATCAATTTGTTCTCGTCAAGCGGTGACGAATTATCGGGCTGATCGTTCATGGATCGATAGATTAGTGGAGAATCGCGCGAGCGCTCACGACGCGTCGGTTCGCTTCGCACCGGCTTCCAGTCCCATTTTCAAACTTGCCTCGACGAATTCGTCCAGATCGCCGTCCAGCACGCGCTGCGTGTCGGAACGTTCGACGCCGGTGCGCAGGTCCTTGATGCGGGACTGATCCAGTACGTAATTGCGGATCTGGCTGCCCCAGCCGACATCGGACTTGGTCGCTTCCAGCGCGGCTTTCTCCGCGTTGCGCTTATGCAATTCCATCTCGTACAACTTGGCGCGCAGCATCTTCATCGCGCGATCGCGGTTGGCGTGCTGCGAACGCTCGGTCTGGCAGGCGACGACGATTCCTGAAGGCACGTGCGTGATGCGCACCGCCGATTCGGTCTTGTTGACGTGCTGGCCGCCGGCGCCGGAAGAACGATAGACGTCGGTCTTCAAATCGGCCGGATTGATCTCGATGTCGATATCGTCGTCCACTTCCGGCGATACGAACACGGAAGCGAACGAAGTGTGGCGGCGGTTGTCGGAATCGAAGGGCGACTTGCGCACCAGCCGGTGCACGCCGATCTCGGTCTTCAGCCAGCCGTAGGCGTAGTCGCCCTCGACGCGGAAGGTCGCGGACTTGATGCCGGCCACCTCGCCGGCACTCGCTTCCAGCAGTTCGGTGGTCCAGCCCTTGCCTTCGGCCCAACGCAGGTACATGCGCAGCAGCATTTCGGCCCAGTCCTGCGCTTCGGTGCCGCCGGCGCCGGCCTGGATGTCGACGAACGCGTTGGCCGCATCCTGTTCGCCCGCGAACATGCGCTGGAATTCCAGCTTCTCGACGCGCGCTGCGAGTGCGTCGACATCGCGCGCAATGGTCTGCACGGAAGCTTCGTCGTTTTCGCCGGCCGCCAGTTCTAGCAATTCGCCGGCATCGCTCAGGCCGGAGCCGATCTGATCCAGCCCCTCGACCACTTGTTGAAGACGCGCGCGTTCGCGGCCCAGTTCCTGCGCGCGGGGCGGGTCGTCCCAGACGTTCGGGTTCTCCAGCTCGCGGGTTACTTCTTCCAGACGTTCGCGCTTGACCGGGTAGTCAAAGATACCCCCGTAGCGACTCGACGCGGCCCTGCAGGTCCGCGATGCGCGCGTGGATCGGATTAGTCTCGAGCATGATCGTGCTGGCCGCGAAAAGACCGGCGATGTTAGCAAAGCGGCCGGGCCGGCGCACGATCAGACCCACGGGCTGACATCCGTCACTGGCGTCCCGGCGGACGCACGCTTATCGTGGCGTCAGCCACGGAGATCAGCGATGTCCGACCAGGACCAGATTCCAAGTCATTACGAACGCCGGCTGTTTCCGGCGCTGTTCGTGATCGCGCTGGGCGTGCTGTTCCTGTTGCGCAACCTGGGAGTCGGTTTCGATTTCTTCCAGTTCCACAACTGGTGGGCGTGGCTGATCCTGGTTGCGGCGATTGCGCCGCTGACTCGCGCCGTCGAGCTGTATCGCGCGAGCGGCAAATTCGACGGCAATGTCGTGCGCCACCTCCTGACGGCCGCGATGATCGCAACGCTGGCCGCTGTTTTCCTGCTCGACCTCTATTGGCAGGTTTGGTGGCCGGTGTTCATCATCCCCGCTGGCGTTTTCATGCTCCTGCGCCCGCGCGACGCCGGACCGCACTCCGGCGCGGGTTGAAACCGGTCATGCACTGAAGCGCTGCACCCACGCCGCGAAGCGATCGACGAAGTTCTGCAGGAATTTGCGGACCTCCTCGTCCGTGACCGTGCCGTCCCCCGCAATCAGACCTTCCTTGTAGCGGACGAACGCTTCCGGCTGTTGCAGCATGGGAATGTCGAGGAACACGCACATGTTGCGCAAATGCTGCTGCGCCAGTGCGGTACTGATGGCGCCCATCGAGGTGCCGATCACCGCGCCGGGTTTGCCGGCGAAGGCGTTGGTACCGTAAGGGCGCGAGGCGATATCGATCGCGTTCTTCAGCACGCCGGGCACGGAGCGGTTGTATTCCGGCGTCACGAACAGCACACCGTCGCTCGAGGCGATCTGCTCTTTCATCTTCACCGCCGCGGGCGGATATTCGCGCTCGTGATCCTGGTTGAACAGCGGCAGGTCGCCGATCTCGATGTATTCGAACGCGAGCCTGCCTTCGGCCAGCTTCTCCAGCGCGTGCGCCAGTTTCCGGTTGATCGATTCCTTGCGCAGGCTGCCGACCAGCACCGCAATCTTCATGGACATAGAAGCCTCTCAGAGTCGCGATCGTCCATGATCGCCAGATCAAAAAGCGGCCGGAGCCGCCATCCATGACCAAGAGCTCATGGCCGCACTTTCAATAGAAGCAATTCACTTGCAACGTTGATGTGAATTTTTTAAGGCTTCACGAACTTCAGCGTCATCCGGTCGGATTCACCAATCGCTTTCATCTTGGCGTGCTCGTTGTCCGGGCCCGAGAGGTCGGGCGGCAGACGATGGATGTTGATGTCTTCGGGGTCGTTCGGGTTGGCGTTGATCTCCGAAGCGCCCGCCAGCCGGAAACCGTTGCGCAGGCCAACTTCGATCATGTAGTCCTCGGGAATGCGATGCAGCGCCTTGGAACTCTGCACCGCATCCGCGAACGGCTTGGCACGGTGATCGGTGAAGCCCAGCACGCCGCCGGGTTTCAGCACTTTGTACGCGGCCTTGAACACCGCATCCAGCGTCGCCGGGCTGTCGTTCAACCAGTCGTGCGCGTTGCGGAAGGTCAGCACCATGTCGGCCGAATTGTCCGGTCCGAGATTAACTTTCTCCGGCGGCGAGAACGGAATCACTTTCGCGATATGCCCGTAGACCTTCGGATCGGCTTTCAGTTTTTGCTCGAATTTGCTCGGGCCATTGCCGCGCGGCGGCGAAGCGGCCTCGATCAGATGCCCGTTGGCATAAAGAAACGGCGCGAGGATTTCCGTGTACCAGCCGCCGCCCGGATCGAGTTCGATCACGGTCATGTCGGGCTTGATGCCGAAGAAGGTCAGCGTCTCGGCCGGATGCCGGTATTTGTCGCGGGCCTTGTTCGTCTCCGACCGCCAACTGCCGGCCATCGCTTCCTTCAACAACGTGGCGGTGTCGCCGGACGGCGCGATCGGCCCGCTGTCCGCCGCGTAGGCAATGCTTCCGGCGCACAGCGCGCCGGCGAATGCGAAAGCGACCACCTTCGAGCAAGTCCGCTGGAACATAGTGAGTCCTCCCGATGGGAGCCATTAGCGTACGCCGAAAGCCGCCCCGCGGGCGCTTTCCCGGTTTTCGCAACGATGTCGTTTTTCTTCCGCGTTTACGTTTATTCGGATGAGAACCGCCGATCCGGGCTTCGGCCCGGCGAACCGAACAGCCGTGGAGATGACCATGAAACCCATTACTCTGATTTGTCTGCTGTGCGCGTCCATCGCCGCCCTGCCCTGCACCGGGCTCGCCCAGCAGCCGCGCACCCAACTGTCACGGCAACGCGAACAGCGCATCGAACCGCGCCGCGCGGACGCGACCTATCAACTCCTCGGTTTCACGATCACGACCGGCGCGGATGATCTGCACGACGACACGATCGTTGGGGCGATGCTGACTTTCCCCGACGGCACGACGCAACAGTGCACCGTGCATGGCCCCGCCGGATATGGCGCCGATGGCGAGACGGGCGCGTCCGCCAATACGACTTGGGGCAACGGCACGACACATCAAACTCCACCTTGCCGCCTTTCCAAACCGCTGAGTCTTCCCGAGCTGAGGCAAACCCGCATCGAGTTCGCCCTTGTGAATGTCGGCACCTCGCTCGGCTTCGACAATTGGGAGGTGAGCCGGGTTTTCGTGAGCGCTTACAACCAGGGCTCCGCTCGTGGTCCATGCGTTTATGACGTAGCCGGAGATCCGCTTGCCCGACTCACCGGAGATCAACCACGGGTGACGCTCTCGGACTTCCCCAACCACTGCCGCTGACGGTGAATCCATGAATATCCAAAATGAAAGGCACGGCAGATTCCTCTTCTTCGCAGCGGGGCTGCTCGTCTTGGCGGCCTGCACGCATCAGAGTTCGCCGGCCACAAATGCGATGGCGATTGACAATTCGCAAACGGCTGCGCTCGCCGGAGCGGCTGCGGCTTCCGATCTGCCCAAGGTGCCGTTCGGTCATCAACCGTGCAAGTCGTTGTCGCAGGACGAGCAGAAGGCTCTCGAACAGCAAGCCTGGGGATATGCGGAACCTGTTCCCGGCAAACCCGATCGCGCGCCTGCCGGCCTGCCGTTCGACAACGTCTGTTTCTATTCCAGTTTCAACGTCGGATACATGGCGCAGACCGATTATCAGACCAACCGGGACGCCAATCACAGCGCCGAGCACCCTGATCCACCCGATCTGCCTGGCGCCTTCTACGACAAACAGGGCGGCTTGTGGTTTGCGAAGGACGGCTATTACGTGAACATCGAAGGTGGTAGCCGGCTGCGGGAGCCGCTCGCGCGCGCGCTTGCAGCGAAACTTTGACCCGTGCATGCAACGATGCTCGCAAAGGAGCTGTTGTCGAAACTGTGAAACGGCAGGACGCCACGCCGTCGATTCCGCGGCGCTATCATTGACGGATGTCCCGCCGCACCATCAACCTCGACGACACGTTGTACGACTACCTGCTGGCGCATTCCCTGCGCGAGCATCCGGAAGCTGCCGCGCTGCGTGAGGCGACGCGCACGCATCCGCGCGCGCAGATGCAGATATCTCCCGAGCAAGGCCAGTTCATGGCGTTGCTGGTGAAGCTGATCGGCGCACGGCGCTGCATCGAGATCGGCGTGTTCACCGGCTACAGCGCGTTGAGCGTGGCGCTGGCGCTGCCGGACGACGGAAAAATCCTCGCCTGCGATATCAGCGACGAATACACGTCGGTCGGAAAGTCCTACTGGCAACGTGCGGGTGTGGCGCGCAAGATCGATCTGCAACTCGCGCCGGCGATCGAAACGCTGGATGCGCACCTGCAAGCCGGCGAAGCGGGCACGTACGACTTCGCCTTCATCGACGCAGACAAGACCGGATACGACGCGTATTACGAACGTTGTCTGCAACTGTTACGCAGCGGTGGGCTGATCGCGATCGACAATGTGCTGTGGGGCGGCGACGTGGCGCGGCCGGCGGAGGACGCGGACACGCGCGCCCTGCAGGCGCTCAACGACAAATTGCATGACGACGAGCGCGTGGATCTGGCGATGCTGCCGATCGGCGACGGGCTCACGCTCGCTCGAAAGCGTTGAGGACTTTTGCCGGCACCTTGCGGCGGTTTGTCATTCTCGCGAAAGCGGGAATCCAGCGCCTTTATAGGTAAGCAAAGACACTGGATTCCGGGTTCTGCGCTTCGCGCAGCTCCGGAATGACGAACAAGAATCAACCGTTTCGTTTTGATCTTTATTCCAAATACTTCTTCATCCACCCGACCCAGCGCTTGTACACGTCCGTCATGCGCACGATGTCGTGCGGGGAATGCGTGTCGACCGGGTAGGCGTAGAACTCCACCGGCACGCCGGCATCGCGCAGCGCATGGAACCACTCATATGAATTGATCAGCGGCACGTTGGGATCGCCGACGTCGCCCATGATCAGCGTCGGCGCCTTGACGTTCTGCGCGTACGCGATCGGCGACTGCTCGCGCCAGATGTCGCGGTACTTCTCCTTCCACGGCGAGCCGCCGAAGAAATACACATCGCCGGTCTGGTAGTACGACACTGTGTAATCCATCACCCAGTCGGTCAACGCCGCCCCCGCGACCGCGGCTTTCCAGTTGTCGTAGTGGCCGGTCAGCCACGTGGTCATGTAACCGCCGTATGACCAGCCCGAAACGCCGATGCGCTTTTCATCCACAATCCCGAGTTTCTCGACAGCAGCCAGGCCTGCCATCACGTCCTTGCCCGGACCGTCGCCGGTGTCGCGGAAGATCGCGTGCTGGTACTTGTCGCCCAGATTGGTGCTGCCGCGATAGTTCGGCTGGAACACCAGAAAACCGTTCGCGGCGAACAACTGCGTCAACGGCGAGAACCCGAGGTCGGAGCCGGCTTCCGGTCCGCCGTGGATCACCAGCACCAGCGGATATTTCCTGCCCTTCCGGTAATCGGCGGGGTAAGTCAGCACGCCGTCCTCGTCGAAACCGTCCGTGCTCTGCCACTGCACGGCTTCGCTGCGGCCGAGTTTCAGTTGATCGACGAATGCATTGAGGTCGGTCAACCGGCGCGGCTTGGCATCGGTCGAATCCAGCACGTACAACTCGGCCGGATGCGCGGCGGTCACGCCGACGAACGCAACGCGGCCGTTGTTGGAGATGCTCAACTCGTGAACGGCTTGAATGTCGCCGAGATCCAGCTCACGCGCGCCACCCTCCAGCGGCTGCACCCAAAAGGTATGGTGCGTGCCTTGGCCTCCGGCCAGCAGCAAGGTTTTGCCGTCCGGCAGCCATTCGTATTCATCGATGTTGCGCGCCAGCGCGGCGGTGGCGTCGTGTGCGGCGCCATGTCCGTCGCCGACATACACGGCGTTGCCGTTGTTCTGGTCGCCGTTGCGCGCGCGCATGAACGCATACGCATCGCCCGCCGGCGCGTAGTGGAAATCGAACGCGCCCTTGTCCTCGACCAGCGACTGCGGTTTGCCGCCGTTCGCGTCCACTCGATCGATCACGGACTGGAACGACGGGCCCCACCACGGTCCCGGAAAACGCGTGAATGCGATGCTGTGGCCATCGCGGCTCCATTCTGGCACCGGCGCGGAATCCTGCTGATCGGTTTGCAGGCTGAACTCGCCTTGCGTCAGGCGCTTCGCTTCGCCGCCGTTGCTCGGCACCACCCACAGGTGGTCCGGCGTCAGCGCGGCGCGCACCAGGAAGTTGTTGTCGGTGACCTGGAAGGCATCGTCGTGCGCCTTGATCTCTTTCGCATTCTTGGCTTCGTCGGCGGTAATGAAGGCGATGCGCGTGCCGTCCGGGCTCCACGAGAATTCGTCCACGCCCTGCTTGACGTGGGTGATGCGCACCGGATCGCCTCCGGCCATCGGCATCACGAAGATCTGTGCGTGCTTGTCGTCCTTGCCGGAGTCGTCGTCTTCATCACCCTTGGAATCGGAACCATCCTGCGCACCGTTGTCGTCGGCGAGGAAAGCCAGCCGCGTGCCGTCCGGCGACCAGTGCAGCGAATCGAGGCCCGTGCGTTTCCAGGTCAGAGCACGCCTGTTGCCGGTCGCTACGTCGATCAGCTCGATTTCCTGCCGGCGCTTGTCGGACTTCCAGTCCGGCGTGGAAACGATCACTGCGATCCTCGTCCCGTCGGGAGAAATCTGCGGTCCGCTCAAAGACACGAGCTTGCGCAGGTCTTCCAACTGAAAGGTCTTGGCACTTTCCGCGTGTGCGGCGGGTGCAGCGACTACAAGCAGCGCGACGAAGATCGGCAGGAATTTGCTGGAGCGCATGACACAGTTCCCCTTGGCGACCGCGCGAGGGTACGACAAACCGGGCCGCGACGGCAGCGGCGCAAGTCATGGGCAATCCCCGGATCAAGCCGGCTCGATGTGGCGCAGCAGCAGCCGCAGGCTTTCCACACCCTGCCAATCATCGATCGCCATTTCGTAGGCCGCCCGCAAGCCGGGCGCGGCGGGCGGGTCGGCCTGCGCGTTGAATTGCACCGCCGTATGCACGCGGCCATCGCGCAGATCGCGCAGGTTGATCCGCAAATGACGTTGTTCGGCGCCAATGCGCCGCCAGCCAACGCATTCGAACACGTTGTCGAACAAGGGCGGCGGAAAGCCCTGCCCCCATGGCCCGGCTGCTCGCAACTGCCGCACCAGCTCCAGGTCGAAATCGCCGCAGTCCAGTTCGCCATCGCTATGCAGCAGCGGTTGCAACGATTCCGGCGCGATGCGCTCGCGCGCGATCGCATCGAAGCTGGCCGCGAACCGTTCGTAATTGGAGACTCGCAAGCTCAAGCCCGCAGCCATTGCGTGACCGCCGAAACGCCGGATCAATCCCGGTTCTCGGGCGTCGAGTTCGGCCAGCGCGTCGCGAATATGGAAGCCGGGGATGGAACGGGCAGAGCCCCTGAGAGTTTCGGGGCTCTCTTCGCCTGCGGGCGCGAACGCGATCACCGGCCGGTGCAGCCGCTCCTTGATCTTCGAAGCGACCAGGCCGATCACGCCTTGATGCCAAGCCGGATCGAACAGGCTGACGCCGCACGCATTCGCATCGATCCGCGCCAGCATCGCCTCCGCTTCGCCGACCATCGCGTCCTGCAGTCCGCGACGCTCGCCATTGATGCCGTGCAGGATCGCAGCCAGCTCGCGTGCGTGTGCGGTGTCATCGGTCAGCAGACACTCGATACCGAGCGTCATGTCTTCCAGCCTGCCGGCAGCGTTGATGCGCGGCGCCAGCGCGTAGCCGAGATCGGAAGCTTCGAGCCGCCGTGCATCGCAACAGGCCGTTTCGATCAGCGCATCAATCCCGGCACACGCACGGCTGGCGCGAATACGGCGCAAACCGGCTTCCACCAGAATGCGGTTGTTGCGATCCAGCGGTACCAGATCGGCGACCGTGGCGAGCGCGACGAGGTCGAGCAACGAGGTGAAATCCGGTTCTGGCGCTGATGCAAACTTTCCCTGTTCGCGAAGCCTGGCCCGCGTCGCCAGCAACAAATAGAACATCACTGCCGCGCCGCAGAGGCTTTTCGGCACGATGTCCGGCCCGAGTTGCGGATTCACGATGGCATTGGCGTCGGGCAGCGTCGCGCCGGGCAAGTGATGATCGGTGACGATGACCTTGCAGCCGCGCGCCTTCGCTGCCGCGACGCCAGCGTGCGAGGCGATGCCGTTGTCCACCGTGACGATCAGGTCGGGCGCGGGTTGCAGCGTTTCGACCAGCGCGGGCGACAGGCCGTAGCCGTGCACCATTCGGTTCGGCACGACGTAGCCGACGTTCTGCGCAGCGAGCGCACGCAAGCCGCGCGTCGCGATTGCCGCACCGCAGGCGCCATCGCAATCGAAATCCGCCGCGATCACGATCCGCAACCGCCGCCTGATTGCATCGATCAGCAATTCCACCGCGGCATCGATGCCATGGATCGCATTCGGCGGCAGTAACCCGGACAGCCGTGTTTCCGCATCCTGCGGGCACAACACGCCCCGCGCTGCATATACGCGTTGCAGCACCGGATGCACATGATCGGCCCATCCGTGAGGTTCGCCCGTCAACGTGCGGCGGACGATGCTCGGTGCGCGGAGCGTCGGAGCAGACATGGCGGGAGGATGCGCGAACGGCCGCGAAACGACAAGCAGCGCAAGCCGGACGAGCGCGTCAGGAAGCGCTCACAGCATCGCTCAAGCTTCGTACTTCACACCCACGATGTCGTAGCAGCGTTTGCCGCCGGGCGCGTCGAATTCGAACGAATCGCCCTCGCTCTTGCCGATCAGCGCGCGCGCGATCGGCGACGAAACCGCGATGCGTCCATGCTTGATATCGGCCTCCAGGTCACCGACGATCTGATAGACGAGACCCGCGCCGCCATTCTCGTCTTCCAGCTCCACCGTGGCGCCGAACACCACGCGCGCGCCAGGTTTCAGCCGTGCAACGTCGATGATCTCGGCGTGCGACAAACCGGATTCGAGTTCCTTGATGCGACCTTCCAGGAAACTCTGCTGTTCGCGCGCGGCGTGGTATTCGGCATTTTCGCTCAAATCGCCGTGCGCGCGTGCTTCGGCGATGGCCGCGATGATGCGCGGACGTTCGACGGACTTCAGCCTTTCCAATTCGGCGCGCAATCTGTCCGCGCCGGTTTTGGTCATCGGTGCTCGTTTCATGCATTCAAGCCTTCGTGCAACTCCTGCAAACTCACCACTTCGCCGCGGCCGCGGTAGTCCAGCGAATGCAGCAACGCGCGCGCGCCCGCGACGGTGGTCGAATAGGTAACGTGCTGCTGCAACGCCTCGCGCCGGATCGAAAACGAGTCGGCGATCGCGCGTCTGCCCTCGGTGGTGTTGACGATATAACAGATTTCGCCGTTCTTGATCGCGTCCACGATGTGCGGGCGGCCTTCCAGCACCTTGTTGATGCGCTCGCAAACGAGGCCATGCTCGCGCAAAAAGGCCGCGGTGCCGCCGGTGGCGATCAGTGAAAAGCCGCGCCGCAACAGTTCGCAGGCGACCGGCAGCAGGCGCTGCTTGTCGGCGTCGCGCACGGAGAGGAAAGCCTTGCCTTGCGCGGGTGCGGCGATATGCGCGGCCTCGTGGCCGCGCGCGAAGGCTTCGCCGAAGTTGCGGCCCACGCCCATCACTTCGCCAGTGGAGCGCATTTCCGGTCCGAGGATCGGATCGACGTTCTGGAATTTCAGGAACGGGAAGATCGCTTCCTTCACCGAAAAATATTTCGGGATCAACTCATGCGTCGCGTCCTGCTCGGCCAGCGTCTTTCCGGCCATGCAGCGCGCCGCGATCTTGGCCAGCGGCCGCCCTGTGGCTTTCGACACAAACGGCACGGTGCGCGAGGCGCGCGGATTCACTTCCAGTATGAAAACTTCGTCCTTGCCGTTCTCGTCACTCTGGATCGCGAACTGTGTGTTCATCAGTCCAACCACGCGCAGTTCGCGCGCCAGCAGCGCTACCTGCCGGCGCAGTTCATCCTGCGTTTCCTGCGACAGCGAATACGGCGGCAGCGAGCAGGAAGAATCGCCCGAATGCACGCCGGCTTCCTCGATATGTTCCATGATGCCGCCGATCAGCACGTCGCCTTCGCGGTCGGCGATGATGTCCACGTCCACCTCCACCGCATGATCGAGGAATCGATCCAGCAGCACCGGCGAAGACTCGGACACGCGCACCGCATCGCGGATATAGCGCGCCAGATCCGCATCCGCGTGTACCACTTCCATGGCGCGGCCGCCCAGCACATAGCTCGGCCGCACCACCAGCGGATAACCGATCTCGCGCGCCAGCGCCAGCGCCTCGTCCGCGTTGCGCGCGATGCGATTGGGCGGCTGCCGTAGCCGCAATCGTTCGATCAATTTCTGGAACCGTTCGCGATCCTCGGCCAGGTCGATCGAATCGGGCGAGGTGCCGATGATCGGCACACCGGCCGCTTCCAGCGCGCGCGCCAGTTTCAGCGGCGTCTGCCCGCCGTACTGCACGATCACGCCTTGCGGCTTTTCCACTTCGACGATCTCTAGCACGTCCTCCAGCGTCAGCGGCTCGAAGTACAGGCGATCCGAGGTATCGTAATCGGTGGACACCGTTTCCGGATTGCAGTTGATCATGATGGTTTCGAAACCATCCTCGCGCAGCGCGAGCGCGGCGTGGACGCAGCAGTAATCGAATTCGATGCCCTGGCCGATGCGATTGGGACCGCCGCCCAACACGATGATCTTCTTCTTGTCCGAAGGATTCGCTTCGCACTCGTCCTCGTAGGTCGAGTACATGTAGGCCGTTGTCGTCGCGAATTCTGCCGCGCAGGAATCTACGCGTTTGTACACGGGCCGCACGCCGAGCGTGTGACGCAGATGACGTACGACCTGTTCGTCGGAGGACAACAGTTGCGCCAGCCGCGCATCCGAGAAGCCCATGCGCTTCAGTTCGCGCATGCGCGTCACATCCAGTTTGGCGACACCGCTGATGCGCACATCGTTCTCGGCGGCGATGATGTCCTCGATTGCGGCCAGGAACCACGGATCGATCTTGGTCAAATCGTAAATGTCTTCCAAGGACAGCCCCGCGCGGAACGCATCGCCGACGTGGAACAGCCGGTCCGGCCCCGGCTGCCGCAGTTCGCGCTTCAGCGCTTCCATTCCCTCGTCGTTGGAATAGTCGATGCCGCCACGGTTGAATCCCGTGCGCCCGGTTTCCAATCCGCGCAAGGCCTTCTGCAGCGATTCGCTGAAGGTGCGGCCGATCGCCATCACCTCGCCCACCGATTTCATCTGCGTGGTGAGGCGCGCGTCGGCCGCCGGGAATTTCTCGAAGGCGAAGCGCGGAATCTTGGTGACGATGTAATCGATGCTGGGCTCGAACGAAGCCGGCGTTTTTCCGCCGGTGATTTCGTTCTTCAACTCGTCCAGCGTGTAACCGACCGCAAGCTTGGCCGCGACTTTCGCGATCGGAAAACCCGTGGC
>DAIOUL010000004.1:0-30090 GCA_036759545.1 Rhodanobacteraceae bacterium
GAATCGGCGCTGCGGCAGATGGCGCAGAGCTATCCCTACGATTCGCACGACGACAGTAAGCCGAGTCTGCGCAGCCACGGCGACGAGATCACCACGCACTTGCGCGACGAGATTCAGGAACGGCTCGGCAAGGCCGGCGTGAAGGTCACCGAAGCGCGCATCAGCCACCTTGCTTACGCGCAGGAAATCGCACAGGCGATGCTGCAACGCCAGCAGGCCGGCGCGATCATCGCCGCGCGCACGCGCATCGTCGAAGGCGCGGTCAGCATGGTGCAGATGGCGCTGGAGCAGTTGAGCCAGCGCGGCGTGGTGGAACTGGATGAAGAGCGCCGGGCCGCCATGGTGTCCAATCTGCTGGTGGTGCTGTGCGGCGAGCGCGGCACGCAGCCGGTGTTGAATACCGGAACGTTGTATAGCGGTTGATTGATGCCCGCTGAAAAAAAATCCTATCCGCTGCGCATCAGCCCGCAGGTGCTGGATGCCATGCAGCGCTGGGCCAACGACGATCTGCGCAGCCTGAACGCGCAAATCGAATACGTGCTGCGCGACGCGCTGCGCAAAGCCGGGCGAATCAAGCTCGAGCCGACCCGATCGAAAGATTGATTCCTGGAGAAAATGATGGCTACAGACCGGCAACGTTTCGATTACAAGGTGGTCAAAGTCAAACCCGGGTTTCTCGGGTTTAACGAGCAGAGCACGCAGGAGACGCTTCAGCAACTCGGCAAGGACGGCTGGGAACTGGTCAGCGCGGCATCGACGGCCCACAACTACTTCGGTGTGGTGCTGTTCCTCAAACGCCCGCTTTAACCGCTTTCTGACCGTCTCGTGTCTATCCTGCACGTTTGACAAGGAGAATTCGCAATGAAGATGCGCATCCTCGCTTTCGCGATCGGTATGACTTGCGGCGTGGCCGCGTTCGCGCAGACCAGCGGCAACAAAACCGCGCCGCCGACCACCACGCCGCAGCAGTCGATCAACACGCTGTCGCCGCAGGCTTCCGCCGCGGCGATCGAATCCTGCAACGACAAGATGCGGGCGCTGCTCGCCGCGCTGGACAAGGGCGACTATCAAGGTGCGGAAATGGATTTCAACGACACGATGAAGGCGGGCCTCACTCCCGATCAGTTGAAGCAGGCCTGGCAGTCGCTGCCGGCCAAGTTCGGCCAACCGATTTCGCGCGGCATGCCGCACAACAGCATGAGCGATGGCTACGTCGTGATCACGGTTCCGATGAAATTCCAGAACGGCGACCTCGCCGCGCAGATCGCCTGCGGCACCGATGGCAAGATCGCGGGCTTTCACGCGATGACTCTGCCCGCGGCCGCGCCGGCCTCCACTTCCGCGGGCACGTCCGGCTGATCGTGCGCGCTTTCTCCGCAACCTTGGTAATTCTTGCAGCGATGGCCGCGCCGGTTGCCGACGCGAACACACCGGCAGCCGCTTTCAGCGAACGCGACATGCAGGTGGGACAACCGCCACTCGCGCTCGGCGCCACCTTGACGATGCCGCAAGGCCACGGCCCGTTTCCCGCCGTGGTGCTGGTCGCGGGTTCCGGCCCCAACGATCGCGATGAAACGATCGGCCCGAACAAACCGTTCCGGGATATCGCGCAGGGGCTGGCCGGGCGCGGCGTCGCGGTGCTGCGTTACGACAAGCGCACGAAGGCGCACCCGGAGGCGTTCGCCGGCAAGCCGTACACGATCGACGACGAAGTCACCGAAGACGCCGTGGCGGCGGTCGCGTTGCTGCGCAGGCAACCCGGAATCGATCTGTCGCGCGTGTTCGTGCTCGGCCACAGCCTGGGCGCGCAAATGGCACCACGGATCGCGCAGCACGATCCGAACATCGCCGGCCTGATCCTGATCGCCGCGCCCGCAAATCCCTTGCTGGACGAGATGCTGCGGCAATTGCGCTATATCGCTTCGATCGATACGGCGCACGCGAATCAATTGAACGCGCAGGCGGCGATCGTCGAGGCTCAACGCGCGCAACTGGCGAAGCTCGATGCGTCGCATCCCGACGCGGTCGGGCCTCTGGGTCTGCCGGCGTCCTACTGGTTGAGCCTGCGCGATTACGACGCGGTCGCGGCGGCGAAGAAGCTCGCTGTTCCGATGCTGATCCTGCAAGGGGGCAGCGATTATCAGGTCACGCCGAAGGACGATTACTCGCGCTGGCAGGCCGAGTTCGCACGCGACCCGCGAGTCACGTTGCGAGAATATGCAGGCCTTTCGCATTTGATGATGCCTGCGGGCAGTCCGCCCTCACCGGCCGACTACGCCAAGCCCGAACACGTGGATGAGAGGGTGATCGCCGAAATCGCGCAGTGGATCGAGATGCAGAAACCACGTTCGTGAATGCATCATCGCGCGGGAATTCCGGAGCAAACTCATGGTCAGGATCTCGCTGGAAGGCGACAACTTCGTGTTCGAGGTCGAAGGCCTGCACAAGCTCTGGTCGCTGCGCAGCCGGCTGGAGATCCCGCGCCGGCACGTCCTGAATGCGCGCAGGGACCCGTTTGCGTTCCAGGAATCCAAAGGCTGGCGCGCCGCGGGCACGGACATTCCGGGGCTGTTCGCGGCAGGCACGTTCCGTTTGCACGGGGAACGCATCTTCTGGGACGTACGCAATCCGGACAATGCGGTCGTCGTGGAACTGCGCGACGAGAGCTACAAGGAACTGGTGATCGAAGTTGAAGATCCCGACGCAGCCGTAGCCCTGCTGTCCGGCAAGCAATGAGCACCACTCCGGCGCCTCCGCAGCGTTGCCGCGACGATGCGCAGCGGCGCGAGCTGGTCGAACGCGCACACGCGCTGGGCATTCCGCGCGATTACGCACGCATGCATCGCATGCGCCTGCAACGCGAACCGGCGCGATTGACGAGCATCGGTTCGGACATCCACGGCCGTGAGCAATGGTTGATTCCATCCGCCGCGGGCGCATTCGTCGCAATGCGCGAAGCGGCTCGGCGCGACGGCGTCGAATTGCAGGTCGTCTCGGCGTTCCGCTCGATCGAATACCAGCTCGGCATCCTCGAGCGCAAACTCGCGCGCGGTTTGTCGATCGAGGAAATCCTGCGCGTCAGTGCAGCACCGGGCTACAGCGAACACCACTCCGGCCGCGCACTGGATCTCACCACGCCGGGCTTTGCTGCGCTGGAAGAGGAATTCGAAAGCTCGCCTGCGTTCGCGTGGTTGATGCGCAACGCCAAACGGTTCGGATTTGTGTTGTCGTATCCACGCGGCAACCGCCACGGCATTGCGTACGAGCCGTGGCACTGGTGCATGAAATCCCCTGTCCCGCTTGCAAGCAGCGCCGGCTGACTGGAAGTACGGCGGAGTGTTCGCGGTCGGCCCGAGCGCGCCTTAGCGGTTCGCCGCAGCGCCCGCAGCTCGCCGGCTCTTGGCCAGGCTGGCAGCAGTGGTGACGGCGAGGATCGAGATGATGATGACCAGCGACAGCCAGGTCGGAATGGCCGGCACCAGATGGATCGGCTCGCCGCCGTTTAGAAATGGAAGACGGTTGCCGTGCATGGCTCCGACGATGAGCTTGATGCCGATGAAACCGAGCACCACCGCCAGGCCCAGGCTGAGATAAACCAGCTTCTTGAGCAGCCCGCCGATCAGGAAATACAGCTCGATCAGGCCGAGCAGGGCGAACGCGTTGGCGGTGAACACGATGTAGGGCACCTCGGTCAAACCGTAGATCGCCGGGATCGAATCCAGTGCGAACAGGATATCGGTCATGCCGATGGCCAGCATCACCATCATCATCGGCGTCAGGTAACGCTTGCCGTCGATGACCGTGGTGACGTTCGCGCCGTCGTACCGATCGGTAGTGGGCAGGATCTTCTGCACCAAGCGCACCATGACGTTGGGCTCGTAGGTTTCGTCCTCGTCGTGCTTCTCGAACGCCAGCTTGAGTGCGGTGAGGATCAGGAACAGGCCGAAGATGTAGAACACCCAACTGAAACGGGCAATCGCTGCGGCCCCGATCAGGATGAAGATCGTGCGCAGGACCAGCGCGACGATGATGCCCACCAGCAACACCTTCTGCTGGAACGCCCGCGGCACGGCGAAGCTCGACATGATGATCACGAACACGAACAGGTTGTCGATCGACAGGCTGTATTCGGTGATGTAGCCGGCGAAGAATTCGACGCCACGATCCCAGCCCGATACCAAGGTCATCCCGCCGCCGAACAGCAGCGACAGCGAAACGAAGAATGCCGTCCACGCCCCGGCTTCCTTCATCGAGGGTTCGTGGGCGTCGCGGATATGCGCGAAGAAACTCAGCGCCAGCAACGCGATGACCCCGGCAATCGTGATCAGCCATATCCAGACGGGTACTTGCATCAAGGGATCACCGAGCTCGAACGGAGGAAAGAGCAGATTACATGCAGCGTCGGCACAACGGCCCGATGAAGCGTTCAGCATGAGGAACGAGGGTTCGCGCGCGATCTGGTCCAGCCGCTATTTCGCGGCGTGTATCTCCCGCACATGATACGAAACCGGATGCCGCGTTCCCGGAACTTGTCGCAACGGCCAGCGTCAATCTTGCGACCGCTTCACCGCCTTGCCGTTCTTCTTCTTCGGCGGGTTCGCCGCTTCGCAGATTTTCCACAAGTAGAAGCTGGCGAGCGTGCGGTACGGCGCCCAGATTTCGCCGAACTCCTCCAGCTCCAGCGGTTTCGGCATTTCCTTCATGCGGTGCACGATCTGCGCGCCCTTGCGAATGCCGAGGTCGTGCACCGGCAGCACGTCGGCGCGGCCGAGCCGGAACATCAGCATCATCTCCACCGTCCAGCGGCCGATGCCGCGCACCTGGATCAGATGATCGATCAGTTCCTGGTCGCCCATGCGCGCCAGTTGTTTCTGCGTCGGCACGATGCCTGCGCGCGATTTCGCGGCGAGATCGCGCAGCGCCGCGATCTTGTTGCGCGACACGCCGGCCGCGCGCAGCGCTTCGTCGCTCGCGCCTTCTATCCCCGCGACCGTGATCTTCTTTCCGCGCGGCATCAGCTTTTCGACCCGGCCGACGATCGTTGCCGCGGCCTTGCCGGACAATTGCTGGTACAGGATCGCGCGCGCCAGCGCATCCACCGGATCGAAATGCACGTTGAAGTCGCGTTCGAGCGGGCCGATCTTCTTCATCCACGCCGCGAGTTTCCGGTCGCGCTTGTGCAGATGCGCAACGGCCAGTTCGTAATCGAAGCCGCGTGGAATGAGATTTACAGGCACTTTCGACCCTCGCTCAATTCGGGCGCTGCGTTTCACTGTCTTGGTCATTCCGGACTCTTGCTTGCCAATGAGAGAAGGCTGGATTCCGGGTTCCAGCCGCGATGAAGCCGCGACTGGCCCCGGAATGATGAGCAAAAAATAAACCTGGTCGCTCTTATTTCCTGGCACCAAACAAGGATGCGCCGAGCGCAACCCATCCGGCGATGAAAGCCACACCGCCGAACGGCGTGACCGCTCCCACCCAGCGCGGCGCGCCCAACGCCAGCGCGTAGAGACTGCCGCAGAACAACAGCACGCCGATCGCGAAAAGCCACATCGCCGCTCGTGTAACGGATCTCGGCGGCCACATCATCGCTGCCAATGCGAACGCCAACGTGTGCCAGAAGTGGTACTGCACCGCGGTTCGCCAGATTTCCAGCGATTCCGGCGGCAACGCATTGCGCAACGCGTGCGCGCCGAATGCACCGAGACCTACCGCGCTGGCGCCCAGAACCGCGAGCGCAGCGCCTTGCCCATTCCATCGCGGACGCACCGGCGCCGCGCTCATGCGAGCGGGCCTCCTGTCCTGCGGCGCGCGCGCCATGCGCCGTACGCCAGCGCGATCAGCGTCAGCAGGATCGGCATCAGCAGAATGTCGATGAACTTCAGGCGTGCGCCCAGCGTTTCGATATCCGCGTCCAGTTGCCGCTGCACCTCTCGCAACTCGGCGCGGATCTGCAATTTGCGTTTCGTGAATTGGTCAACTGCGGTCTTCTGAGAGGCCGTCGAACCATTGCCGCCTTGCGTCTGCAACGCGGTCAGGCGCGCCTCGGTGTCGGCCAGTTCCACCAGCAATTCGTTCTGCTTGGCCTTGAACTTCTCGTCGGCGGCACGGCGCAGGTTTTCCACGGTGGTGAACGGACGATCCGCGATGGCGCGGCCGCGGACGGAGATCAAGTCGGAGGGCCCGGCCAATGCATCCACCGCATTGAGGAAGAAGTCGCCATTGTTCGCGAAGGCGTTCGCCGGCATCTGGCCCGATGAAGACTGTACCCACAGGCGATCCGACAGCACGTCGCTGTCGGCCACCAGCAGCACCTGGCATTCCGCTTTTGCGCTGGCCAGATGATTCGCGTCCGTGCGGCGTGGGAATGCGGAAGCAAAACGGCCGCTGGCGCGGGCGGCGATGGCGTAATGTTCTCCGCTCGGGGCGTAACCCGCATAAAGCGTCGCGGGATCGATCGCATCGCGCACGCGCTGCGCTGGAGCGAGCATGGCCCCGGCGGAACTCTGGATCAATGGCTCCAGCTTGGTATCGGTTGCCGCCGCGAGTTCGAAATGTCCCGCACTGGAAACATTGATCGTGCCGAGCGCCGCCGTCACCGGGTCATCGCGGTTCAAATCGCTGCCGGAAAATCCCAGCACCGCCGGATGCCGGATCGGGGCCGCGTCGGGACTGGGCTGGATGGTCAACGCACGCTCGCGATCGAGCACGACCTGATCCGCATCGAACTGCACGCCCCACGCCTTGAATAGACGCGGCAGGCTCGAAGCGCGGCCCGCGTCCAGCTCGACATCCGGATCGACGAATACCAGCAACTTGCCGCCGCGCAGGACGTATTGATCGATCGCGTACGCCGCATCATCGGACAGCGCGCGCGGCGCGATAAGCACCAGCACGCGCGTGGCCGGATCTATTTTCTTCAAGCCCTGCGGCTGCAACAGATGCACGTCGAACAATTGCCGCAACAACTGCAACGCCGTCCACGGGCGCTGCGCCTGGCGCGTCAGCGGGTCGATGCCGCCGGCTATGGCCAGCGAACTCAACACGTCCACGCGCGGCCTGGAGTTCTGGCTCAACTCCAGGATCAGCTTGGCGATGTCGTATTCCAGCAGCGGCTCGCGGTCCGGCAGGAAAAACGGAATCGATCCACTGCGCCCGTCGGCGAGGTTGCGCGCCGCCAGACCGAAATACAGTTTCTCCTCGCCGGTGTTGCCGGGCATCGCGCTCAAGCCCGCGGCGGAGGCGCGGTCCTCGTCTTCCGAGTAGGGCTGCGGGTCGATCACCCGGAAATGGATGTCCCCGTGCGAACGGCGCGCGATTTCCTCCAGCATGTCGCCGACGCGCTGCCGGTACGCGCGCAATTGCGGCAGGTCGCGGCTGGCACGGTCGGAAAAATACAGGGTCAACTGCAAAGGCTGGCGCAATGAGGAGACGATGTGCAGCGTGCCCGGCGAAAGCGTGTACAGCTTGTCGGCGGTGAGGTCGATGCGCGCGCCGCGCAGCGCGGTGGAGCTTCCCAGCACCAGCAGGATGTACACCACAGCCAGCAGGACCAGCGCGGCGGTCGAATTCAGGCGTGGACGCTTGCCCCAGTACACGCGTCAACCTCTCTTCGTATCCAGCACGACCACGCACGCGGTCAGCCAGAACGCGATCGTCAGGATGAAGTACGCCATGTCGCGCAGGTCCAGCACGCCGCGTGAGATCGCGTTGAAGTGCGAATACAGGCTCAAGTCCGCCAGCGCATCGGCGAAGGCGGGCCAGCCCAGCGCCTGCAATGGACCCTGCACCAGCGGATAGCCCGCCATCAGCAGCAGGAAGCAGATCGCGACGGTCAGGATGAAGGCGATCACCTGGCTGCGCGTCAGGGCGGAGACGCATTCTCCGATCGCCAGGAACGCGCCAGCCAGCAGCAGGCTGCCGACATAACCCGCGACGATCACGCCATTGTCGGGATTGCCGAGATAGACGACCGTGAGCCACATCGGAAACGTCAACGCCAGCGCGACGCCCACGCAAATCCACGCCGCCAGGAATTTTGCGAGCGTAGCCTGCCATGGACGGATCGGCAGGGTCAGCAGCAATTCCAGCGTGCCGCTGCGGCGTTCCTCGGCCCACAACCGCATGGCCACCGCGGGCACCAGCACCAGATAGAGCCACGGATGAAACTGGAAGAACGGTTGCAGGTCCGCCTGCCCGCGTTCGAAAAAACCGCCCAGGTAAAAAGTGAGCGCACCGGCGAGCAACAGAAAGATCACCGTGAACAACCACGCCACCGGCGTGATCAGATAACCGCGCAGCTCGCGCAGCAGCACGCCCGCGAAGGCGCTGCCGTGCAGGCGCCGGCCGCGGAACAGGTTTTCCTCGGCGCAGCGGTCGTTCATGCGGCCTTCGCGGCGGATTCACCTTCGGTGATGCGGCGGAACACTTCATCCAGCCGCCCGCGTTCCAGTTGCAGTTCGTCCACCTGCACGCGTTGCGCTTCCAGCAAGTGCTGTACTTCGTTGAGGATCTGTCTGCCCGCGCGCGGAAACACGGTGACGCGCCCGTCGGCGGGATCGACTTCGACGCTGTCCACTTCCGGCACGCGCGCCAGCAATTCGCGCAGCAGGGCATTGGCCGGTGCGTGGAAACTGACCGCGCCGTGATAACGCGACTGCATTTCCAGTTCCGCCGGCGTGCCTTGCGCGCGCAAGCGGCCACCCGCCAGAATTGCGACGCGATTGCAGACCGTGCGCACTTCGTTCAAGGCGTGCGTGCACAGGATGATCGCGCGGTCGCGCGCCATATCGCGGATCAGCGCGTGCACTTCACGTTGCTGGTTGGGATCGAGGCCATCGGTCGGCTCATCCAGTATCAACGCCGGCGGATCGTGCAGCAGCGCCTGCGCCAGACAGACGCGTCGGCGAAACCCTTTCGACAACGTCTCGATCGACTGCTCCAGCACCGACTGCAGTTGCAGCAGCGCGATCATCTCGTCCAGCCGGCGATTGCGCGGGATGCCGGTGAGCCCACGCACGCGCGCGACGAAAATCAGGAACTCGCGCACTTTCATCTCGCCGTAGCTGGGCGCGCCTTCGGGCAAATAACCCAATGCGCGCCGCGCGGAAAGCGGATCGCGCACCACGTCGTGACCGCACACGCTCGCACGGCCGGAACTCGGCAGCAGGAATCCGGCGATCATGCGCATCGAAGTGGACTTGCCTGCGCCGTTGGGACCGAGCAGGCCGAGCACCTGCCCCGCCGCCACGCGCAGATTCAAATCCTGCACCGCCTGCAATGCGCCGTAACGCTTGCTCAAGGCTTCCGTTTCGATCATCGGCGGATTGTAATGCGCCCGCTTGCACGAAAGCCCGAAACAAAAAGCCCGCCGTTCGGCGGGCTTTCATCGATGCGCTTCGCGAAGAACGGATCAGTGCCGCTTGTGTTTCGCCGACTTGGCCTGTTTCTTGTTTTCCTGTTTCTTCGCGTTCTGGTCCGAGCCGTTGGCGGCTTCGGGCGCGTTCGCGTTCCCGCCCTGCCATGCGGCAGGATTCAGCGGCGGCAGCGGACCGGCCTTGCCGGAAGCCTGCTCCGGGGTTTCCTTCGGCACGTCATTGCCCAGCAGCGGCAGGAACACGCGGAATTGCTGCTGGTCATACGCGGCGTTGGGCAGCGAAACCAGTTCGTCGTAATAACGGTGCGTGGTGTCGTCGAAGGCATAACCGTGCGTCAGGCAATAGGCCTTCAACGCCAGGCGCATCAGCGGAATGCCCGCCGGCGTGCCCTGCCAATCGCCTTCCAGTGCGGGACCGCCCGGCAGCATCGCCGCGCGCACGGTTCCGTCCACGACCAGATTGCCTTTCGAATCCACCGTGCCCGGCTCGAGATTCGCAGGCGGTGCGCCGGCGGAACTGCCGCTCGCCGGAGCCGCAGCCGAGGCGCCGCTCGCGGGCGCAGCGGCGGAACTCGCGGTGACCGGCGTGGCGCCGGGCGCGTTCTCCGCCTGCGCGGTCAACTTTGTGAGATCGACGGTCTGGCCGTTGACGGTCAGGCTGGTCGCATCGATCGGCACCGCGACGTCGAACACGTAGTTTTCGTCGCCGTAATCGGTGGTGAGCGTGATCCGCGGACCGTTCTGATGCACGTTGAGCTTTTTCAGCGCCGCGTCGATCTGCTGCATTGCCTTGGCGGTGGCGGCGTCCACGTCATCCAGCGTGCGCGGCGCCTGGGTGGACACGAACAGGATCGGCTGCGCCGGCGTGGCCACGATCCGCATCGGCGTTTTGGTGTAATCGACATTGGGAATCGACGCCATCGTGTCCTGCAAATGATTGAGGCTGTACTGGATCAGCGTGTCCGGCGCGCCGCGCAGGAAGAAGCGCGAATAGCGGTCCAGCAGGTTCCAGCCGTAGTCCACGTCGTAGGACCAGGAAACCTTGGTCAGGCGCTGGTTGTTGGTCGGCTCCAGATCCAGCGTGAACAGCTTGTTGTGGCCGCGCCATGCTGCGCTGTCCAGTGCCCAGACGATTTCACCCTTGCCGGTCGGGTCGAGATTGCCGGACTGATTGGTGAGCGTGCTCAGCGGAACATTGTCCATGCCGCCGCTCCAGCTCACCTTCGCGCCGGGACCGTACGGGGCGCCGGAAACTTCGATCTTCAGGCCCGGATCCTGCTGCTTCAGCACCACCCCCGCGTAATCGTCGAAGCGGCGGAAGTTGTTGAGCAGATCATAGGTCTGATGGGGGTCGTGGCTGATCGACAGCGACCGCTCGATGTGGCCGTGCGAAGGCAGGAACACGCCCACGATCACGGCCGCGATGAACACCAGGATGAGGGCCACGATGAATTCGAGCACTCGCGTCATGCCAGCAATCTCCGCATTTTCTGCATGTCGTGATGCGGGAAGGCGTCCGATATCGCGCGTACCCGCTGCCGCGCACCGTGCACGGCCGAAACGCGGATGGTAGCCGCTCCCGGCCCGCGGCGCTATCCGGCCGCCCCGATATTGACGCGGGTTGCACGTTGCCGGCGCGATGGTCGCAGCGTGACGGACCGCCGCAAAGCCCGCTCCGCTGCCGATTCGCCGCGCGTGCCGCTCGCCAAACCGGTGAGCGTGATCCCGCGCGGCCGCCTCTCCGAAGTGCGGCGCGAGGCGGCGGATTGTCACGCGTGCCCGCTATGGCGTAGCGCCACCCAGACGGTGTTCGGCGAAGGTCCGCAACGCGCGACGATCATGTTGATCGGCGAGCAGCCCGGAGCGCAGGAAGACATCGAAGGCCGTCCATTCGTCGGACCTGCGGGCCGATTGCTGGACGAAGCACTGGAAGCCGCCGGGCTGGCACGCGAATCGCTCTACCTCACCAACACGGTCAAGCATTTCAAATACGAATTGCGCGGCAAACGGCGCCTGCACAAGAGCGCCAATGCGTCCGAGCAGGCGGCATGCCGAATGTGGCTGGCGGCGGAACTGTTGCGTGTGCGCCCGCGAATCGTGGTCGGATTGGGCGCAATGGCGGCCCAAACGATGTTCGGCAACGCCTTCCGCATCACGCGCGAACGCGGGCAATGGCGCGACCTGGACGAAAACGTGCGCGGTATCGCCACCTGGCATCCTTCTGCGCTGCTGCGCGCGCCCGATCCGCAAACCCGCGACGCGATGTTGAAGGAATTGATCGAGGATTTGCGCAAGGTGGCAGCAGCGGCGAAGCGATGATTCGCTCAATGAAAATCCCTCGAGCGCACATCCAGCTCGCCCAGCATGTCGCTGACATCGAACAATCGATGCGCGATCAGATGGCTGACGCCGTCCACGCGTTCCCACCTGCCCTGCACGCCCAGCAGTTTCGCTTCCAGATACGGCCGCCACTGGCGCGTGGCGACATCGGCCCAGACGATCACATTGACCGGCCCGTGCTCGTCCTCCAGCGTGATGAAGGTGACGCCGCTGGCGGTTTGCGGACGCTGGCGTTGCGTCACCAGGCCGGCCAGCCGCACTTCGCTTTCGTGCGGCAGAGCCTGCAACTGCTTCGAATCCAGCCAGCGCTTCGCGCGCAGCCGAGCGCGCAGCAACTTCAGCGGATGCGGACCCAGCGTCAACCCCGTATGCGCGTAATCGGCATGTACGCCTTCCGCGACGGAGGGCAGCGGCAAATGCACGATGGCTTCATCCGGACTGCGATGCTCGAACAGCGGCCGGTGCGCTTCCACGCCGATCGCCGCCCAGTGTGCGCGATGACGATGCCCGGCCAGACCGCGCAGCGCGCCGGCTTGCGCCAGCAACGTGCGATGCGATGAATCCAGCGCGGCGCGCGCACACAAGTCGGCGACATCGGTGAATGCGCGTTGCACGCGCGCGGCCATCAATCGTTGCGCCGCCTTTTCCGAACAGCCGCGCACCTGCCGCAGGCCGAGCCGGATCGCCAGCGCGCCACGACGGTCCGCTTCCAGCGTGCAATCCCAATCGCTGTAGCGCACGTCCACCGGCAGCACGCGCACGCCGTGGCGCTGCGCGTCCTGCACGATCTGGCTCGGCGCGTAGAAACCCATCGGCTGACTGTTGAGCAATGCACACGCGAATGCAGCCGGATGATGACATTTCAGCCACGACGAAGCGTAAGCGAGGATCGCGAAACTCGCGGCGTGGCTTTCCGGAAAACCATAACTTCCGAAACCTTTGATCTGGTTGAAAGTGCGCTCGATGAATTCCTCTGTGTAACCGCGCGCCCGCATGCCGTCCTTGATGCGGTCGTAGTGTTTCTCCAATCCGCCGCGGCGTTTCCATGCGGCCATGTCGCGGCGCAGTTGATCGGCTTCGCCCGGCGTGTAACCGGCCGCGACCATCATCAGGCGCATCACCTGTTCCTGGAACAGCGGCACGCCGAGCGTGCGCTTCAGAACAGATTCGGTTTCCGGCGACGGATAGTCGATCTCTTCTTCGCCGCGGCGGCGACGCAGGTACGGATGCACCATGTCGCCCTGGATCGGTCCCGGCCGAACGATCGCCACCTGGATTACAAGATCATAGAACTCCTTCGGTTTCAGGCGCGGCAGCATGCTCATCTGCGCACGGCTTTCGATCTGGAACACACCGATGGTGTCGGCGCGCTGGATCATGTCATACGTCCTTTCGTCACCCGGCTCGATGCCCGCGATCGTGTGATCTCCCTGTCCGTGTTGTTTCAACAGACCGAAACACTTGCGGATGCAGGTCAGCATGCCGAGCGCCAGGCAATCCACTTTCAGCATGCCCATCGCATCCAGATCATCCTTGTCCCACTGGATGATGGTGCGATCAGGCATCGCCGCGTTCTCGATCGGCACCAGTTCCGACAGCGGCGCGTCGGACATCACGAAACCGCCGACGTGCTGGCTTAGGTGCCGCGGCGTGTCCAGCAGCTGCGCGGTCAACGCGAGCACGCGTTTCAACAGCGGCGAATCCGGATCGAAACCGCGTTCGCGCAGACGCTGATCCAGTGCGCTCGCGCCGTCCCACCAGCCCACTGCGCGGCTCAACTGATCGACCTGTTCGGGGATGAGGCCCATCGCCTTGCCGACGTCGCGCGCCGCGCTTTTGCCGCGATAGCAGATCACGGTGGCGGCCAGCGCCGCGCGCTCGCGTCCGTACTTCTTGTAAATGTATTGAATGACTTCCTCGCGCCGCTCGTGTTCGAAATCCACGTCGATGTCGGGCGGCTCATTGCGCTCGCGGCTGATGAAACGCTCCATCAGCAGTTCGCTTTCCGCCGGATTCACCTCGGTGATCCCGAGCGCGTAACACACCGCGGAATTGGCTGCCGAACCGCGGCCCTGGCAGAGGATCCCCTGCGAACGCGCGTAGCGCACCACATCGTGCACGGTCAGGAAAAATGCTTCGAATTCCTTGAAAGCGATCAATTCGAGTTCTGATTCGATCCGCTCGTTGACCTTTTCCGGCACGCCTCCGGGCCAGCGCCATCGCAGGCCTCGCTCCGTCAATTCGCGCAGCCACGTGGCCGGCGTGTGCCCTTCCGGCACCAGTTCGGCGGGATAGTGGTATTGCACCGCTTCTTTCAAATCGAGATTGCAGCGCTCGGCAATCCGCACCGTCTCGTCCAGCAATTCGCGCGGATACAAAGCCGCGAGTTCGACGCGTTTGCGCAGGTGCCGCTCGGCATTGGGAAACAGCTTTTGTCCGGCTTGCGCGATCGTGGTGCGATGACGGATCGCGGTCAGCGTGTGCTGCAACGGCAGCCGCGCACGCACGTGCATGTGCACGTCGCCGGCTGCGACCAACGGCAGGCCGAGTTCCGCGCCGATGCGCTGCAAATCCCACAAACGTTTTGCATCATCAGGTCCGCGGTGCAGTTCCACCGCGACCCAGGCGCGGTCATCGAAAACATGTTTCATCCAGCGGCCGTGTTCGAGATCCGGCTCGCTTTCAGGAACCCACAACGCCAGCACGCCGAGCATGCCGACTTCGAAATCAGCACGCGTCAGCTTGTACTCGCCCTTCTTCGATGCGCGCCGCCCTTGAGTAATCAGCCGGCACAGCGCGGTGTAGCCGGCCTTGTCCTCGCACAGCAATACGAGTTTCGGACCGTCGCGTAGTGTCACTTCCGCGCCGACGATCAGTTTAATCTCCAATTCGCGCGCGGCCTCCCACGCACGCACGATGCCGGCGAGCGAACATTCGTCGGTGATCGCCAGTGCGGTGTAGCCGCACGCCTTGGCGCGCTCGAACAACTCGCGCGCGCTGGATGCGCCGCGCCCGAACGAGAAGTTCGACAGGCAGTGCAGCTCGGCGTATCCGCACGCGCTCATGCGAACCACCCGTGCAGCATCCAGGGCCCGCGCTGTCCGGCCGCGCAGAAGATCCACGCGCGCTGGCCTTGCGCGGTACGCGCCACGTAGTAATCGCGCCGCACCGGCTCGCCGTCCCACCAGCCGGTTTCCAGACGTTCCGGCCCGGCCAGCAATTCCGGTTGCGGTCCGCGCAACGGAACGGGTTTTTCCAGCAACCAGGTCGGACGCGGTGAAGATGTTTCGTTGGTGGCTGCATCGTCTTCCCGCGACTGCGCGCGTTCGGGACGCGGATCGAGCGTGTCGTGCAGCGTGTAAATCGCGTCGTCACCGAGCCGCGCACGCAGGCGTTCGCGCAATTGCGTCATCGTCAACGCGTGCGCGTGACGGCGGTCGAACAGATCGCGTCCCGCCGGCACGAACGGCGGCAGTTCGTCCGCGCGCAAGCGCAATGCGCGCACCGGTGCGTGCAAGCGCTGCGCTTCCAGACGGCCGCGCGAGAATTCGAACAACTGCTCCGGATCGCGCAGCGGTTCCAGCAAACCGACCTGCACGCGCGTGCTGTCGTGCGCACGATGCTCGAGTTCAACGGTGAAGCGCTGCACGCCGCCGTCGCGGCCGGAAAGAAACGCAGCAAGATCGCCGGTCAACCGGCGCAGTGGAAACAGCAGCGCGGAAAGATTCTCGACCTCGGGTTCGAATTCGATCCGTTGGGAAAAACGATCCGGCGAGCGAAAACGCACCAGACCATCCGGAGCATTGCCCTTCAACCGATCCAGCGCGCGCAGCAGTTCGCTGCCGAAACGGCGGCGCAGGCCATCGCGCGGCGCGTCCAGCACCTGACCCAGCGTGCGCAAACCCATCTGCACCAGGGTCATCGCGGTTTCTTCCGGCAGACCCGCATGGTGTAGCGGCAATCGCGACAAGCCCGCGTGCAAGTTTTGCGTTTCCAGAATCGCACTGCCGTCGGCGTGTTCGGCCAGCGCGCGCGCGGCATGCGGCGTGGGCGCAGCGGCGAGGCGATGACGGAAACCGAGTTGCGAGAAGTCTTCGTGCAGGTGTCGCGAAAACTGCTCCCACGGTCCGAACAAGGAGCGGCTGCGGCCGATTTCCAGCACGATCGCATCCGGCAGCAACGCGACGTCCGAACTGTAGCGATATGCGACCGCGGCGAGGAAGCGATGCCAGTGTTCGACCTCGTTCGCATCGAACGGTACCGCTTCGAATTCCGCCAGCAATGCGCGCGCGGCGGTGAGCGGCTGGCCCGAGCGCGAACCGGCGCGTGCCGCGGCGTCGTTCACGTCGAACAGCACGCGCGCGTGCGGCGGGCCATCGATCAACACCAGCGGCGATGCTGCATCCACGCGCTGACGCAGCACGCCATCCAGCGCGAGATGCGGAAATGAAATGCAGGCCCACAACATCGTCATTTCCGTATGAAGTCAGCTACCTTCCCTTCGCATTAAGTGCAAGCCTTCCCCTTCAAGGGGAGGATTGGGTGGGGATGGTGTTGAAGATCGCTGAACCATCCCCCTCCCATCCCCCTTGAAGGGGGAGGAGAAGACCTCAAACGCAATCGGCTGCACCGGCGCCGCCCCACCCCGGCACTTGCGCACGCGCAACTGCGCGGGATTCGTTTCGATCTCGATGCGCAACGCCGCCGGTGATGCATGCTCGACGCATTTGCGATCGCGGAACACGAAGGCCAGTGCGCGGCCGCTGTCAGCCGCTACCTGCAAACGGCGCAAGCGACGCTCGTCGATCTGCTTCGGCCACGCCAGCACCGCCGAACAACACCCCGCGCGCAGCGATTGCTCCATCGCCCACAGTGCCTGTCGCTCGTGCTCGATGGCAACGATTTCGACGTGCGCCATGTCTACGCCCTGCGCACGCCAGCCGACAACACACGGCGCATACGGCGGCGCGATCAGCAGCACGGGACGATCCGTCTGCGCCAGCCGAACCAGGGTCGGCATCAGCAATTGCAATTCGCCCACCCCGTCCGCGGGAATCAGGATTTCGCTCAAAGCCGCATCCGGCCAACCGCCCGCCGGCAGCGCCGCATCCAGCTCCGGCCAACCGGTGGGCTGCGCAGGCACAACCGGCAAATCGCCGCGCCTAGGGCGGCGCTGTCGCCAAATCTGTCGGCTGTCGAACAATGCTAAAGGCGCGTTCGTTGCCACCGAATCACTCGAATTTGTTTTCGCAAGTTGTTGATGGAAATGGAATGACTGGCCGCGAGCGCTCCTAGCATCCCAGCGCGGCACGACCATGGACTTTCCAGTTTAGCGCCGCGGCGGATGCGCCACTTCCGCGCATGTTCCACCCGCGCATCTCACGACGCGCGACGCTTGCACACGACTGGAGACGGCAAGCTTGCGTTTTGGACCGAGTAAGGTATCCTTACTTCATGCTTGCCAAGCTCACCGCCAAGAATCAGCTCACCCTGCCCAAAGCGGCCGTGGAAGCGGCCGGCAATGCCGAATATTTCGAGATCGAGGCGCGCGCCGGGCGGCTGGTGCTGACGCCCGTGCGCATGCAACGCGCGGATGCGGTACGCGCCAAGCTGGCGGAACTGCAACTCGAGGACGACGATCTCGCCGCTGCCGTGGTCTGGGCGCGCAAAGCTTCCGCGGCTCGCGCAGAAACACGCGTGGCGGAAACACCGGCCGATTATCGAAAAAAGCGCACGCGCAAATCCGCGCAGCGCCGCAAGCCGTGACGTACAAAGCACGGCGCTGGGTGCTGGATACCAATGTCGTGCTGTCCGCCTTGATCCGGCCCGGCGGCACTGCCGGCCGTTTGCGCCTGGCCTGGCAAAACGGATTGTTCGTGCCGCTGATCAGCCGCAGCACCACCGCGGAACTGATCCGCGTGCTGGCGTATCCGAAATTCAAGCTGACACGGGATGAGCAGCACGATCTGCTGGCGGACTATCTGCCCTGGGCCGAAACCGTGCGCATCACCAAGCCGCCGCCCAAGACGCCGCATTGCCGCGACCCGTACGATTTGCCCTTCCTGCAGCTCGCCTTCGCCGCCAAAGCAGATGCGCTGATTACCGGCGATGCGGATCTGCTCACCCTCGTATCGCTTTCACGTATCGCACTCATTACGCCGGCACAGGCCATCGAGCAGCTCAGCACATGAGCCGCGGCGGCCCCTTCAACTCCACCGTATTGCCTTCCGGATCGTCGATGTAGATCGACGGGCCGTTGCCATCGGCGCCGTAGCGCTCGCCGATGTCGCCGATCGCCACATCGTGCGCGCGCAGATGTTCGAGGATGGCCGTTTCGTCCCACGGCTCCACGCGCAGGCAGAAGTGATCGACGTTGTGCGCATCGGAACCCGGCGCCGCGCCGCCTTTGCGGCCGAGCTTGCCTTCGGCATCCACCAGGTCGATCAACGACGCGCCCGCACGCAATTGCAGCAGACCGATCTCGGGCTGATCGCGCTCGAACGCGCAGCCCAGCACGTCGCAATAAAACCTGCGCATCGCGGCGAGGTCGCGCACGCGCAACACGACATGATCGAGACGGAGCAGCTTGAACACCACGCGGCATTGTCGCAGCTTCGATGCCGCAGATCATCCGGCGATGCTGGCGTTCGCCGCTTGCCGGCCTTATCGTTGGCGGCGTCCTTGTCACGACGGATGCCTGCATGAAGCCGATTCTGTTCGCTCTGTTGCTGCTCTTCGCCTTCGGCGGTGCCGCGGCCGCACCCGCCGCCAGCGAAACCGTCGTGGTCGACGCCACCGCACCTTCGCATCCGTTCCCGCATTTCTGGGAGCAGATGTTCGGCTCCGGCCGCGCCATCCTGTCGATGCGCGAGGGCTACCGCGACGATCTGCGCGAAGTGAAACAGGCCACCGGCTTCGATTACGTGCGTTTCCACGGCATCCTCAACGACGAGATCGGCGTGTACGACGAGGACGCACAAGGCAATCCCGTCTACAACTTTTCCTACGTCGACCAGATCTACGACGGCCTGCTCGCCAACGGCGTCAAGCCGTTCGTCGAGTTGAGTTTCATGCCCACGAAGCTGGGATCGAAACCGATCACGCACGTGTTCATGGGCCATCCCAACATCTCGCCGCCGAAGGATTATGCCAAGTGGGATGCGCTGATCACCGCGTTCGCGCAGCACCTGATCGATCGCTACGGCATCGACGAAGTGGCGACGTGGTATTTCGAGGTGTGGAATGAGCCGAACCTGGATTTCTGGGGTGGCGAACCGAAACAGGAAACCTACTGGACGCTCTACGATCACACCGCGCGCGCGCTGAAGGCCGTGAATCCGCGCCTGCGCGTCGGCGGCCCGGCCACCGCGCAGGCCGCGTGGGTTCCGCAATTCATCAAGCACGTCGAGGAACACCACGTGCCGGTCGATTTCGTCTCGACCCACGTGTATGCCAACGACACGGCGCAGAACGTGTTCGGTACGAACGAGGCGATCCCGCGCGACAAGATGGTCTGCCGCGCGGTGCGCAAGGTGCACGACCAGATCAAGGCTTCATCGATGCCGCACCTGCCGCTGATCTGGAGCGAGTTCAATGCCAGCTACATGAACGAGCCGGACGTGACCGACGCGCCGTACATGGGCCCGTGGATGGCCGACACCATCCGCCAGTGCGACGGCCTGGTCGACGTGATGTCGTACTGGACGTTCTCGGACGTGTTCGACGAACAGGGCGTGATCAAGACACCGATGTACGGCGGCTTCGGCCTGATCGCGGAAGGGCACATCGAAAAGCCCGCGTTCAATGCCTTCAAATTGCTGCATCAACTCGGCAACAAGCGCATCGAGGTGAAATCCGATCAGGTGCTCGCCACGCGCAAGCCGGATGGTTCTCTGGTGCTCGCCGTGTGGAATTACGCGCCGCCGGAGCAACGCGAGAACAAGCCGGCTACGATCACCTTGAAGTTCGAACACCTCAACGCCACGCGTGCGTCGGTGTCACGCGTCGATGCCAAGCACGGCGACATGCACGCCGCCTACGCCGCGATGGGTTCGCCGCGTTATCCGACCATGGAGCAGTTGAAGAAGCTGCGCGCCGCCGCGGCGCTGCCGCCGCCGGAATCCGTCCCGATCGACCAGGGCACGCTTTCGATTACGTTGCCGAGCCACGGACTGGCGGTGATCGAGATTCGCTAAGGCAATTGCGCCGCGGCCATGTCGATTTTTTGCCCGTCATTCCGGCGAAAGCCGGAATCCAGTGTCTTTGTCTGTCAATCATTTGAAGGCGTCGAATCCCGCTTGGGCTCCCACCTGCGTGGAATCACAACTGCAAAGATTGCATCTCGCGAATGGCTCTAGTGCTGCCAAGGCATCCGCGGCCGCACGCAGATCCACAACGCGACCACGTAGGCGAACACCACGACGTATGCGACCGCGAATGCCCATAGCGGCAGCGGCCAGTAGATCAGCCGGTTGATCCAGCCGGCAATCAGCGGCTGCGCATTCGATACGCCGGAAAGATCGCCCTGCCAGACCGTCAGGAAACACGCGCGGCCCAGCAGCGCCTGTACCGCAACGATCGCCAGGCTGAGCAGGTGCGCCAGCCGCCACCAGAATCCGCGCACCCATCGCCAGGCGCGCCATGCACCGATCGGAATCAGCACGCAACCCGCGATGTTGAATGCGATGATCGCAAAGTGGAAAAAGAGAATGAAAAGCGCGGCCATCCGTTCACCGCGGCCATGTTGATGCACGAAGAAGGCATGCGCAACGCGATTGACACAGTCGCCGTAGCACCGTTAGTATAACGTTCGTTATAACGCTTTTCAGGCTGCGGAAAGAACCACCATGAAACTCAAGGTCACCACCATCGGCAATTCCGCCGGCGTGATCCTGCCACGCGAACTCCTCGCGCGCCTGCGCGTGGAGAAAGGCGACGAACTGTACGCGCTGGAAACGCCGGACGGCATCAAGCTCACCACCTACGATCCCACCCTCGCCAAGCAGATGGAAGTGGCGGAGAAGGTGATGCGCAAGCGCCGCACGCTGCTGCGCAAACTGGCCGACAGTTGATGATGATCGTCTGGATCGACAAGATGCTTGCACTCGCGATTCACGATCGCCAGCTCGCGGAGCACGGCGGCACGGGCGGCGTGCGCGACGAAAAACTGCTCGAATCCGCGCTGGCGCGGCCGCAGCAGTTGTATGCCTATGGCGATCCCGCGCCCGATCTGGCCGATCTCGCCGCAAGTCTTGCCTACGGCCTGGCGCGTAATCACCCCTTCGTGGATGGCAACAAACGCACCGCCGCCGTCGCGTGCGAAACCTTCGTGATGCTCAATGACGGCGAACTCGAGGCCGACAACCTCGAGCTATATCCAATCTACCTCGCCCTCGCCGAAGGCAAACTGCGCGAAAAGGATTTCGCCGCGTGGCTGCGGCAGCACATCAGGGTGAAGCCCGGCAAGCGCGTGCAGGAACCGCGCACGAGGAAATACCGCGCGCGTTCAAAAGCGTAGCGGTGAACCGAGTCTGGGGTACTACTCGGCCCTAGGCTGACGCCGCAGCCCGGCCTCAACCTTCTTCAAATCCAGCATCACCGTCAACGGATCGAAAGTGGATTCCACAAAACCGTGCCGCAGATAAAACGCTTTTGCCTTCGCGTCGATCGCATGGCACAGCAGCACCCGCGCGCCGATTTCCATTGATGCGCGCAACGCCCGCAGCACGGCATCCTGCAACAAGTCGGCGCCGAAGCCCTGCCCCTGCCATTGCAGATCGATCGCGAGCCGGCCGAGCACGATCGCGGGAATCGGGTCCGGCATGTTGCGCCGCACGCCACCCCGCACGTGCGCGCGCTGCACGCTGCCGGCCGCGAGCGCGTAATAGCCGATCACGCGCTTGCCTTCACACGCCACGAAACAACGCGAACCGTGTGCTTCCTCGTTCGCGCGTGCACGCCGACGCAGCCAGTCGGCGAGTTCCGGATGGCCGCAGTCGAATGCAGAGCAATCGTGATCAGGCGCAAGCGCAACCGGCGCCGCAACCGCCATCGTTCATCGCGTCCAGCGCGGTTTGCGCGAGAGTAGCTTGCGCAATGCGGCCGGATGCGGCGAAGGTGCATCCAGCGCCTTCATGAAACGATCCATCTGCGCGGCAGACAATTCGAAATGGGTGCGGTCGGCCAGCACCGCCTGCGCGCGTTGCAGACTCGCATCCAGTACGAACGCCGTGCGCGTCTTGCCGGTCGATTCCGCCGCGCGCTCGATCAGCGCCTTCTGCGCCGGCGTGGCGCGCAGGTTGATGGTCTTCTCGCGGGTGGCGGCGGGTGCGGGCATGGCACGGCTCCTTGTGCGCACATTGTATACACGTATCGCTTGTGGCTCAAGTGTCGCTCCAACGCGCGATCGCATCACGCAGCGCCACGCCCACCAATAAGCCTATTGTTGCAAAGGCTCAATCAGCTTCGACCAGAAGTGCTCCGCCGCGCCTTCGAGCCCTAATTTCTGCTCCCTGCCGTCATACATGGAAAGAGAGGGAGTGAAGTAAAGATGCTGGTCGTCGTTGGCAACCGAGAGCATTCCGCTTGAGGTATTGTCCCGATCCAAATTGCTTGAGTAGTTGATGCCCTTGCCAAAAGGGCTCCTCAGCGAAATGCGGCATTGAGTAACAGATTTGCCCGCTTCGTAGACCTTTGCGGTGAAAGTCTCGGAATCGATTTCTCGATAACGACCCTCGAACTCCGGATTGCGTGCGGCCAGTTCCCGCAATGAGCCCTCAAAGTAACGTTTCATATAAGCGAACGCTTCTTCGATGAAGGCATCCTTGTCTGCGTCGGAGAACCGCTTTCTCAGCGTCAGATTGCTAGATCGCGGTAGCTCTGGGTCGCTGGGCTGACGCGCGGACGTAGGTTGCAAGCTCACCGGAGGCAATGGGGACGTCGCAGTTGCGGGCAAGGCGGCCCGAATCTCGGAGACCACGTCTTGCCATGCCTCGCTCTCATTCGGCCATTTGCTGATCGGCGTGCCGTCTTTGGGTACGGCTTTGAGTCGAGCCAGCGGGGAGTGCAGCCAGTCGCAGTGATCCAAGATGATTGGAATCACATGTGTCAGCCCTTGTTCTCGTCTCTCGAGCGCGCGCTTTATTTCGCGGGAATAGCAGTAATCAGAGGCCAAGAAGTCAGCGCTGACCAGCAAAAGCACGACGTCTGCCTGCTTGAGATGCGTGTCGATTTCGTCGTCCAGCACCCCGCCGGCAGGAATCATCCGGTCATTCCAGGTTTCGATCAAACCATTGCGCTTCAGCATGGCCAGATGGACCTGAAGGCGATCCCGCATCGCTGCATCCTTATGCGAGTAGGACAAGAAAACTCTGTTCATGCGCTTGCCATCTCTTTCGAAGCCACTTCGAGGATTTCGAGTTTGGGAAGGCGGCGCACGATCTTCATGGTTTCAAGACTCACCGTGATCACGCGCAGGAACAGTTCCAGTGGGTAGCGCGGGTTGTGCATGGTTTCAATCGCCCAGTCGTTGGCGTCGTTGACGATGCCGCTGTCCTTGTCGGTTTTGACGCACTGGCGTTCGATCACCCAATCCAGCGCGGGCTTGCCGTTGACGACGTAATCGTATGCTTCAGGCGGAATGCCGGTGACGGTGATCTTGCTGTTGTAGATGAGACGGGTCAGGTCTTTCTGGCCGTTGATCTTTGGCACTTTCACTTTCTCGACGCGGTAGTCGGCGTCGGTGAGCTTCTTACCACCGGTGTCCACCTTCGCGCCGGCATACATCGGCACGGTTTCATAGTTGAGATGCAGATCGGCGAGATCGCGACCGGCCTTGCTGAAGGCCCAGAAGTCCTCGGCGGATTTCACGCGCGGAATGCGCGGCAGCTCCTTGGCAAGGTTGTCGGCGTAGCGCTCGCGGTAATCGGGCGAGTGCAGCAGGCCATATACGTAATAGAAGATGTCTTCCTTGCCGATCACCTCGCCCGGATACGCCGACTGGAAATGCTCAAGGCCTGCATCGGTGATGGCGTCACGGCGAGCAGGCGCCTTGCTGAGTGCGGTCTGATCGAACAGACCGGGCGCGGTGTCGTTGCGGTCTGCTTGGGCGATTTCGTCATAAAGGTACAGCGGAAAGCATTGACCTTTTTCGATGAGATCGAGATTGGGAAGGGTGTCTGCGACCAGCACGGAGAACCCGCTTCTGTTGCCGACCCCCGCAATGCAGATCGCGCGGTTCTTCATCTCCGCATTGGGAAAAATGCGCGGCATTTGCAAGACCATCTCGTTGAATTGCCGGTTGAAGTACAGCCACTGTTTCGTGAACGGGCGATATAGGCTTCTCACTAGGCAATCTGGTTCGAGCGCAAAGGTCCGACCGTTAGCCAATTGCTGTTTCAGGCCGCGTGTCCAACTGATCTTGGTCGGATCAGTGTCAATAAAATCATCGGCCTTCGCCTTGCGTGCCTTGCCGTCGAGCTCTGGGAATGTTCTTTCGAAGCGCCTCACCTCGTCGTTGTAGAACGCGATAGTGCGCGCCATATTGTTTTCGACGGCACCCTTGCTGGCGTTGTAGCACCAAGCATCGCGGTTCGTGACTACACCCAATGAAAAGTTATCGAACAACCTTATGTCGTGGGATTTCTTATCGCCCAACGCGATGAACTTATTTAGGCTGTCGTCACGCTGGCGCAACCAATCGCCATGAGCGTCGGTTGTGATGGGCCGCCAACGATCAGCCTTAGTGATGCCATCCACAGAACCGAATGCGGTCACGCGCTTAAGTTTTTCGCTGCGGCGTAAGTCATCACCGATATCGTGATAGAAGATGCGGCCGCGTGTCGTTGCGCTCGGGTTTTTGACGAACACCGTCACAGCGATACCATTCATGCTGCCGCTTTCAAAGATGTTCTGCCCTTCCTTCGCGCGTCCTTTGCTAAGCATGTTTTTGCGAATGTCGCCACGAAGATCGAGCACATGAGTGCTCGTAAATTCCTCTACAAGGCATTTGCGCATGCCATCCATCGTCGGCTTTTGAATGAATCCTGAGCCTGATACGAAACCAATTACTCCCTGATTGCCGATACGATCACTGGCCCACCGGATGGCGCGCACATAACTGTTGTACTGCGATTTGGAGAGCGTAGCTTTCGACTTTTCACCATAGGTATTGCCAAGGCGACGATCTAGGTTTGGGTAGGCAACGTTCTGGTTGTTGTCGTTGGCGCTGTCCTGGCCTTCGGCATATGGCGGGTTCGCCACAATGACCCGGATATCTAATTTCTTCTGCCGCTTACGCCGCTTGCTGTTGTCCACCAGCAGCGCATCTACGAGATCATCCTTCTCGTACATCTGGAAGGTGTCGGTGAGGCAGATGCCTTCAAAAGGCACGTAATCGCCGCCGACGATCTCGTGATAGGTCGCCTCGATATTGATGGCCGCGATGTAGTAGGCCAGCAGAATGATTTCGTTGGCGTGTATTTCGTTCTTGTATTTGTACGGCAGGTCCTGCTTCGATATGAAACCCGATTGCAGCAGCCGGGTGATGAAGGTGCCGGTGCCGGTGAACGGATCGAGGATATGGACGTTGTGTTCGCCCAGACCCGTGCCGAACTCGGTAATCAGAATGTGCTGCACGCTCTTGATGATGAAGTCCACCACTTCCACCGGCGTGTAGACGATGCCGAGGCGCTCTTTGAGCGTGGGAAACGCTTTGGCAAAAAAGTTGTTGTAGAGCTCGACTACGATCTTCTGCTTGCCTTCGGCGCTGTCGATGCCCTCCGCGCGCAGCTTCACGCTGTCGTAGAAGGCTTGCAGCGTGTCGGCCTCCTTGTCGAGGCGATGCTCGTGCAGCAGGTCGAGCACCTTCTGCATCGCTTTTGAAATCGGGTTGTTCCTGGCGAAACTGTGATCCTTGAACAGCGCCTCGAATACCGGTTGGGTGACGAGGTGCTGCGCCAGCATTTCGACAATTTCCGAATCGGTGACCTCGTCGTTGAGGTCGTCGCGCAGTTCGGCCGCGAGCTCATCGAATGCCTTGCGTTCCTTCTTGTTCTCCGGATTCTCCAGAATCGCCTTGATGCGGTCGATGTGGGTGTTGGCGATCTTGGCGATGTCATTGGCCCAGTCTTCCCAGTGGTGCCGGTTGCCGACCTTCTGCACCAGTTTGGCGTAGATGGCCTTTTCGATTTCGCCGATCTCGAATTCCATCGCCACCTGCTCGGGCGCCTGGTCCGTGACGGCTTGACCGATGGAATGACTGCCACGCGCTTTGGCGGCATGCAACTGACTGTTGCTGACCCGCAGGTTGGCGGCACGCTTCTGGATCTTGTCAGTGACGGCCACCACTTCCATTTTGGTGGTGTCCTTGCCGATCAAATCCAACTTGTTGACCATCGCATCGAAGCGATCGTCGTGCGAGCGCAACGCCTGCAAGACCTGCCAGACCACCTTGTAGGTGACATTGTCGTTGAGCGCTTCGTGCGGTTCCTTGCCGGCTGGAATCACTACCGGCAGGATGATGTAGCCGCGCTGCTTGCCCGGCGCCTTGCGCATCACGCGGCCCACCGCTTGCACCACATCAACTTGAGAATTGCGCGGAGTGAGGAACAGCACCGCATCCAGCGCGGGCACGTCCACGCCTTCGGACAGGCAACGCACGTTGCTGAGCACGCGGCAAGTGTTTTCCGGCGTAGCGGCTTTCAACCAGTCGAGCTTGGCTTCCTTCTCGCTGGCGTTCATGCCGCCATCTACGTGCTCGGCTTCGCACTTGAGCTTGGCGGCGATTTCTTCCTCGGTGCCATCGGTGGCGGCGGTGCGCTGGTATTCCTCGACCACGGCCTGGAACATGCGCGCGATGTTCTTGGAGCCGACCTTGTGGGTTTTGGCCCCTTGCTTGGCTTCGATGACCTGGCAGAACGCGACGGCACGCTGCATTGGATGATCGTCGTCCGGCAGGTGTTCGGTGAGACCCTGCTTTGACAGCGCCTTCCAGCAACCGACGATGCGCGCGGCATCGTCCATCTTGAGATCGTTGTCGCTGCTGCCGAGCAGCTTCTGCAGGCGGCGATTGATGGCGGTTTCTTCCACCGCCAGCACGATAACCTTGTAGTCGGACAGCAGATCGCGCTTGACCGCTTCGGAGAACGTGAGCGTGTACAGCGGCTTGCCGTAAACCCTCTCGTCATCCATCGAGGCGAGCACGACGTTGTCACGCTCGGCGCTGGCCTGGCGTGCTCGCTGTAGATGCGCGGGGTGGCGGTCATGTAAAGGCGCTTGGCCGCCTTGATGAAATCGGCGTCATGCACCTTGACGAAATGGCTTTCGTCCTGATCCTGGAATGTGGCACCGGTAGTGCGGTGGGCTTCGTCGCAGATGATGAGGTCGAAAGCGGCGAGGCCGCATTGCTTTTGCGCTTCACTGACGACATCGATGGAGTGGTAAGTCGAGAACACCACTTCCATGTGGTTGTCGTCGTGGCGCTTGATCATTTCGGCTGCGAGATGCTTGCCGTCCGTCGTGGCCGGGTATTGCAGCTCGTGGCTGAGCATTTCGAAGTCATCGTCGCCGCGTTTCTTGCCGACGTCGCTGTCCGAACACACGGCGAAGCTGTGTAGCGGAATGCCGCTTTCCTGCGTCCATTCGGTCAACGCCTGCGAAAGCAACGCGAGACTGGGCATCAGGAAGAGAACACGGCCGCCCTTGCCGGCAAGCTTCTCGGCGATCTTTAGCGCGACGAACGTCTTGCCGGTACCGCAGGCCATGATCAGCTTGCCGCGGTCGGCCTTGGCAAGCCCTTCTTCCACCGCAGCCAGCGCTGATTTCTGGTGCGGACGAAGCTGTTTCTGCGGTTTCAGTACGGGCTTGGCGTCAGGCTGATATTTCGACCAGTCGATTTGACTGGCTTCGAGGTCGTGCAGGGTGACGAGGCTGATGGGCGTCTTCTGGTTTTGCAGCGCCTCGCGCAGGTGGCCGGTGCTGCGAGTTGCGGTAAGGAAGATCAGGCCGTGCGCGAAGTGTTTGCGGCCGGATGCAGTGAGGAAGGTGGCGAAGTCGCCGAGTTTTAGAACGGCGTCTTCGGCGTAGAACTTTGCCTGGATCGCGTGCAGCTCGCCAGTTGCCGTTTCGGCGACGAGGTCAATGCCCGCATCGGAGCCGATGTTGCCCAACCCGCGCTTTGCGGCTTCCGCGCGCCACTCGCCCCACAGCCAGACTTTGCGATCGTAGAGATCGACGTAATAGGGTTCGTTCTGCAGGTAGGCCTTTACCAACCGTTCGAAGTAGTTGCCTTTTTCGCGTTCGGTTTTGAACGAAGTGCGAAATGTATCCAGCAAATGGGCGAGTGCAGACATGAGTCCCCTACTTCGTGATGCATCGAGCCAGCTCGCAGGTCGCTAGGCGACCGTCGCTGTTCTGCCAACCGAGTTGTTTCAGAAACGGCAAGGCGCGTCCCCTGTTCGCGTGCCAGCAAGGTTAGCGCAAGGCGGCGGGATCGCCAAAGGCGACCGAGCTCACTCCAATATCGACCGCACTGCATCCAGCGCTTCTTCGACCAGCGCGGGTGTCGCCTTTTCGATACGTTTGAAAGTACGGGCGCGCGCGTCGATGGTGCGGGTCTGGTCGCACAGCACGACGCCTTGCGTTTTTGTGCCACTGCCCATCAATGTCACGCTGAAACCGGTTTCGCGCGATGCGGTGCCGCCTTGCGTGATCGGCGCGACCAGCAGCAGACCCGAGGCGCGGTTGAACGCATCCGCGGACAGCACGAGCACCGGACGGGTGCCGCGGATTTCATGGCCCTTGGTCGGATCGAGGCTCAGATCGAGGATGTCGCCGCGCGCGGGAATTCCACGACTCACAGCAGTTCGCGCCCGATAGGACGATCGCGCAGCGATGCGTCGTCGCGATGCCATTTGGCCGGGGACTTCGGACTTGCAGCGAGACGATCTGCCAGCGTGCGGCGCGCGGGTGTCACCGAAAGTGTGCGGCCCTCGAGTTCCAATTCGACCACCGAGCCGGCTTCGACCGCCATGGATTTGGCGATGCTCTTCGGAATGGAAAGGATGATCGAACCGCCGGACTGGCGAAGGGTGGCATCACAAGACATGTCCGCACCTCATGTTTTACTGGAGTAAAACACTAGCAGGTGGCACGCGGCATGACAAGCAGAGCAAAAACTGGATTCCGGTTCGGCCCTGCGGGCCGCCCGGAATGACGAGCAAGAGTAAAGGGCCTGATCCGTGGGTCGATGACAGCACTTACGCAAACGGATCGCGCAGCACGATATTGGCGTCGCGGTCGGGGCCGGTCGAAACGATCGCGAGCGGGCAGCCGGCGAGTTCTTCCAGCGCGCGCAGATACGCGCGCGCGGCGGGGGGAAGTTTTTCCCATTCGGTGATGCCGTGGGTTTCTTCCTGCCAGCCGGGAAATTCCAGGTACACCGGCGTGCATTCCTTCCAGCCTTCCGCGTCCAGCGGCGCGTACTCGGTGCGCTTGCCGCGGTATTCGTAGGCGATGCACACCTTCAGTTTCTCCATGCCGTCGAGCACGTCGAGCTTGGTGATGCACAGGCCGGAGATGCCGTTGATCAGCACCGCGCGCTTCAACGCGACGATGTCCATCCAGCCGCAGCGGCGCGGGCGTCCGGTGGAGGCACCGAATTCGTCGCCGCGCTTGCGGATATGCGCGCCGATGTCGTCGTCGAGTTCGGTCGGGAACGGGCCGCCGCCGACGCGCGTGGCGTAGGCTTTCGCGATGCCGAGCACGTAGTCGATGTAATCGGCGCCCACGCCGGCGCCGGCCAGCGCGCCACCCGTGGTGGTATTCGACGAAGTGACATACGGATAAGTGCCGTGGTCGATGTCCAGCAACGCGCCCTGCGCGCCTTCGAACAGCACGCGCTCGCCGTTGCGGCGCAAGTCGTGCAGGATGCCGGCGACATCGGACTTCATCGGCTCGACGTATTCGCCGAATTCAACGGCTTCGTCCAGCGTTTTTTGATAGTCCACCGCATCGGCATTGAGATACTTCGTCAAAACGAAATTGTGGTAATCCAGCACTTCGCGCAGTTTTTCCGCAAGTTCATCCGGATAGCTCAAATCCGCCACGCGCACGCCGCGGCGCGCGACCTTGTCTTCATACGCCGGACCGATGCCGCGGCCGGTGGTGCCAATCGCGCCCTTGCCCGCCGCCTTCTCGCGCGCCTGATCGAGCGCGATGTGGTACGGCATGATCAATGGCGTCGCCGGAGAAATCTTCAGGCGCGAACGCACTTCCACGCCGCTCGCTTCCAGTTCGCCGATCTCCTGTTTCAGCGCCGCGGGCGAGAGCACCACGCCGTTGCCGATCAGGCACAGCGCGCCTTCGCGCAGGATGCC